>NZ_JBEYZK010000027.1:0-117356 GCF_040646035.1 Streptomyces sp. NPDC046465
GTCGGGCCGGGGTCCCCCCCCGCCCCCCCCCCCACCCCCCCTGCCTACGCCCGCCCCCACACGAGCACCGCCACCCCCCACCCCCGCGCGACCGCGTCCACCAGACCCTGCACCTCCGTGCCGGGCGGGGCGAGAAGGAACACGTTCTTGTCGACCCGGTGCATGCCGCAGCCGAGGCCGAGGACCACACCGCTGCTGAAGTCCAGGACGCGCTTGGCCACTTCGGTCTCCGCACCGGTCAGGTCGAGCAGGACCGGGATCTGCGCCATCACGGTCTCGGCGACCTCGCGGGCGTCCGAGAAGACGTTGACCCGCATCACCACGAAGCGGCGTCGCGTCTCGGTCTCCGCGTCGGGCAGCGCGCGGTGCCCGGGCCACGAAGGCCATTCGTTGCGGCTGCGCAGCGGTACGACCTGGGCGAGCCCTTCCCACTGTTCATCGGTGACGTCGTGGCGCTGACTGCTACTCACTTGCCCACCCCGTCCTGGCTCGTACTTGTTCTCTGCACCGGGCAATTCTTACGCCAAATCACCCGTTCAGCCCAACAGCGACACGGACGCCACCCTCGACACCGGCCGGCGAGGAGGGTTTCGGGACCGTTGCCAGGTCGCGTCCTCAGGTCACTTCGAGAGCGCTCCGGACACGTCGTCGAGGACCCTGCGCGCCGCCAGGGGCCCGCCCGCACTGTTCCACGCCGAGCCCTCGATGACGACCACGTGCCCCCTTTTCTCGGCCTTCAACTTCGTGAAGTTCGCCACCTTCTCGGCCTCCCCGTACGCCTTCTCGCCCGCCGCCCTGTCGCCGAGCGCGCCGAAGAACAGCCAATCGCCGTCGATGGTCGAGAGCTTCTCCAGACTGACGGGCTCGCTGTGCCCCGCGCTCTCGCCCCGCTGGTCCGCCGGACGTCGCAGGCCGAGCGCCGCCAGGGTGGAACCGACGTGCCCCCTGCCCTTGCCGACGACCGACGCGGCACCGTTCTGCCAGCGGACGACGCTGGTCACGGCGTGCTGATCGGCCCCCAACTTCTTCCTGGCGGACGCCACTTCGTCGTCGAAGCCGTTCAGCACGCTCGCCGCCCGGGTCTTCTTGCCGAGGGCGTCCGCGGTCGCGGTGAAGGACTTCTTCCAGTCCTCGTTGAGCTTCGCGGTGACGACGGTCGGCGCGATGAACTTCAGTTTGTCGACGACGCGCTTGGCGCCGACCGTCTCGTCGAGCAGGATCAGGTCGGGCTGGAGGGCCGCGAGCTTCTCCAGGTCGGGTTCGGCGACGCTCGCCACGACCTCGGCCTTGCCCGCCTTGTCGGCGAGGTAGGTGGATATTCCCTGCTGGCCGCGGCCCGCGGTGGCGCCGATCGGCTGGACGCCGAGCGCGAGGGCGGCGTCGAGGGTGGGTTCGCTGAGGGTGACGACCTTCTTCGGGTCCGTGGGCACTCGCACGGACTTGCCGTCGGCGTCGGTGACGGTTCTGGTGTCCGCGGACTTTCCCTTGGCGCCGCCCTCGGCGTCGTTCTTGTCGTCCCCGGCGCCGCAGCCTGCCAGGAGGAGAACGCCGGAGAGGACGGCGGCGGTGGGAGCGGTGGGGGCGGTGATGCGGTGGGCGGCGCGGCTGGTGGCGGCGCGGCTGGTGAGGGTGCGGCTGGTGAGGGTGCGGGGCATGCGCGTACGACTCCTCGGGGAGATGGGGCTCAGGGGGTCAGCAGGGACACCAGGCCGTCCGCGAGTCCGCCGCGCCAACAGGCGTAGTCGTGACCGCCGTTGTACTCGGTGCGGGTCACGGTGTGGTCGCGCGCGGCCAGGGTCGCGTGCAGGAGGCGGCTGTGGTCGACCATCGCGCCCTCGTGGAGCCCGACGTCGAGGTGGACCCGCAGGTGCGAGTGGGCCCGCAAGTGCGGGTGGACCCGCCGGTGCGGGTGGACCCGCCGGTGCGGGTGGCGCGTCTCGTCGGCGAAGCGTTCGACGAGCCACGGCGTGTCCTCCGCGGCCATCGACTTCGGCACGCCGTGCGGCAGTCCGGGCCGCCACCACAGGGACGCGGACTGGGCGATGACCGCGCCGAACCGGTCGGGGCGGCGCAGGGCCGCGTACAAGGAGGTGAGGCCGCCGAGGCTCTGGCCCGCGACGACGGTGCGGTCCTGCTCGGTGGTCAGCGGCCAGCGTCCGGCCGCCCAGGGCAGCACCTCGTCGGCGAGGAACGCCACGTACACGTCGCGGGCGGTGAGGTCCTGCCAGCGGGTGCGCAGGTCGACCGCGTCGGGCGCGAGGACGACGGGCGGGGATACGGCGCGGTCGGCGACGAGGGCGTCCAGGGTGTCCTGGAGGGCGAGTCGGCCGAACCACATGTCTCCGTCGCACAGGACGAGGACGGGGCTGTCGGGCCGCGGGCCGCCCGGCGGGAGGTGGACCCAGACGTCGCGCTCGGCGCCGAGCGCGCCCGCGGGCAGCCGGTGCCGCTCGACGCGACCGCGCGGGACGGTGCCGCCCCGTCCGGTCCACGGTTGCGGGGGCGCGTCGGGCAGCGCGAAGACCGATCCGTCCGGGCGGCTCCAACGGTCGCCGATCCGGTGGGGGTTGAGCGGGTCGTGGGCCGCGTATCCCGACAGGGCGTGCAGCCGGACCTGCTGGGCATCGGGGGCGGTCGGTACGTCACCGGGCGAGAGGTCGGCGGCCATGCGGTACGTGCCGCGGTGGTCGGCGCGCAGCCGGAGGGTGAGGTACCAGACGTCCGTGCGGGGCAGCGCGGTCAGCAGGGCGTCGGCGAGCGTGCCGCGGTCGACGAGGCGGTTGGCGAGGAGCAGGACCTGCCGTGTCGCCCGGTGGCCGCGCCACAGGAACGTGACGGCACGGTGCCCGGGGTCGCCGTCGAGCGGTTCGACGAGCGGGGTGCCGCCCCGCGACTCGACGTCGCTCCAGAACTCCTCAAGGAGTACGGGGAGTTCGTCCTCGGTGGCGGTGGAGACGCGGGAGGCCAGGGTCTGGAGGATGGGGCTGAGGGCGGGTTCGGGCAGGAAGTCGCCGGAGGGGTGGGTGGACCCGGGTTCCGGCCTGGCGGAGTCGGGGCGGGCAGGCCCCGGTTGCTGGCCGGGAACGGGCCGCCGGGCGCGGAGTTCGTCGTCGTCGACCTGCGGCTGCCGCGTGCCCTCGACGGTCTGCTCGTCGGCTTCGCGATGGGCATGGCGGGCGCGGTCTTCCAGTCCCTTTCGCGCAACCCGCTGGGCAGCCCGGACATCATCGGGTTCGGCAGCGGCGCGTCGGCGGGCGCGCTCGTCGCGATCATCGTGCTCGACGCGGGCGCCCCGCAGACGGCCCTCGACGCGGTCTGCGGCGGCTTCGCGACCGCGGCGGCGGTCTACCTGCTCGCCTGGAAGCGGGGCGTGCACGGCTACCGGCTCGTGCTCGTCGGGATCGGCGTGTCGGCGGTGATCGGCTCGGTGACCAGCTACCTCTACGTACGCGCGGAGATCGGCAAGGCGGCGCAGGCCGCCACGTGGATGATCGGCTCGCTGAACGGCCGCGGCTGGAGCGACGTACGGATCGCGGCCGTGGGCCTCGTGCTCCTGGTGCCGGTGGTCCTCGCGCACGTACGCAGACTCACGCTCCTGGAGATGGGCGACGACAGCGCGTCCGCGCTCGGCATCCACCCCGAGCGCACCCGCCTCACGCTGCTTGCCGCGGGCACGGGCCTGACCGCGATGGCGGTCGCCGCGTCCGGGCCGATCCCGTTCGTGGCCCTGGCCGCGCCGCAACTGGCCCGCCGCATCACCCGCTTCCCCGGCCCGAACGTGCTGCCCGCCGCGTGGCTCGGCGCGGCCCTGGTGGCCACCGCGGACTGGGCCACCCAGCGGATCTCGGGCTCGGCGATCCTGCCGGTGGGCGTGGTCACCGGGGTCGTGGGCGGGATCCACCTGGCGTGGCTGCTGCTGCGGGAGCGGCGGTCGGGACGCCTCTGACCGGCGCGAGCGGCGCCCTCTCGGTCGCGCGCCCTCGTCGTCACGCGGCTGCCGCCCGCGGCGTCACGCGGCTGCCGTCCTCGTCGTCACGCGGCTGCCGCCCGTGCCCGCCCCATCAGCCCGACCGGGTTGAGCGAGGCGAACTCCAGCGGGGCCGAAGGGTCGATGGAGACGTTCAGGGGCGCGGGCCGCGCGCCCGCGCGCACCAGGAGGTCGCCGACCGCCGCGATCATCGCTCCGTTGTCGGTGCACAGGCGCAGCGGCGGGACCCGCAGCGTGACGCCCGCCGCCCGGCAGCGCTCCTCGGCGAGGGCGCGCACGCGTGAGTTCGCCGCGACGCCGCCGACCACGACCAGCGTGCCGACGCCGTGCTCGCGGCAGGCCGCGACCGCCTTGCGGGTGAGCACGTCGGCCACGGCCTCCTGGAGCGAGGCCGCGCCGTCGGCGACCGGCAGGGGCCGCCCGGCGTGGCTCTCGGCCCAGCGTGCGGCGGCCGTCTTCAGGCCGGAGAAGGAGAAGGCGTACGGGAGGTCGCGCGGCCCGGTCAGCGGGCGCGGGAAGGACACGGCGGCCGGGTCGCCCTGCCGCGCCGCCCGGTCGATGGCCGGACCGCCCGGGTAGGGCAGCCCGAAGACCCGCGCCACCTTGTCGAAGCACTCTCCCGCGGCGTCGTCGAGGGTGTCCCCGAGGTGGACGATCGGGTCGCGCGCCAGGTCGCGTACGAGGAGGAGCGAGGTGTGGCCGCCCGAGACGATCAGGACCATGCAGGGGTCGGGCAGCGGGCCGTGCTCCAGGGTGTCGGCGGCGACGTGCCCGGCGAGGTGGTGCACGCCGTACAGCGGGACGTCCAGGGCGTACGCGAGGCTCTTCGCGCCCGCGAGCCCGACCTGGAGGGCGCCGGAGAGGCCGGGGCCCGTGGTCACGGCGACCGCGCCGATGTCGGACATCCGCAGGCCCGCCTCGTCCAGCGCCCGGCGGACCACCGGGGTGAACGCGTGGACGTGGGCGCGGGCGGCGATCTCCGGGACGACGCCGCCGTAGCGGGCGTGCTCGTCCATGCTCGACGCCACCGCGTGGCCGAGCAGCCGCCCCTCGCGGACGAGGCCCGCGCCCGTCTCGTCGCAGGACGACTCGATGCCGAGCACCACCGGAGAGCCCATAGCGGTTTGGCCTTTCTGCCCAGAGGGCCGCGCGGAACGGCCGCACGGCTTATTGCAAGTGGTTCGCAATAAGGGTACGCCGCCCGGTCACCAGTAGAGTGCGGCTGCGCAGCCCTTCCCGAACCCCGAGGTCAGGTACCAGCAGTGACCCCCGCACCCGCCACAGGCATACCGGCCGTCACCGTCGTCGGCATCGGGGCCGACGGCTGGGACGGGCTCCCCGCGCCGTCGCGCGCGGCCCTCTCCGACGCCGACGTCCTGATCGGCGGCCCACGCCAGCTCGACCTGCTGCCCGCGGGCATCTGCACGGGCGAGCGCGTGGCCTGGCCCTCGCCGCTGCGGCCCGCCGTGCCCGGCCTGCTCGCCGCCCACGCGGGGCGCCGCATCGCCGTACTCGCCAGCGGCGACCCGATGTTCTACGGGATCGGGCGGGCCCTGACCGAGGAACTGGGCGCCGCCGCGCTGCGCGTGCTGCCGCACCCGTCCGCCGTCTCCCTCGCCTGCGCGCGCCTCGGCTGGCCGGTCGAGGACATCGAGGTCGTCACGCTCGTCGGCCGCCCGGCCGCGCGGCTCGCCGCCGCGCTGCACGACGGGCGCCGCGTCCTCGTGCTCAGCGCGAACGCGGCCTCGCCCGGTGAGGTCGCCGCCCTGCTGCGCGAGCGCGGCTTCGGCCCGAGCCGGCTGCGCGTCCTCGAACAGCTCGGCGGCGAGGCCGAGTCGTCGTACGAGGGCACCGCCGACACCTGGTCGCACGCGCCCGGCGACGCCCTGAACGTCGTCGCCGTCGAGTGCCTGCGCGCGCCCGACGCACTGCGCCTCGGCGCCGTGCCGGGGCTGCCCGACGCCGCGTACGAGAACGACGGGCAGCTCACCAAGCGCTACGTCCGCGCCGCCACGCTCGCCGCGCTCGCGCCCGCCCCCGGCGAACTCCTCTGGGACGTGGGCGGCGGCTCCGGCTCGATCGCCGTGGAGTGGCTGCGCGCGCACCCCTCGTGCCGTGCCGTCACCGTCGAGAAGAACGCCGTGCGCGCGGAACGCATCACCCGCAACGCCGAGCGGCTCGGCGTGCCCGCGCTGCGCGTCGTCACCGGCGCCGCGCCCGCCGCGCTGACCGGACTCCCCACGCCGGACGCCGTGTTCATCGGCGGCGGCCTCACCGCGCCCGGCCTCCTCGACGCGGGGTGGGCCGCGCTGCCGCCCGGCGGACGCCTCGTCGCCAACACCGTCACGCTGGAGTCCGAGGCGCTGCTCACCGAGTGGTACCGGCGCCACGGCGGCGAGTTGGTGCGGCTCGCGGTCGCGCAGGCCGTCCCCGTCGGCGGCTTCACCGGCTGGCGGCAGGCCATGCCGGTCACCCAATGGTCCGTCACCAAGCCACAGCACAGCTAACAGAACAGCTCACAGAACAGCTCACAGAACAGCAGGAGTTGACCAGAGATGACCGTGTACTTCATCGGCGCGGGTCCCGGCGCCGCCGACCTGATCACGGTCCGCGGCGCGCGGCGGATCGCCGCCTGCCAGGTCTGCCTGTACGCGGGCAGCCTGGTGCCGCGCGAACTGCTCGCCGAATGCCCGGACGGGGCGCAGCTCGTGGACACCGCCCAGCTCAACCTGGACCAGATCGTCGAGAAGCTGGTGCACGCGCACGAGCAGGGCCTCGACGTGGCGCGTCTGCACTCGGGCGACCCGTCCGTGTTCAGTGCGGTCGCCGAGCAGATGCGGCGGCTCGACGCGGCCGGGGTGCCCTACGAAGTGGTGCCGGGCGTCCCGGCGTTCGCCGCCGCGGCGGCCGCGCTGAAGCGGGAGCTGACCGTGCCGACCGTCGGCCAGACCGTCATCCTCACGCGCGTCGCCCAGCGGGCGACGGCCATGCCCGAGGGCGAGGACCTGGCCACGCTCGGCCGCAGCGGCGCCCTGCTCGTCCTGCACCTGGCCACGGGCTACGTCGACCGCGTGGTCGACGAGCTCCTGCCCCACTACGGCGCCGACTGCCCCACGGCCGTGGTCGCCCTCGCGAGCCGCCCCGACGAGGTGATCCTGCGCGGCACGCTGGAGTCCATCGCGGGCCAGGTCAAGGAGGCGGGGATCGTACGGACCGCCGTCATCATGGTGGGGCGGACGCTGGGCGCCTCACAGTTCCGCGACAGCCACCTGTACTCGGCGGACCGGGACCGTCACGCCTGCTGAACGCGGCGCTTGCAGGGACCGTCGTCCGTGGCTGGCCGCGCAGTTCCCCGCGCCCCTGACCCAGCTCCCCGTCCCCTGACAGAGCACGACCACTCCGCTCGCAAGGGCTGTTCGCGGGCTGCGACCCGTCCGTGGCTGGCCGCGCGGTTCCCCGCGCCCCTGACGATCCCTTGCGGGGCCCTACGGGGCGCGGACCCCGCTGCGGCCCACCACCGTCCCCGCCCGGTCGATGCAGATGACGTCCACCGCGACCGGAGCGCCCCGGAGCACCGCGAGCGCCTCGTCGCGTGCCGTCACGGCCACCAGGTCGCCGAGCGGCACGTCGGCCGCGGCGCACAACTGCAGCGCGGCCAGGCCCGTGTTGGCGGCGGCGACCTGTCCGGCCAGCTCGGCCGAGGCGCCGCCGCGGCGGGCGAGCTCCGCGAGGAAGCCCTTGTCGACCTGGGAGCGGGCCGAGTGCAGGTCCAGGTGGCCCGCCGCGAGCTTCGACAGCTTGGCGAAGCCGCCGCAGACGGTGAGACGGTCGACGGGGTGACGACGTACGTACTTCAGGACGGCGCCCGCGAAGTCCCCCATGTCGAGGAGAGCGTCCTCCGGCAGCCCGTACTCGGCGACGACGGTCTTCTCCGACGTCGACCCCGTGCACCCGGCGACATGCGTGCGCCCCACCGCCCGCGCCACGTCCACGCCGCGCCGGATCGAGTCGATCCACGCCGAGCAGGAGTAGGGGACGACGATGCCGGTCGTCCCGAGGATGGAGAGCCCGCCGAGGATGCCGAGGCGCGGGTTCCAGGTGGACCGGGCGATCTCCTCGCCGTGGTCGACGGAGATCGTGATCTCGACGTCCGCCGTGACCCCGGCGCGCTCGGCCACCAGCGCCACGTGGTCCCGCATCAGCTGCCGCGGCACCGGGTTGACGGCGGGCTCTCCGACGTCGAGGGGCAGCCCGGGACGGGTGACGGTGCCCACGCCGGGGCCCGCCCGGAAGACGACGCCCGCACCGGCGGGCAGCCGCCGCACCGTGGACCGCACCAGCGCGCCGTGCGTGACGTCCGGGTCGTCGCCCGCGTCCTTGACGATGCCCGCCATGGCGTGGGTGGCGCCGAGCTCCTCGGCGGCAAGCGCGAAGGCGGGCGTCTGGCCCTTGGGCAGCGTGATGGTCACCGGGTCGGGGAAGTCGCCGGTGAGCAGGGCCGTGTACGCGGCCGTGGTGGCCGCGGTCGCACAGGCTCCGGTCGTCCAGCCGGGCCGCAGACCGGTGTGCTTGAGTTGGGCGCCGCGTCCGCCCTTTGCCTCACTCATGAAGGAAACCGAACTCCGTGCACGTACTGATTCTGGGAGGAACGACCGAGGGCCGCCGTCTGGCGGGGCTCCTCGCGGGCGACGAGTCACTGCGGGTGACCAGTTCCCTGGCGGGCCGGGTCGCCGCGCCCCGGCTGCCGCCCGGCGAGGTCCGCGTCGGCGGCTTCGGCGGGGCCGAGGGGCTCGCGGCGTGGCTGGCCGAGCACCACGTGGACGCGCTCATCGACGCCACCCATCCTTTCGCCGGGACGATCTCGTTCAACGCGGCGAAGGCCGCCGCCACCGCCCATGTTCCCCTGCTCGCCCTGCGCCGCCCCGGCTGGGTCGCGGGTGCGGGGGACGACTGGCACCCGGTCGGCTCCCTGGCCGAGGCGGCCCGGGCGCTGCCCGCGCTCGGCGAGCGGGTCTTCCTCACCACGGGCCGCCTCGGGCTCGCCGCGTTCGCGGGCCCCGACCGGGCCGACCTGGCCGCCCTGTGGTTCCTCGTACGTTCCGTCGACGCCCCCGAGCCGCCGTACCCGGCCCGCATGGAGGTCCTCCTCGACCGGGGGCCGTTCACCCTCGACGGGGAACGTGAGCTGCTCCGTACGCACCGCATCGACGTCGTGGTGACGAAGGACAGCGGCGGCGCGGCGACAGCACCGAAGCTTGTCGCCGCGCGCGAGGCGGGGGTTCCCGTCGTGGTCGTTCGGCGGCCCGCCCGGCCGGAGGGGGTCACCGGCGTCGCCACGCCGGAGGAAGCGGTTGCCTGGGTGCGTGGTCGGGTACGGGCGCGTCGTGGTTGATCGCGCGGTTCCCCGCGCCCCTGAAAGCACGGGTCCGCGCCCCGTAAGGGGCGCGGGGAACCGCGCGACCAGCCACCACGCACCCGCGGGCGACACCCGAGCGGGTGTCACCCCTCGGGATACCGCCGCGGTGTCCATACGATCTGTTCCTTGCCCCCGCGGCGCCTGACCCACTGGGTCTGGGAGGAGCCGACGATCAGGAGCGTGCGCATGTCGACGTCGGCCGGGTCGAGGTCACCGAGGCGTACGATCCGCACGCTCTCCTCGGGACCTCCGACGTCCCGGCCGAGCACGACCGGGGTGTCGGGGGTCCGATGCTCGAGGAGCAGCTCCCGCGCCTTGCCCACCTGCCAGGTGCGGCTGCGCGAGCCCGGGTTGTAGAGCGCGAGGACGAGATCCGCGGCGGCGGCCGCCGCGAGCCGCTCCGCGATGACCTCCCAGGGCTTGAGCCGGTCGGAGAGGGAGATCGTCGCGTAGTCGTGGCCGAGCGGGGCCCCCGCCAGGGCCGCCGCCGCGTTCGCGGCCGTCACACCGGGCAGCACCCGGACCGGAACGTCCGCGTACGCGTCCTGCGAGGCCGCCTCCAGGACCGCCGTGGCCATCGCGAAGACGCCCGGGTCGCCGCCCGACACGACGGCCACCCGACGCCCGCGCCGCGCCAGCTCAAGCGCGAACTCGGCGCGTTCGGACTCCACCCGGTTGTCGGAGCCGTGCCGCCGCTGTCCGGGGCGGTGCGGCACCCGGTCGACGTACGTGGTGTAGCCGACCAGGTCGTCGGCGGCGGCGAGCGCGCCGCGCGACTCGGGGGTGAGCCACAGCGGGCCCGCGGGACCGGTGCCGACCACGACGACCTCGCCGCGCTCCGCGGTCTGTGCCACCGGCTCGGGCGCGGGGCCGCCGGTCAGCGGCGCCACCCGGCTCGGCAGCACCGCCACGGAGAAGTACGGCACCGACTCCGGATCCACGTCGGCCAGCCTGCCGGTGCGCTCCCCTGCCATGGTGGCCCGCTCGACATACCGGGCCTCGTCGAGGCGGCCCGCGCTCTCCAGGGCGCCGCGCACCTTGGAGAACGTGCGGCCCAGCTTCATGACGACCGCCGAGTCCGTCGCCGCGAGGCGCGCGGCGAGCTCCTCCTCCGGGAGCGTGCCGGGCAGCACCGTGAGGACCTCCTCGGCCTCCACCAGCGGCTCCCCGAGGCGGGCCGCGGCGGCGCTCACCGAGGTGACGCCGGGAATCACCTCGGTCGGGTAGCGGTGCGCGAGGCGCTTGTGCATGTGCTGGTAGGAGCCGTAGAAGAGCGGGTCGCCCTCGGCGAGGACGGCGACCGTGCGGCCCGCGTCGAGGTGGACGGCGAGGCGGGCCGCGGCCTCCTCGTAGAAGTCGTCGAGGGCACCCCGGTAGCCGCCGGGGTGGTCGGTGTTCTCCGTGGTGACGGGGTAGACCAGCGCCTCCTCGATGTGGTCGGCGCGCAGGTGCGCGGCGGCGATCGAGCGGGCGATGGACCGGCCGTGCCGCGCCGAGTGATAGGCGACGACGTCGGCCGCCGCGATCACCTCGACGGCGCGCAGGGTCATCAGCGACGGGTCGCCGGGGCCGAGGCCGACCCCGTACAGCTTCCCGTGGGTGGTCTCGGGTTTCACTGTCCCCTGGGTGGTCTCGGTGTTCACTCCGCCTCGCTCGCAATCGCGTTGATCGCCGCCGCGGCCATCGCGCTGCCGCCGCGACGCCCCCGTACGACCAGGTACTCCAGACCGGAGTGGTGTGCGGCCAGCGCGTCCTTGGACTCGGCGGCGCCCACGAAGCCGACCGGGATGCCGAGGACGGCGGCCGGGCGCGGCGCGCCCTCCTCGATCATCTCCAGGAGGCGGAAGAGCGCGGTGGGCGCGTTGCCGATGGCGACGACGGAGCCTTCGAGGCGGTCGCGCCACAGTTCGAGGGCGGCGGCGCTGCGGGTGGTGCCGAGCTGAGCCGCGAGGTCCGGTACGGACGGGTCGGCGAGCGTGCAGATCACGTCGTTGTCGGCGGGCAGCCGCTTGCGCGTGACGCCGCTCGCGACCATGTTCGCGTCGCAGAGGATCGGCGCGCCGTCGCGCAGCGCCTTGCGGGCGTCGGCGATCACCCGCGGGCTGAAGGCGAGATCCTTCACGAGGTCGACCATGCCGCAGGCGTGGATCATCCGGACCGCGACCTGGCTGACGTCGGCGGGCAGGCCGTGGAGGTCCGCCTCCGCGCGGATGGTGGCAAAGGACTCGCGGTAGATGGCCGCGCCGTCCTTCTCGTAGTCGAACACTGTGCTCTCGCTCATCTCGTGGCCGTGGTTGTCGTCTTGGTCGTACGTGCCCTGGTGACCTGCTCGGTCAGGGTGCCGCCGGTCACGGGCGCCCGCTCGTCGCCGGGGGTGCGCACCGTCACCTCGTACCGCCCGTCGCCGGTGGCGAGGACGTCGACCCAGTCGCCGCGCGGGTGCCCGCACCGCCGTTCGCAGCCGGACCAGTGGACGGGCAGCCCGCCGGGGCCCGGCACCACGTCCGCGCGCACGTCGGCGAGGGACTTGGCACAGCCGGGGCGGCCGGTGCAGGCGCCGACGCCCAGCCAGGGAGAGTCGGGGGTGGTGACGTATCCGGCGTCGGCCAGCACGGCAAGGCGTTCCCGGGCCGCGGCGGCGTCGGGGAAGCCGGGGAGCACGAAGCCGCGCCACGGGGTCACCCGCAGTTCGTCGGCGGGCAGCGGGAGCAGGGCTCGCCACTGGGCGGCGCTCACCCGGCCGAGGCGGGCGTTCACCGCGACCGCGTGCCCGTCGGCGCCGGGGACGGGCGGGGCGCTGCGGGCCGCCCCCCAGGTCTCGGCCCGCTCAGCCCGTCCTGCAACCTCGACCCGTCCTGCGAGCTCAGCCCGTCCTGCAACCTCAGCCCGCTCTGCAACCTCAGCCCGTCCTGCAAGCCCAGCCCGTCCTGCAAGCCCAGCCCGCTCTGCAAGCCCAGCCCGTCCTGTAACCTCAGCCCGCTCTGCAAGCCCAGCCCGCTCTGCCGCGACGTCCGCCCGCTCCAGCGCTCCGGCCAGGTCCACCGACTGCCCCGCAGGCAGCTCCGCGACCCGCCAGGCTCCGTTGCCCGCCGCGCGCACGGCGTCGAGGAAGGCGCCCGCGGCGGCGAGGGCGGCGCGCGGGGCGTCGGCGGCGGCGACCCGGAAGGCCGGGCCCCCGACCCGTACGACCGCCGTCCCGCCCGATTCTGCGATCAAGGTCACATCCGCGCCGATCCCGGCCAGGTCTCCGCGCCCGTCGTCCAGGGCGAAGAGGAAGCGGCCGGATAGCGCCGTCGTCCACTCCTGCGCGCAGAGGAGTCCGTCCAGCTCGCGGACCCACAACTGCACGTCGGCGTGGCCGAGTCCGTCGGTTCCCGCGAGCGGGGACGCGAGGACGTTCCGCACGCGCTCGTGCCGTTCGGAGGGCAGCAGGCCCGCGTCGGCGAGCAGCCGGGAGAGTTCGCCGCCGCACGCGTCGCCGAGGCCGCGCAGCTCGATGTTGCCGCGCGAGGTGATGCTGAGGTTCCCGTCGGCAAGACGCTCCGCCGCGGTGCCGAGCACGTCGGCCTGACGGGACGTCAGCAGCCCGCCGGGCAGCCGGAGTCGGGCGAGCCTGCCGTCGTCGGCGAGGTGCAGGCGAAGGGCGCCGGGGCAGGCGTCGCCCCGGTCACGTATGAGGGATTCGCCCTGGTCTGGGGAAGCGGCTCGGGTGGGCGGCATGGCGGCGAGCATACCCACGCGCATCCGGCCGGTCGCCTCCCGAGACGGGCCGTCCTGGCAGGTGGCCGCCCCATACGCGGCGGGCAGGACTTACTATGCAGGCGGCGGATTCCCACCGAGTCCGTCGACGCCAGCGACGGCGTGGGTCCACCAGGACCCGAGGGAGGAAGCCCGGTGCGAATCCGGCGCGGTCCCGCCACTGTGAACCCGGCCTCCGGGTGAGCCAGGAACTCCTGCCGTCCATACGACCACCCGGGGCGCGGACACCCCGAGGAAGGCCTGCGCCCGCATGCTTCTGCTGTTGTCGACCTCCGACACCGACCTGCTCAGCGCCCGCGCGGCGGGGGGCCCCGTCGACTACCGGTTCGCCAACCCCTCCCGCCTCGACCTCGACGGGCTGCCCGCCCTGCTCGACGGCGTCGACCTCGTCGTCGTACGCCTCCTCGGCGGTGTCCGTGCCTGGCAGGACGGCCTCGACCAGCTCACCGCCACCGGCCTCCCGGTCGTCGTACTCACCGGCGAACAGGCGCCCGACGCCCAGCTGATGGCCTCCTCGACCGTGCCGATCGGCATCGCCGCCGAGGCACACGCCTATCTCGCGCACGGCGGCCCCGCCAACCTGGAGCAGCTGGCCCGCTTCCTCTCCGACACCGTGCTGCTCACCGGCCACGGCTTCGAGCCGCCCGCGCCCGCCCCGTCCTGGGGCCCGCTTGAGCGCACCGCGCGCGACATCGACGGCCCGACCGTGGCGGTGCTCTACTACCGGGCCCACCACATGAGCGGCAACACCGCCTTCGTGGACGCGCTGTGCGGCGCGATCGAGGACGCCGGCGCCCGGCCCCTGCCGCTGTACGTGGCCTCGCTGCGCGCACCCGAGCCGGAGCTGATCGACGCGCTCCGCGCCGCCGACACCATCGTGACGACCGTGCTCGCGGCCGGTGGCACCAAGCCCGCCGAGGCCTCCGCGGGCGGCGACGACGAGTCGTGGGACGCGGGCGCGCTGACCTCCCTCGACGTGCCGATCCTGCAGGCCCTGTGCCTGACCGGATCGCGCTCGGCCTGGGAGGAGAACGACGAGGGCGTCTCGCCGCTCGACGCCGCGAGCCAGATCGCGGTGCCGGAGTTCGACGGGCGCCTCATCACGGTCCCCTTCTCCTTCAAGGAGATCGACGAGGACGGTCTGCCCGCCTACGTGGCCGACGCCGAGCGCGCGGCCCGCGTCGCCGGGATCGCCGTACGCCACGCGCGGCTCAGGCACATCCCGGCCGCCGACAAGCGCCTCGCCCTGGTCCTCTCCGCCTACCCGACGAAGCACTCCCGCATCGGCAACGCGGTCGGCCTCGACACCCCCGCCTCCGCCGTCGCGCTCCTGCGGCGGCTGCGCGCCGAGGGGTACGAGTTCGGCCCCGAGGCCGACCTCCCCGGTCTGGTCTCCGGTGACGGCGACGAGCTGATCCGCGCGCTCATCGACGCGGGCGGCCACGACCAGGAGTGGCTGACCGAGGAGCAGCTCGCCGCCAACCCGGTGCGCATCCCGGCCGCCGACTACAAGCGCTGGTACGCGACGCTCCCCGCGGAGCTGCGCGCGTCGGTCGAGGGGCACTGGGGCCCGCCGCCCGGCGAGATGTTCCTGGACAAGTCCCGCGTGGGCAACGGCGGCGACCCGGAGGGCGACATCGTCCTCGCCGCCCTGCGCCGCGAGAACCTCCTCATCCTCATCCAGCCGCCGCGCGGCTTCGGCGAGAACCCCATCGCGATCTACCACGACCCCGACCTGCCGCCGTCGCACCACTACCTGGCGGCGTACCGCTGGATCGCGGCGCCCGCGGCGGACGGCGGCTTCGGCGCCGACGCGATGATCCACCTCGGCAAGCACGGCAACCTGGAGTGGCTGCCCGGCAAGAACGCGGGCCTCTCCGCGGCCTGCGGCCCGGACGCCGCGCTCGGCGACCTGCCGCTGATCTACCCCTTCCTGGTCAACGACCCGGGCGAGGGCACCCAGGCCAAGCGCCGCGTGCACGCCACGCTCATCGACCACCTGGTGCCGCCGATGGCGCGCGCCGACTCCTACGGCGACATCGCGCGCCTGGAACAGCTCCTCGACGAGTACGCCCAGATCAGCTCCATGGACCCGGCGAAGCTGCCCGCGATCCGCGCGCAGATCTGGACGCTCATCCAGGCCGCGAAGCTCGACCACGACCTGGGCCTGCAGCACCGCCCGGACGACGACGGCTTCGACGACTTCCTGCTGCACGTCGACGGCTGGCTCTGCGAGATCAAGGACATGCAGATCCGCGACGGTCTGCACGTGCTGGGCAGCGCCCCGGCGGCGGGCGACCGCGTCAACCTCGTCCTGGCGATCCTGCGGGCCCGCCAGATCTGGGGCGGCACGACCGCGCTGCCGGGCCTGCGCGAGGCCCTCGGTCTCGACGAGTCGGCGGCGACGCGCGTCAGCGCCGACGAGGCCGAGGACAAGGCCCGCGCGCTGGTCCAAGCGATGGACGACGCGGACTGGGACCTCGCGGCGATCCCGCGCGACCAGGGTGAAGAGGTCGCCGCCGTCCTGGAGTTCGCGGCGCGCGAGGTCGTCCCGCGCCTCGCGGGCACCACTGCCGAGCTCGACCACGCGGTGCACGCCCTGAACGGCGGCTTCGTCCCCGCGGGCCCGTCAGGGTCCCCGCTGCGCGGCCTGGTCAACGTCCTGCCGACCGGCCGCAACTTCTACTCGGTCGACCCGAAGGCCGTCCCGTCGCGCCTCGCGTGGGAGACGGGCCAGGCCCTGGCCGACTCGCTCGTCGAGCGGTACCGGACGGACAACGGCGAGTACCCCACCTCCGTGGGCCTGTCCCTCTGGGGCACCAGCGCGATGCGCACCGCGGGCGACGACGTCGCGGAAGCGATGGCGCTGCTCGGCGTCCGCCCGGTCTGGGACGACGCCTCGCGCCGCGTGACGGGCCTGGAGGCCATCCCTTACGAGGAGTTGGGCCGCCCGCGCATCGACGTGACGCTGCGCATCTCGGGCTTCTTCCGCGACGCGTTCCCGCACACCATCGGCCTGCTCGACGACGCGGTACGGCTCGCCGCCTCCCTCGACGAGCCCGCCGACCGCAACTACGTGCGCGCCCACGCCCAGGCCGACCTCGCCGAGCACGGCGACGAGCGCCGGGCCACCACCCGCATCTTCGGCTCGCGCCCCGGCACGTACGGCGCTGGCCTGCTCCAGCTCATCGACTCCCGCGACTGGCGCACGGACGCGGACCTCGCCGAGGTCTACACGGTGTGGGGCGGGTACGCGTACGGCCGCGGCCTCGAAGGCCGCCCGGCCCGCGCCGAGATGGAGACCGCGTACAAGCGCATCGCGGTCGCCGCGAAGAACACGGACACCCGCGAGCACGACATCGCGGACTCGGACGACTACTTCCAGTACCACGGCGGCATGGTGGCGACGGTCCGCGCCCTGCGGGGCACGGCGCCCGAGGCCTACATCGGCGACTCGACCCGCCCCGAGACGGTCCGCACGCGCACGCTGGTGGAGGAGACCTCGCGGGTGTTCCGCGCCCGCGTGGTCAACCCCAAGTGGATCGAGGCGATGCGCCGCCACGGCTACAAGGGCGCCTTCGAACTCGCCGCCACCGTGGACTACTTGTTCGGGTACGACGCCACGACGGGCGTCGTCGCCGACTGGATGTACGACAAGCTCACGGAGACGTACGTCCTGGACCCGACGAACCGTCAGTTCCTCCAGGAGGCCAACCCCTGGGCCCTGCACGGCATCGCGGAACGCCTCCTGGAGGCGGAGTCGCGCGGCATGTGGGCCAAGCCGGACCAGGCGGTGCTCGAAGCGCTGCGCCAGGCCTACCTGGAGACCGAGGGCGACCTGGAGGACGAGGGCGGTCCGAAGAGCGAGGGCTGACCTCCTCGCCCCCCGCGGTGGCCGGTCGTCACTCCGACGTCCGGCCGCCGTCCAGCCAGGCCAGCGCCCCCGCCGTCAGAGCCGTCACCCCCGTGCTGATCGTCGGCTCCACCAGCGGCGCGAAGAACGGCGAGTGGTTCGAGGGAATGTCCCGCTCGAAGGTCCCCGCCCGCTGCGCGGCGGCCACCTCGGCCGGGTCGGCGCCACCGAACAGCCAGTAGCAGAGCGGAACTTCACGCTCGGCCGCGGTGGCGAAGACGCCGACGTCCTCACTGCCGGTCACCTGGCCCGGGTCGATGACCCGCTCCTGACCGATGACGGCGCCGATGGCCGCCATCGTCCGGCCGACGGCGTCCGCGTCGTTCGTGACGACGGGGAACGTGTCGATCGCCGTGATCTCCGGCTCCTTCTCCGCTCCGGCCGCGACCGCCTCGCCCTTGACGATCCGCTCGACGGCCGCGAGGACCCGCGCGCGGACCTCGGGCGTGTACGTACGGATGTTGAGCTGCAGTTCGGCCTCGTCGGGAATGATGTTGTGCTTCGTGCCCGCCCGCATCGAGCCGACGGTGACCACGGCGGTCTCCCCGCCCGCGATCTCACGGGACACGACCGTCTGGAGCCGCATCACGGTGGCCGCCGCCATTACCACGGGGTCGGTCGAGGTCTCCGGCCGCGAGGCGTGCCCGCCCTTGCCGAACAGCCGCACCCGCCAGGCGTCGGTGGCCGCGAACGCGGGCCCCGCGTGGGCGCCGATCACGCCCGCGGGCAGCGGCGCGACATGCTGGCCGAGCACGACGTCGGGCGTGCCGAACCGCTCGTAGAAACGGTCGTCGACCATCTCCCGCGCACCCTGCCCGGCCTCCTCGGCGGGCTGGAACACCGCGACGATCCGGCCCGACCAGTCGGCGCGGGCGTCCGCGAGCAGCCGCAACGCGCCGAGCAGGCACGTGACATGCATGTCGTGGCCGCAGGCGTGCATCACGCCGTCGGTGCCGGACGCGTACGGCAGGCCGGTGCGCTCGGTCACCGGAAGCGCGTCCATGTCGGCGCGCAGCAGCACGGTGGGCCCCGCCCCGTTGTCGAGGACGGCGACCACGCCGGTACGGCCGACGCCGGTCGTCACCTCGTATCCGTACGAGGCGGCGCGGCGGGCGAGCTCGGCGGCGGTGCGGTGCTCCTCGAAGGACAGCTCCGGGTGGGCGTGCAGATCGCGGTAGAGCCCGGCCAGGTCGTCCTTGATGGCGTCGAGTCCGCGCAGGGCGGAGGGCGTCGCTTCGGCGGTCATGTCACGCTCCTCGTCTTCGGTGCTCTCGCCACCATACGTACGGTGTTCTCCTGCGTCCCGACAGGCGGCTGTCGCAACCGGCCAGGTCACGGGCACGTCCTTCCAGCTGATCATTCGACGAAGACCGTGAGGGGCTGCTCCACCATGACCACACCCGGGACCTCGACACGCCACCTCTACATCACCCGGCACGGCGAGGCCACCCCCGACGAGAGCGGGCTGACGGGGGCGGGCCTGCGCCAGGCGGTGCTGCTCGGCGAGCGGCTGCGCGAGACGCCCCTCACGGCGATCCACCACGGCCCGCTTCCCCGGGCCGAACAGACCGCCCGCCTCATCGGCGAGCAACTGCCCGGCGTCCCCCTGCACCGCTCGGCGCCGGCTGGCGACTACCTCCCGTACGTCCCCCGCAAGGACGAACTGCCCCCGGAGTCGGCCGAGGCCACGCTGCTGCGCCTGGCCGAGTTCCCCGCGGCGGAACGCGAAGGCGGTCCCGCACTTGCCCAGGAGGCGCTCGCCCAATTCACCGGCCCCGTCCCCGGCCCGGAGCCGCGCCACGAACTGCTGGTCACGCACAACTTCCTGGTCGGCTGGCTGGTCCGGGCCGCGCTCGACGCCCCGCCGTGGCGCTGGCTGGGCCTGAACCACTGCAACGCCGCCCTGACCGTCATCCGCTACGCCCCCGACCGCCCCGCCTCGGTGGTCTTCTACAACGACATGCGGCACCTGCCGAAGGAGCTGCGCTGGACGGGCTTCCCACCCGAACTCCGCGCCTGAGCGGACAGAACACGTTCGTATGATCGTCGGTGACTTCCTTTCGTGCGCCGGGGTTACACACGGCAAGCGGTCCGTGCTCGACGGCCCGTACGCACACGCTTCAAGGAGGCCACATTGAACGGCAATTGGGTGCGGAGAATGTCCCGTTGGGCACTGGTGGCGGCGGTGACGGCCGCACCGGCCGTCCTGTGCTCCGGCACCGCGCACGCCGACGAGACCCACGAGAACTCGCACAACGCGCCCGTGGTCGCCCTGATCAACACGGGCCAGATCGACGACCCCTTGGAGGACGTGCTCGAGCACACCCTCAACTTCGGGGACGGCTACCGGTGGGACTGACGCCCTGAGGTTCTCCGCGCGGTCCTCCGCGGTTCTCCGCGCGGTCCTCTGCGGTTCTCGACGCGGTCCTCTGCCCGGCCACCTCGTTGACAGGGGCCGCCCCCGCACGTTGACTGACAACACGGCACGGGGTCACGCCCCTCCGGAACACCCCGCGAAGCACTCCGCCCCGGTGGCGCCCCAGCAGGACGTACCAACGCTCGGCGGGCCGGAAGCCGTCCGTCGAGAACACCGAGAACGCCTACGTGTTCGGAACGGAAACGGCACCTGATGATGTACGACCAGACACGCGCCCAGCAGCCCGCGGGCGAGCCCCGGGGCCGGAGCGAACGAGCCGCCTCCGGCCCGGAGCCGCTGCTCCCGTCGGACGAACGGGACAAGATCGCACTGCGCCTCGGCCACGCCATCAACACCTTCGCCGACACTCCGCACGAGGCCCTGGAAGAGGCCGACGCCGCACTGGACGAGACCTCGGCCCAGCTGGTGAAGGCCTTGGCAGAACGGCGGCGAGCCCTGCGCGAGACCTGGCAGGAGCAGGACGCCGAAACACAGTCGACCGAACTCCGCCTGGCGCTGCGGCAGTACAGGGAGATCACGCAGCGCCTCCTCCACCTCTAGGGCCCTTCGTTCGCATCAGGCCGCGCGGCTACGTCGGCTGCTCGGCACGACGGTATGCGGCATTGATGCGCTGAGCCTCTACGAGCTGGTCCTCGAGGACGACGATGCGGCAGGCGGCCTCGATGGGGGTGCCCTGGTCGACGAGTTCGCGGGCGCGGGCGGCGATGCGCAACTGGTAGCGGGAATAGCGCCGGTGGCCGCCCGCGGAACGCAGGGGAGTAATGAGCCGGGCCTCACCGACGGCACGGAGGAAACCCTGCGTGGTGCCGAGCATCTCGGCGGCCCGACCCATGGTGTAGGCGGGGAAATCGTCGTCGTCGAGACGACCGTTCGAGTCATCTGCTGTCATTTGCACCTCTCTGTGGGACACGCGTCGAGGGGCCCTGGCGCCGTACTGGCACCAGGGCCCCGATGGAACTGCGTACTGCTACCGCTCTACTGCTCGTGAACCGAAACCATAGCCACGCCGCACCTCAATGTCTACTCCAGCCGACATAGATTTTCAGGCGCGGGAGGACGAGGTAGTCCATGGCGGCGGGCCCATGGACGACGGAGAACCGGGCCTCCCGCTTGGGCGGCCGATCCGCCGGGAAATATAGTTGGCCCCATGTCGAAGACTGACGAGTTGCTCGTTGACGTCGCCGCCCTGGTGGAGTCCGGGCGGAGCAACCAAATGTCCCTGACCGTGGTCGCGGGTGGCACTGTCATCACCGGCCGACTGGCTCCCGAGGCGGTGTGGAGGCAGCGGGTGTCGGACGTACTGACGGATTCGGACCGCTTGAGCGAGTTCTCCAGCGTCTTCGACACCCCCGCGAAGAGGGACGGCCCGCCCACACACCTGCACTTCCACGTGGCCCGCATCCTCCAGGGCACGGTGGGCATCCCGGAAACGGGCGGAATGTACCGCGTCGCCATCACGGACGTCAGCGCCTGGACGATGGGCGACTTCAGCTACTCCGACCACTGAACAAGCGCTCCACTACCAAGCGCTCCACGACCAAGCGCTCCACCACCAAAGCGCTCCACCCCGACGAACGTGGCCCCGGCCGGCGACCGCCGCCCGGGGCCACTTGTCTGAAAACCCTCTGACGCCGTGATGAAGGTCACTGAGGACAACCCGCCGCAGGCGCACGTCATCTTCCTTCGTGATCAAGGAGGCCGCAGCCGCAGCTGTTGGCCGAGTGGCCCGGTACGTCAGATGAGGCAACACCCTTCATGCCCCTGCCCCCCAGAACGCGCGGTTCCCTGCGCGCAACCCGTCGCAGTGTCCTCGCGGCCACCGTGCTGGGCGCCACCGCGCCCATAGGCATCGGCATAGGCATGGCCGTCCGCTCGAGCAGTGACGGTGGCGATGCGGCCCCCACGCCGCACCGGTCGCCGGACATGCGGACGGCCGCCCCCACCGGTACGTGGGCCGCCTCCGGGCCGCAGCCCCGGACCGAGGAATCGGTCGTGCAGATCGTCGCGCACCCCGATGACGACCTGTTCTTCATCAACCCGGAGGTCGGGCAGTCGCTGCGCAGCGGGCGGCCCCTGACCACGGTCTATCTGACGTCCGGCGAATCCAACGGTGTCAACGGCCCGCGTAAGGGCACGTTCCGGGGCATGCCCCGCCCCGCACGCGACCAGCGCAAGTACGCCAAGGCGCGCCAGAACGGTATCCGCGCCGCCTACGCCGAAATGGTCACCGGACGGCAGGAACACCCCTGGCAGCGCTCGGTCATCCCGACTGCGGGCGGCGGGCAGGCGGAGCTCGACACGTTGCAGGGATATCCGCACATCAACCTGGTGTGGACGCTGCTGCACGAGGCGGGCAGCATCCTCGGTGACCGCCCGCACAGCCTGCACGGGCTGTGGGACGGCCGGGTCGGCGTGCTCGGCTCGCAGTTGGCGCACGGTGGTGCGGTCACCCGTGATTTCTCGTACACCAAGGAACAGCTCGTCCAGACGCTGACCGGCTATCTGGAGCGGTTCCGGCCGACGCAGGTCCGGATGCAGAACCCGACGCCGGGCCGCCTCGACCGCAACCTCAAGTGTTCCGACCACCAGGATCATCGCTTCGGCGCCCGGTTCGTCCAGCAGGCCCTGGCCCGGTACGCCGCCTCCGGAGTGGGCCCCCACTTCACCGTGCAGACCTACCTGGGGTACTTCAACGGCGGTCTGCCGCCGGCGCTCGACCCCGAGTCCGGCGCGTCCAAGGCCCGCACGCTCGAGACGTACTCCTGGAGCTACACCTCACGGAACGTCTGCGGGGACCCGGCGGGCTGTGGTGACCGCAAGGTCGCCGCGGACCCCAAGCCCCGCTGGTCGCACAGCATCCACCACGCCGGTGAGAGCGGCGCCGACTGGCTCCTCGCGGGCAAGGACGACAGCCTGTGGGCCTTCGCCGTGCTGGACGGCCGGATCGCGCACTGGCACCGGCCGGGCGGCAAAGGCGCGCGGTGGACCGCGGGCAAGTGGACGGGGCCCGTGCTCCAGGAGGAGACCGGGATCGATACGGGCGTGCGGCCGGTGGCCCTGCCCGACGGGCGCATCGCCGCCTTCGGTACCCGCACGCTGTTCGGCGATCATCCGGCCGACTACCGCAGGGAAGTGGGATTCATCGTTCAGGACGCCCCGGGCCGCGCCTTCGGCTCCTGGCAGTCCCTCGACAGCCCGGAGCTGTCCGACGAGGTCGGCACGAACGACATCGGTTCGCCCGCGGTCGTGGTGCACGAGGACGGCACGATGTCGGTGTTCGTGCGCGACAGCACCCACCGGCTGAGCGCGCGCGTCCAGCAGCAGGACGGCACGTGGACGCCCTGGCGCGACCACGGCGGCGAGGCCGTGCACGGCGATCCGGTCGCCGCCACGGACCGCGCCGGGCGCGCCTACGTCCTTGCCGCCACCCCGCGCAGCGTCCTCGCCTGGATCCAGGACAGGCCGGGTGCGGACGTGCGCGGCCCGCTGGCCACCGGCATCGCGGCCACCACCTTGCCGTTGACCGTCCGGCGGGACGACGACGGCGTCCGGGTCTTCCACCGCACTCCCGGCTCCGGAAACGTGCGCTCCACCCGCCTGCGCGCGGACGGTCTCACCCCCTCGGCGGAGCCGCGCGGGGCACGCCGTGCGTCCACCAGCCACACCTCGGCGGCCCTCGCCGATCTGGGCGGGGAGGGCGGCTACGGACCGGTGAGCGTCACCGCGGACGACTGGGGCGGCGTCCTGCTCGCGGCCCGGACCGCCACGGGCGACGTCGCCACGGCCTGGGGCACGTCGGGCACCGCCAGGAACACGCCGGAGTGGAACCACACCGGCGTACTGCCCGCGGGCGCCCCGTCGAGCGCTCCGCTGGCGTCGGGCGGCGTCGTCCTCACCATGCTCGGCCTCGACAGCCGCCTGTACTGGACCCACGCCACGCGCGGAGGAGGCCGCCTCGCCCCCTGGCGAGCGGTGGAAACCCGGACGGCGGCGAGGTCCAAGGCGTGATGAGCTGCAAGGCGTGACGGGGTGCAAGGAGTGAAGAGGTCTAAGGCGTGATGCGGATGTCCACCAGCGAGCCGCTCGAGCTGCGCACGACGCAGGACACGACGAGAACGAAGGGCGCGTCGAACACAGCGGACGCGCGCGACCCGTTCTTCGACAACGCGAAGTTCCTCCTGATCGTGCTGGTCGCCCTCGGCCACTCCTGGGAGCAGATCTCCTACGGCACGCACGCGCTCCAGTCGGTCCACACCCTGGTGTACACGTTCCACATGCCGGCGTTCATCCTGCTGTGCGGCTACTTCTCACAGCGCTTCACCGGCCGCCCCGACCAGGTACGCCGCCTGATCGAAGGGGTGCTGATCCCCTACCTCCTGTTCGAGACGGCCTACTCCGCCACGTACAGCGCGGTACGGGGCGAGCCCTTCGACCTCACCCCCACGGAACCCACCTACCTCTGCTGGTTCCTCATCGCCCTGTTCGTCTGGCGCCTGAGCACACCCCTGTGGCGGGCGATCCGCCACCCCGTGCCCGTCACCGTGGTGATCTCCCTCTCGGCCGGCCTCACGACGATGCACTACGACCTGGCGCTGCCGCGCGTACTGATGTTCCTGCCCTGGTTCGTCCTCGGCCTGAACCTGCGCCCGGAGCACTTCGCCCTGCTGCGCACGAGGACAGCCCGCCGCTGGGGTGTGGCGGCGCTCGTCTGCGCCGGGATCGCGGCGTACCGGCTGGTCCCCGCTCCGGACGAGCACTGGCTCTCCATGGACGCGGGCCGTGCGGAGCTCGACGTGAGCTGGCCGCAGTACCTGGCCGTGCGCATCGGCATCTTCGCGCTCAGCGCGGTCCTTGTCGCCGCGTTCTTCGCCTGCGTGCCCCGCCGCCGTACGGTCTTCACGGCGCTCGGCGCCGCCACGATGTACCCCTACCTCCTGCACGGCCTCATCATCCGCGCGTGCGAGGCGGCGGGCCTGTACCCGGTCCTGAAGGATCTGGGCCATGCGGGCCAGCTCCTCCTCACCGTCGGCGTGATCACCGCGGTGTTCCTGCTGTCGACCCCGCCGGTGCGGAAGGTGTTCCGTCCGCTGGTGGAGCCCCGGCTGCCGCGCGCTGCCGTACCGGTGGACGAGCGTTCGCGCTAGGGAGCCGCTAGGGAGACCCGGCCCCGGGGCACGGCTTCAGAAGGCGTATCTGACCCGCAGCCATGGCGCGTGCTCCGCGAGCAGGCGTCGCATCCGCGTCAGGGACCGCTGCTTGACCTCCAGGGCGTAGCGCACGTTCAGGGCGCCGTTCTGCGAGCGCTTCGTCTCCTGGATGTCCGGCTGCCACAGCATCTCCTCGGCCCGCGGATGCCACCCGAGATTGACCTCATGGAGCGCCTGGTTGTGCGTCAGCATGATGACCTCGGCCGCCGCCTGCTCCTTCACCCGGGCGGGCAGCACGTCGTCGAGGTGGTCGAGCAGCTCGGCCCAGGCCCGCTGCCATCCCGGGCGCAGTACGACGGGTGAGAGATTGAAGTGGACCTCGTACCCGGCATCGAGGAAGTCGGCTGCTGCGGCGATGCGCTCCTCCACCGGACTGGTGCGGATGTCCAGGAGGCGGGCGTCGTCGGCAGGCATGAGGGAGAAGCGCACCCGGGTGCGCCCCCGCGGGTGGAGCGCGAGCAGGTCGGGGTTGACGAACTTGGTCGCGAAGGAGGCCTTGGCCGTCGGCAGCCCACGGAAAGCGGCCACGAGATCGGCGGTGTTGTCGCAGACCAGAGCGTCGACGGAGCAGTCGCCGTTCTCGCCGATGTCGTAGACCCAGGCCTGGGGATCACATTGCTTGGGTTCCGTCTTGGGCCCCTGTGCCCGTACATGGCGCCGGACATGGGCGACGATCGCCTCGATGTTGGTGAACAGCGTGATGGGGTTCGCGTAGCCCTTGCGGCGCGGGACGTAGCAGTAGGCGCAGGCCATCGCGCAGCCGTTGGAGGGGCCGGGCGCGATCCAGTCGGCCGACCGGCCGTTGGGGCGGGTGGCGAGCGTGTGCTTGACCCCGAGGACCAGCGTCTCGGTCTTGATGCGGACCCATCGCGCGATGTTGCCGTCGTTGCCGTGGAGGGAGGGAATGCGCCAGTGACTCCCGACCTCCGTCACCCGCACGTCCGGCAGCCGGGCCATGATCTGCCGCCCGCGCGGCGAGTCGAGGGCCGCGGGCTCCGCGTAGACCTCCCGTACGTCGAGCATCCGCCGCGCCTCGGGACTGTCCCGGAACGCGCCGTACGCCCCATACGCCCCATACGCCCCGTACCCGGCGGTCGGCGGCGGTGCGGTGTCCGCCCACCCGAAGAGGGCCTGCTGCTCAGGCTCTCCGGAGCCAGAGGCGGATCCCGCTGTCGGCTGATCCACGTGCGGTTCCCTTCGGCGCCCGGCCCCTACGAACCCCCGCCCTTCCCGCCCTTTTTACGCAAGGACTCGGGCTTGTGGACGGCCCGGCGGCCGGTCTTGTCGCTCTCGACCTCGTACTGCGGCTCGTCCGCGGACGCGTCGACGGTCCGCCCCGCCACGTCCGCCCGTCCCGTGATCTTCTTCTTCACTTCCCCCGGAACGGTCTGCCCATGACTGCTCCAGGACACCTGGTCACCCTTGCTGAGCTTCTTGCCCTTGGCCACGATCCACACGCTCCCTCGGTCTCGGCCCCCGATGGACGACGTTGCTCACTGTCCCGCGCCTCGGGGCCGGGCGCATTCCGACGACGGGGGTCGCGGCGCCGTCAGCCGCCTCTCCGGCCCCATGAGCCCGTGCCCCGGAGCCGGGAACGCGGCCCGGAGGAGGAAGGAGCCGTCCGGCGCCGGGCCCGCGGTGAGCGCGCCGTCCAGCACGCGGGCGCGTTCCCGCAGACCGGTCAGGCCGTGGCCGCCTCCCTCTCCGAAGGCGGCTTCCCCGGTCGTTCCCCGGGCAGGCGCACTGCGGACCTCGACGACCAGGCAGGTGTCGCCGTCGACGGACTCCACGCGCAGAGCGACCGGAGCGTCGATGTCGCCGTGCCTCAGTACGTTGGTCAGCGCCTCCTGCACCGTGCGATAAGCGGCGAGCTCCACTGTGGCGGGCCAGTACGCCCCCTCTCCGGGGGCGATGATCAGGGGCTTCACCGTGAGTCCGCTGCGCTCGACGAGGGCGGGGATGTCGGCCAGGCGGGAGCCGAGAGGCGCGCTCGTCTCCCCCGGGTGCTGTTCCCGCAGCGCCCTGACCAGATGCCGCACCTCGCCCAGGGCGCGCAGGCTCACCGCGCGGATCAATTCGGCTTCCCTGCGGGTGTCCGCGTCCGGGGCCCGCCCGGCCAGCGCCGCCGCTCTGACCGAGATCAGGCTCATCTCGTGCCCCACCACGTCGTGCATCTCGCGGGCGAGCGCGGTTCGCGCGGCCTCCTCGACGGCGGCTCGCTCACTCCGCAGGGCACGCTCCTGGCTCTGCCGCAGGGCCAGGACCTGTTCGGCCACGCGGGCCCTGGAGCGCAGCAACTGCCCGAGCGCCGCCGGCGCCGCCCCGAACACCGCGCAGTAGACCAGTGCTTCGAGCAGGTCACCAGGCGCCTGCGGCGATCCGCCGCGCCACGGCAGATGGTCGAGGAGTTCGGTGAAGGACACCACGACCGCGCACAGCGACGCCGCCGCGAGGGGCAGTACGCGTGCCGCCGCGACCAGGGCCACCAGGGGGGCCAGTTGCATGCCCGCCGGTAGCGCGGGCAGCGTCAGGACGAGTACGAGCACTGGTCGGCGCCGCCGCCACGGCAGGGCCGCCAGAGCGAGCACCGTCAGCGCGAGGCCGTACGGGCCGGGCTGCTCCTTCTCGCCTTCGAGGAATTCCACCAACAGGTCAATGCCCGCGAGGAGCACTACGGCGGCCTCTGTCGCACAGCGCCGCAGGGGCCGCGGGGGCCGCGGGAAGGGCGGGAGTCGGGGCGTCGCGGGGGTCATCGGGCCGGTCCCGGCGGCGTTCCGCCGTCGCGAACCGGAGTCGGCCGAGGCCCGCCGACGAGGCCGGCCTGATAGGCGATGACCGCGGCTCGTACGCGGTTGTCCGTGCCGAGCTTGGCGAGCGTGGCGCTGACGTGCTCCTTGGCCGTACCAGGAGTGATGCCGAGCTGTTCGGCGATCTCCGGGTTGGACAGGCCGGTGCCGAGCAGCGCGAGCACCTCGTGCTCGCGGGCGGTGAGCCGGGCCATACGCCGCCGCAGCTCGTGCGACGCGCTCTGCTGGTCCGCACCGGCCACACCACCCGCACCACCCGCACCAGCCGTGCCGTTGCGTCCTGAGGCGTCGGGCGACGGCAGGGCGGCCTCCCGCCGACCATGCCGCTCATCCGCCGACTCCGGGTCAGGGTCAGGGCCAGGAGGTGTCCGGGCCTCCAGCGAGGCTGCGTACCCCTCCACGACCGCTGCGCCGACGGAGGGGGAGAGCAGTCCACCGCCAACCGCTGCCGCACGCACGGCGCGGATCAAGTCGGCCGGATCACTGTCCTTGAGCAGGAAACCGTCGGCCCCGGCACGCAGCGCGCGCACCACATACGCGTCGGCGCTGAAGGACGTCAGCATGACCACGGCCGGCGTCGGAATGCGTCCCTTGAGGTCCTCGAGCACGGCGAGGCCATCGCGTTGGGGCATCCGGATGTCGAGCAGCACCACGTCGGGCGAGTGCGCCGCGACGGCCTTGAGCACGCCATCCGCCTCGCACACCTCGACCACACGTATGTCCCCGGCCGTCTCCAGAACCATCCGCAGTCCCGTACGGAACAGTTCCTCGTCATCGACGATCACGACGTCGATGACATCGCTGACGTCACTGACGCCGTCGGGCCGACCTGCCCGTTTGTCCGCCACTGCCCCGTCGCCCCCGTCGCTCCCCCTGTTGATCAAGTGCCCATCATGGGATTCCCCTCCTGATGTGCGCAAGCCGGGCGAACCCGCTATTCCAGGACCTGCTCCGCCCTGAAGACCAGCGGCATCAGCACAAGCAGCACAGCCGTCAGCACCGCGGTGCCGCTCACGTACCAACCCGTCACCGTCGTATAAGCGTTCGGCGCCAGGCTGCCGGCCGTCGTCGCCCCCAGCGCGGGGAGCAGGGCGACCGCCCGTGCGAGCCCTCCGCCGAGCCCGGAGGTCGGCCGCAGCCCGGCGGGCCAGCGGAAACCGATGAACACGGTGGCGGACGCGGCCCACAGCACGGAGGCGGCCGGGACGAGCAAGCCCAACAGCAGGTATCCGGCGCTGAGGTGCACACTGCTGCCGCCGAGCGCGAGGGCCGCCCAGGCGGGTCCGGTGAAACCGAGTACGAGGAGGAGCCAGGACAGCGCCCCCGTGATCAGCGCGCACGCGGTGTAGGCGAGGTAGACGGAGCGCAGGCGGATCGGGGTGGCGAGCAGCGCTTCCATGGAGCCGCCTCCCACGTCCCCGGAGACCACGGCGCGGCTGACGGCCCCTGTGATCAGCGCGGCGGCCACCCCGAGCAGGGTGGGCGCGGCGAGCAGCGCGGTGCTCAGCGCGCGAGCGGTGTCGGAGTGCAGACCGGCCACGGTGACCAGGTCGTTGTCGGCGGCGACGAGCTCTCCGTGGACCGCGTCGGGGAAGACGTGCGGCAGTACGAGCAGCAGGGCGACGAGGCCCGTGCCCGCGGCCGCCGGGACGAGCAGAGCCTGTCGGCCCTGGTGACGCCATGTGCGGACGAGCAGGGCGCCGAGAAGTCCGCCGGTGGTCATGAGGATTCGTCCAGAAGTTGATGGATGGCGGTTTCAGTGACGGCCCGGGTGGCGCCGGTCGCGGTTACGGCGACGGGGCGTACGTCCGTGACCTCGACGCCCTTGGCGACGAGCCCCGCGATGTGCGCGCCGATCGTGGTGTCCTGCCCCAGCTCGGCCCGCTCCCAGACTCCGCCGCCGCACGAGGTGCGCAGGTCGTACGCGGAAGGCGACGCGGCCCGCTCCGGTGCCTGCGCCACGGGCACGGGCAGGCCGGTGAGCGCCCCGCCTTTGAGGATCAGCAGTTGTGAGGCGAGCGTCATCGCCTCGGGCACGCTGTGCGTGGAGTAGAGGACGGTCTTGTGCGCACCCCAGGAACGTATGAGTGCGCGGGTGTGCTCGGCGCTGACCGGGTCGAGCCCCGTCATGGGCTCGTCGAGCAGCAGTACGTCCGGGTCGGTCAGGGTCAGCCTGGCAAGATCGGCCCGCTGCCGCTGGCCCCTGCTGAGCCGCGCGGTACGCCGGTCGAGCAGTCCTTCGATGTCGAACCGCCCGGCCGCGTCCCTTATCCGAGCGGTGCGCCGCTCCCTGTCCAGGCCCTGCACCCGGGCCCAGAACTCCAGGTTGTCCCGCACGCTCAACTGCGGGCTGAGTGCGGCACGGTGGGTGAGCACCCCGACCGCGCGCTTCGCCTCGCGATGGGCGGCCAGGTCGGTGCCGCCGAGGAGCACCCGCCCCGCGAGTGGCGGCAGGATACCGGCCAGAACCCGCATGAGCGTGGTCTTCCCGGCGCCGTTGCGTCCGAGCAGGACATGGACCCCGGCGGCGAGTTCGGTGTCGATGGGGCCGATGACCGGGCGTCCGCGGTACCCGGCAACGACCCCCTCGATGCGTACTCCCGTCACGGTGCGTCGAAGAGGGTGCCGCGCTGCTCGGGCGTCAGCTCGCTCTCGTCGACGCGACGGAGCAGTGACAGATGTCGCCCCGCCTTGCACATGCCCAGACGGCGCGGGCCGAGCCGGATGGTGGTCACTGAGGCTCCGTGAACCCAGCTTCCCCAGAAGACGTGCCCCTTGCCGCACGCGATGATGGTGTCCTTGGCCATGTGTCTCTCCTTAGCTGAGGTGGGGGGTGGAGATCGGTACGGCGGTACGGGGTCCGCGGGCTCCACGCGGTCCGGCGTCGCGGCGACCGCGGCGGAGCCGATCATGATCAGACTGAAACTCCACAGGCCGATGGTCGCGATGATGGCGCCGTGCAGCAGCACATCCATCCGGAAAGCCAGCTTCCGCCAGTGCTCCGGCCCGATCAGCAACGCGGCGATCACCAACTCAATGATGATCGCGCCCCAGGTCATCGCACTGACCAGCCATCCATTTCCGGACATGGTCAGCAGCGGTGATGCGAAGGGCTCGGCGACACCGAAGACCGGGTCGCGCAACACGTAGTACTCGGCAGAGCCGTTCAACCAGTCCGCGACGCCGAACTTGCTGATGCCGGACTGCAAATAGAGGATCACCAGCTGTATGCGCAGCGCCCAGAAGGCGGCGAACGCCACCCCTCGGCGCCGTGGGCCGAGGGCGGTGGTCGGCCGCTGCCAGTGCCAACGCCGGTCGTCGGCCAGGGCCATGAGGATCAGGAGCAGGCACACGATCCGCGCGATGGCTTCGCCGCCGTCGGGCAGCGCGGTGCTGACGCCGATCGAGTACGCGATCCAGGCGTGGATCCACGCCGTCCAGCGGGGCCGGAACCCACTGGCGACCAGGGCGAGCAGCGCGACCATGATCCAGCGGCGCCACTCCTGGGAGACCGCGTCGCCGCCCACGCAGTACGAGGAGATGGCCTGCACGCCCGCGCAGTGCGGGTAGGGCTGCTCACCGAGGAGGGGGTGGAGCAGCGCGGCGGACGGCGTGAGCGCCAGCGTGATCAGATGCGCCAGGGCGATGATCGTGCGGCCCCAGCCGAACCACACCGACCGAGGGTCGAAGCGTCCGAGCGCCCGGTACACGGCGCCGGGCAGGCTCTCGACCGAAGCAGCCGCCGCTCCCCCGCCGCCTGCCCTCTCGCGCCTGTCGGCCATTTCGTTCCGGTCGGCCATTTCGTTCCGGTCGGCCATTTCGTTCCGGTCGGCCGCCGAGCTGTCGCTGTCGGCGATCGACGGCTCTCCCGCCTTCGGCCCGGGCTTCGTCGTCTCAGCCATCGCACCGGATCCTCAGGTGCGCCGCGCGGATCACGCGCGAGGTCTCGGGCAGCAGATCCCGATAGGCCCAGGGCACGGGCCGCTGGTTGGTCACGACGACGTCTCCACAGAGCGAGGGAAGGGGCGAGGAGTTGGTCACCGCGGCGGCGGGCCGAGCCGCGGCGGCACGCAGACAGTCGTCCCGGGAGCCCTGACAGTTCTCCCAGTGACGCACTTTGGAGGCGAGCAGCGCCTCCTCGGGGCCTTGGGCACGCTGCCGCCGCGACAGACCGAAGAGGTTCTCGGGCTTGCCCTGCGGGGTCAGCGAGAGGTCCTCGGGCCGCGCTCCTGCGCCGCGCGGCCGATAGGCGCCGAACTGCTCGCTCTGCGGGTCCTTGGTGAAGAAGGCCCAACCCTGCGGTACGAACGCGGAGAACGCGGTCTTCACCGGGGGCATCCAGGGCTGCGTGGTCACATTGCGCGGCATGGCGAAGTAGATGGAGGCGGCCAGGACGGCGAACAGCGCGGCGGCAGCCGTGCCGAAGGCCCGGCGCTCTTGCCGTACGGCCTGGGACATGTCGCTCATGTACGTTTCCTCGGACGTGCGGGGCGCCGCCCGCCCGGAAGGGGGCGACACTCCACACACGGTGTGCACAGGACCTCGGCGCTTACAGGGCCTTGGCCACCGCGACGTTCAGCGCCTCACGGGTGAACTGTGAGGTGTCGTCGGCGGTCCGGTAGGCGACCACCACGACCACGCCGACCTCAGCGACGGCCGCCACCGTGGTGGCCACCGTGCCGGTCTGGAGAACGACGTTGTCCGTCTTGACCCAGAAGGAACCACGCGCGACGCCGTCGGGAAGCGACTTCTTGTCGGTCACCTTGTTCACGTCGGCCGCGAGGCGGGTGAGCGCGGCGTCGACCTTGTACGGGTCGCCGCTCTGCACGTTCTCGGTGACGGTCTCGTGGAAGCGCGGATCGACCTCGCTCAGCGCCCTCGTGAAGGCGGCGGTCTTCGCCTCACCCACGTTCTGGTGCGGAATGCCGAACTTGTCGAGGACGTCCGGGTGCTCCTGTGCGGCACGGCCACTGCCCAGCGTGAGGAGCCCGACGACCTCCTGGTCGTTGTACGCCGCCCCTTCGGCGGCGCCGCCCTCCCCGCCGTCGCGGTGAGCGGGCTCCGCCGCGAGCGCGACGGGGGCGAGCGTGGTCAGCACAGCGGCAGCGGTGACCGCACCGACACCGGCGATCCGCATACGTCTGGACGCCTTGAACTGCACGTTGTCTCCTCATCGAAGATCCGGTCCGAGCGGTTGCCGGGACTGAAACTTGATCTTGGTCGCGCCAGTCCGACGCCTCAAGAAAGAGACCGCAAAGAGGCGGCTACGAGGTCATGTCGACGCCCCTGTCCCCTCCCCGGATCGGGGGGTTCACCCCCCCCCGCCTGGGGGGGGGTGCGCGTCCGCCGGTCGTGGGCTGTCGGCCGGAATCGCCTACATCGACCGGAAGCAGTGTCGGACACGAAGTCCCGGGCCGCGGCCGCCGCCGTTGCGTGCTGCGGCCGTCCGCGCAAGCCCAACACGTCGGCTCCGCCCAGGTGCTGCAAAACCTGGACCGCGCCCACACTCGCAACACATCCGGGTCCGCAGCATGGCCCCGTCACGCCTTTCGGCTGGCTCACTGGAGGGGGATACCTCCTGCCCTTTCCCTACGCGGAGTGGCAGCTGCCCCCGCTTGCCGTGTTTTCCAGTTCCCCTGCTACAGAGGCGACTTGGCATGCCCGACGTATCAGGTGAGGCGATCGCCGTCATCGGCCTGAGCGGCCGCTTGCGTGTCAGCCGGGTTGCCGCGGCGCGTTCTGGCTGTGCTGATGCGGTGCGCGCAGGTCGAGGGGTTCGACGCGCACTCCGGTGTGAGGCTCCTGGAAGCGGTGGGACCGCATCCGAGCGCCTCGCAGCAAGCCGCGGAACTGCCCGCCGACGCTTCCCGCGTCGCCCTGGTGCCCCTGGGCCCTGTTGCGCGCCACGTCATGGGCCAGAACTCTCCGTTCCGCGGTGCTCACCGCCGCCTTCGCGTCCACGATCCCCCATCCCCCCTTGCTGGCGCAGGAGGGCGGCCACGGCGGACACGCCGAGGGACAGATTGATGGCGTCCGCGCCGTGCTGTGCGGCCCGGACGATGCCCCTCGTGATGCTCGCGCCGCCCCTGCCCTCCGCGCCAAGGCCCCGAACCGGCATGATCCTCGCGCCCGGCGCACCACCCGCGATGCCCACGCCGTTGTCGGTGTGGGCCGCCGCGATACCGGCCTCCGGTGTGACGTGTCAGCGGTTCCTCTGTGATGTGTCCTCAGGCGCTTTTCACTCGAGGCTGTGAACATCGGTGGACATGAACGGCAGCAGCGAGCAAGAGCCCAGGGGCGACGGTCCGGCCTGGGACGACGATCAGGACTTCGCCGACGCGGACCGGGGCCTTCTCGGCCGGCTCGTGCCCGGCACGGTGAGGGACACGGACGGCAACGTGGTGTGGGACGCGGACGCCTACGGCTTCCTGGAAGAGGACTGTCCGCCCACCGCGCACCCGTCACTGTGGCGGCAGAGCCGACTGGTGGCGCGGCAGGGGCTGTACGAGGTGGTGCCCGGCATCTATCAGGTGCGCGGCCTCGACCTGTCGAACATCTCCTTCGTGGAGGGCGAGCGCGGCGTCATCGTCGTCGACCCGCTGATCAGCTCGGAGGTGGCGGCCGCCGCGTTGGCGCTGTACCGCGAGCATCGCGGCGAGCGGCCGGTGACAGCGGTGATCTACACGCACTCGCACGTGGACCACTTCGGCGGCGTGCGCGGCGTCGTCGACGCGGCCGAGGTGGCGGCCGGTCGGGTGCCGGTCATCGCGCCCGTCGGGTTCCTCGAACACGCGGCGAGCGAGAACGTCTTCACGGGGACGGCGATGGCGCGCCGCGCGAGCTACATGTACGGGGCCTCGCTGCCCAAGGGGCCGGCCGGGCAGATCGGCTGCGGGCTCGGGCAGACCACGTCGACCGGCAGCGTGGGCTTGATCGCGCCGACTCTGGACGTCTCCCGCACGGGCCAGGAGGAGACCGTCGACGGGGTGCGGATCGTCTTCCAGCTCACACCGGGCACCGAGGCTCCGGCGGAGATGAACTTCCACTTCCCGGATCTGCGGGTCCTGTGCGCCGCCGAGAACGCCTGCCACACCCTGCACAACGTCCTCACCCTGCGCGGGGCCCTGGTCCGCGACCCGAGCGCGTGGGCCCGCTACCTGACCGAGACGATCCGGCTGTACGCCGAGGACACCGACGTCGTCTTCGGCTCCCACCACTGGCCGACCTGGGGCCAGGACCGCGCCGTCCGGTTCCTGGAGGAACAGCGCGACGCCTACGCCTACCTGCACGACCAGTCCGTACGGTTGATCAACGCCGGGCAGACCGGTGCGGAGATCGCCGAAGGGCTGCGCTTCCCGCCCGGCCTGGAGCGTGCCTGGCACGCCCGCGGCTACTACGGCTCGCTCAGCCACAACGCCAAGGCGGTCTACCAGCGGTACATGGGCTGGTTCGACAGCAACCCGGCCCACCTGTGGCAGCATCCGCCGACGGAGTCCGCCCGCCGGTACGTGGAGTTCATGGGCGGCGCCGACGCGGTGGTCGCCAAGGCCCGCACGTCGTACGAGGCCGGGGACCTGCGGTGGGTCGCGGAGGTGCTCGGCCACGTCCTGTTCGCCGAGCCCGAGCACGCCGAGGCGCGCGCTCTGCAGGCCGGGACGTTCGAGCGGATCGGCCAGGGCTCCGAGTGCGGCCCGTGGCGCAACTTCTACCTCATGGGCGCGGCCGAGCTGCGCGCCGGCATCATCGGCACCCCGACCCGCTCGGCGCCGGACATCCTGGCCGCGCTCACCGCCGAGCAGATCTTCCAGTCGATGGCGGTACGGCTCAACGGTCCGCGCGCCGCTGAGGCCGGGCGGCTGGTGCTGCGCTGGGAGTTCACCGACACCGGCGAGGACTGGACGCTGCTGCTCTCCAACGGGGCGCTGACGCCGATGCGCGGCGACGCCCCGCGCGGCGAACGGCCCGTCGCCACCCTCCGGTTGGCGCGCACCACCCTCGATGCGGTCCTGGGCGGCCGTGCGACGTTCGTCGACGAGATCGCGGGGGGCGGGGTGACGCTCGACGGTGACGCCCAGGCGCTGCTGACCTTCGGAGGGCTGCTGGACGCGCCCGATCCCGACTTCGCGATCGTCACCCCGTAGCGTCGGACCCCGTGACGCCGCCTCCCGCAGCGCCGCCTCCCGCGGCACCGGCGGCTCGCACGGACAGGGCCGCGAGTGCCAGCGCCGTGTCCCTGGGTGAGCCGAGGTCGAGGCCGGTCAGTTCCTGGATCCGGGTGAGCCGGTTGTCCACGGAGTTGGGGTGCAGGCTCAGGACGCGGGCGGTGGCCCGGCGGTCCTGGCGCTGCCCCAGGTGGATGCGGAGGGTCTGGAGGAGTTCGGGGCGGCCGTCCAGCGGGGCGAGGAGGGCGGCGATCCGGTCGCTCGCGTCGCTCGGGCGGGACAGGTGGTACTCCAGCAGGACGTCGTCGAGCCGGTGCAGACCGGCCGGCCTGCCGCAGGCACGAGCCACGCGGACCACCTCCGCGACCTGTCGGCCGGCCGCCGGAATGTCCTGTGCCGACTGCGCCCGGGCACAGGCCATCCGCACCTCCGGGCCCACCGCCTCGCGCAGTGCGTCAAGAAGCCGTGCGGGTGCCTCGCCGCGTCCGGGGACGACGACATGGCCGCCACCGCCGTCCAGCAGGGCGAGGGTCTCGGCGCCGAAGGCACGGTCAAGGGCGGTCTGTGCCCGGCGGAGCAGGCGCCGCACCGCCACCGGGGAGCGCTCGCCGGACGGCACCGTTTCGATGAATCCCGCGTACAGCACCAGCGTGGGCCCGTCCGCTGTGGGGCCCGCCGGATCCGCGCCCCCCTCCAGCAAGGCGCGGGCCCGGGAACGGCGCTGTTCCTGCCGTTCCGCGACGAGGGCGGCCTGCTCGTCGAGGTAGCTCTCGGTCACCGCGCCCACGACCCGGTCCTCCGCGGTGAACAGCGCCTCGGCCAACTCGGCGAGGGCGTCCTGCTCCCCGGGGGCGGCGGTCTCGCGCAGCACCCGCCACAACTCCCGTACGCCCAAACCGTACGTACGCAGCAGGAGGTGCAGCGGCATGCCTTCCTCGGCGCGCTGGGCCGCACGTTCCTGGAAGTGCTCCAGCGCGTCCGGGGCCACTCCTCCGGCGGCCCCGCGCAGAAACAACCGCATCGCGTGCCGGGCCGTCGCCGCGATCTCCACATCCTTGACGTCGGCGGGCAGGCCGGAGTACCCGCGCAGCTGCTCGAACACCTCTCGGGCCATGCGCCGGGCCAGTTCGTTCACTCGCGGCTCGCAGCGAGCGGCCAACGCCACCGCGGCCGGTGAGAGACCAGCCGATCGCCCGCGGTCCCGCGGTTCCTCTTGCGTCATGGTCCACCTCGCCGCCGACTGTGAGCCGTCACAGTACCCGGCGCACACGACTGTGACTCTGACGGGTGTCCGCCCGGCCCTTCCTGGCTGCAAGATCGGCGTCATGCCGGTGACGCGACCCTCCGAAGGAGCTCCATGTCCTCTATGACACGACACAGCCCCGACGGGACCTTGCGCGGCTCCGGCTGGCGGACCACGTGGGTGCTGCTGGCCTTCATGCTGGTCAACTTCGCCGACAAGACCGTGCTCGGACTGGCCGCGAAACCGATCATGGATGACCTCGGCCTCACCCGGGAGCAGTTCGGCACCGCCTCCGCGGCGTCCTTCGCCTTGTTCAGCGTCTCCGCCCTGGCCGTGTCGTATCTGACCCGCACCGTCCGTACGACGGTCCTGCTGCTGGCGATGGCCCTGCTGTGGGCGGGCGCACAGCTGCCGATGCTGTGGACGGCTGCCGGCTTCGGCACACTGCTGGCCACGCGGGTGCTGCTCGGTGCCGCCGAGGGGCCCGCCATGCCGGTCGCCACCCACCATCTGCACGGCTGGTTCGAACAGCGGGAGCGCACCCTGCCGACCGCGGTGCTCCTGACCGGCGCCGCGGCCGGAGTCGCCGTCGCCGCCCCCACCCTCACCCTCGTGATCGACCACTTCGGCTGGCGGTGGGCTTTCGGCTCGGTCGGCCTGGCGGAGCTGGTCTGGGCGGCCTACTGGGCGCTGCGCGGGGCCGAGGGCCCGTACGCACGCCGGGCCGAAGAGGGCGGGGCCGCCCCGGAGACCGTCCCCTACCGCCGCATCCTGCTCTCGGGCACCTGGATCAGCGCCGCGCTCGGCGCGTTCGCCGCCTACTGGATGCTCAGCGCCAATCTGACCTGGATGCCGGACTACCTGGAATCGGTCACCGGCCTGAGCCTGCACCAGGCCGGCCTCCTGGTGACCGGCGCCGCGCTCGCCAACGGCGTGGTGCTCGTGGGACACGGGCTGTTGACCCAGCGCCGGCCGAAGCCACCGAGCGGACCCGGCACGGGCGCCCTGATGTGCCTGGCCGCGGTCGCCGTGGCCCTGTTCGCCCTGACCGACGCCGTATGGCTCAAGGTGCTGTTGATGCTCGGCCCGATGGCGCTGGCCAACGTCATCATGACGGTGGCCCAGACCGCGTGCGCCCGGATCGCTCCGGCGTCGCAGCGCGGAGTGGTGCTCGGCGCACTGGCCTTCGTCTACGCCCTGGCCGGGGCCCTGTCCCCCTGGGCGGTCGGCCGTATCGCCGACACCGCGGACTCGGTCGCCACCGGCTACCGCGCCGCGTTCCTGCTCACGTCGGCCCTGCTCGGCCTCACCGGGCTGCTGGCCCTGCGGCTTCTGCGTCCCGAACGGGACGCCCGATGCCTGGCGACGAGCCGGGACCGCCGGTTCTCGTAGCCGAGCGAAGCCGCTCGCTCGTCCGGTCGCACATCCGGTCGCTCATCCGGTTGCTCATCCAGTCGCTCGTCCGGTCGCACATCCGGTCGCTCGTCCGGTCGCTCGTCCGGTCGCTCGTCCGGGACAGTTGCGGCTCCGCCGGCGCACTTCTCGGGGTTCAGTCTGTCGGCGCCTTGCGAACTCGCCGCTTGCGCAGGGCCGCGACCGCCCCCAGCACCGCGCCGACCGCGAGCACGATGAGCCCCCGCAGCCATACCTCGCGCTCGATCTGGGTGGCGAGCAGGACGCAGGAGGCCGCCCCCAGCACCGGAATGGCGACCGGCGCCCGGAAGTGCTCCCGCTCGCCGGTGGCGTCTCGGCGCAGGACGAGGACCGAGGTGTTGACGATGAAGAAGACCACCACCAGGAGCAGGACCAGCGTGGAAGCGAGGGTGGCCACGTCACCGGTCAGCGCGAGCAGCAGCGAGAGCACGGTGGTGGCGATGATCGCGGCCCACGGTGTACGCCGACCGGGCAGCACCTTCGTCAGAAACTGCGGCAGCAGACCGTCCCGGGCCATGCCGTAGGCCAACCGCGAGGACATGATGCCGGTGAGGAGAGCCCCATTGGCTACGGCGACCAGGGCGATGGCACTGAACAGTTCCGTCGGCACGCCACCGGCCGCGCGGACCACCTCGAGCAACGGCCCGCTGGATTCCACCAACGTGTCGGTCGGCACCGCTGCCGAGGCTGCCGTGCCGACCAACGCGTAGACCGCGCCTGCCGTGATCAGCGCGCCGAACAGGGCCCGCGGGTAGGCACGGCGGGGGTTGCGGGTCTCTTCGGCAACGTTGACGGAGGTCTCGAAACCGACGAAGGAGTAGTAGGCAAGGACAGCCCCGCTCAGAACCGCCGTCGCGGGCCCCTTCTCCGCCGTCCCCAGATCCGTCAGCCGCCCCGGATCTCCCTCGCCGCGCAGCACGATCCACGCGCCGAGCCCGATCACCAGCAGCAGCCCGCCGACCTCGATCACCGTGGCGATGACGTTGGCCCGCGTCGACTCGCTGATGCCCCGTGCGTTCAGCAGGGCCAGCGCGGCGAGGAACACGATCGCGACGAGCACCACGGGCAGCGTGATGAACTCGGTCAGGTAATCGCCACCGAAACCTCGCGCCAGGGCGGCGACCGACACGATGCCCGCGGCCAGCATGCAAAACCCCGCCAGGAAGCCCGCGAAGGGCCCGAACGCGAGGGTGGCGTAGTGGGACGCGCCGCCCGCCCTGGGGTACTTGGTGACGAGTTCGGCGTACGAGGCAGCGGTCAACAAGGCCAGGCACAGTGCCACTAGCAGCGGCGCCCACACGGCGCCACCCGTGTCGGCGGCGACCTGCCCCACCAGGACGTACACACCGGCGCCAAGAACGTCGCCGAGAATGAAGAAGTACAGCAGTGGGGTGGTCAGGACCTTCTTGAGCTGTGTCGGCGCGTCCTGGGTTTCGGCGGCCGGGCAAGGAGCTTTCACGCAGCACCGTATACCCGCTTCGGCATGTGTAAGCCGACGGTTGCTCCGGATGCCTGACCTGGTGCGGGGCTGGAGGGCGGGGGTGGGGGGGCGGGGTCCGCGGGGTGCCCGGAACCATGCACAGGCGCGGCCGGAACAAGATGATTCAGACCTGCGTCGGGAAGCGCTCCCAGACCCGGTGCGCGCCCATCAGGCCGGTCAGACCCTCCAGCGCGCCGGTACCGGTGTCGCCGCTGACCACACCCGGCGCGTCCCCGGGGATGCCCGCTGCGGCCAGTGTGGTCTCCGCACCGTTCCAGCCGCCGATCGCTTTGCCGTGCCGGAACGCCTCGGACAGCAGCAGGAGGACCCGCGGGTCGGTAGTGGTCCCGGTCGTCCTGCGAGCGCTCTTGCGGCCCTTGCCAGCCTTCGCGTCCCTGGCACCGAAGGCGTCCGCGCCCGAGCCGGGTGCCCCGGCCAGGAGCAGGGCGTCGTACTCGATGGACCGGGCGGTGGCGTAGGTGCGCTGCACGGTGACCGGGTCGCCCGAGGCATCCAGTTCGCCACCGGCCGGGGCGATGACGAGCGGGACCATCCCGGCGTCCAGGATCTCCTGGCGCACCGCGCGGACCCCGTCGAGGTCGCAGCCCGCATCGGCGACGACGCCGATGATCCGGCCGTCCAGCGGCCAGCCGCTTCCGACCTGGGACAGCGCGGGACTTGGTGCGGAGTCCACCAGCTTCACTGTCGCGGACGGGGCGGGCAGTCCGAGACCGGTCGCCACCTGCTCACACAGGACGGGATCGACGTTGGCGAGGACCTGGAGCGCGCGTTCCTTGATCGACTTTTCGTAGCACTTGTTCAGCTCGAACGTGTACGCGGCGATGATGTGCTCGCGCTCCACCGGCGTCATGCTCAGCCAGAACAGCCGGGGCTGGCTGAAGTGGTCGTCGAAAGAGGCGGGAGCCTCGCGGACCTTGCGGCCCTTCGGGACCGCCACCGGCCGCTCGACGTAGGCCCCCACGTCCTCCCCGGCCAGGAAGGGACAGCCGCCGTCGAGGGAGTTCGGCCTGTACGGGGCCGCGCCGCTGTGCACTGCCGTCTGGTGCATGCCGTCGCGCAGCATGTCGTTGACGGGGGCGTGCGGGCGATTGATGGGCAGCTGGCCGAAGTTGGGCCCGCCGAGCCGGGTGAGCTGGGTGTCCAGGTACGAGAACAGGCGGCCGGCGAGCAGCGGGTCGTCAGTGACGTCGATGCCGGGTACCAAGTGTCCGACGTGGAAGGCGACCTGCTCGGTCTCGGCGAAGTAGTTGGTCGGGTTGGCGTTGAGGGTGAGCAGGCCCACCGCCTGCACCGGGGCCAGCTCCTCGGGAACGATCTTCGTCGGGTCGAGCAGGTCGATGCCCTCGAAGGTCTGCCCGGCGGTGTCGGGGAACACCTGGATGCCCAGTTCCCACTGCGGGTGCGCGCCGGCCTCGATGGCGTCGGCGAGGTCGCGCCGGTGGAAGTCCGGGTCCACGCCGCCCGTGATCTGAGCCTCCTCCCAGACCAGGGAGTGCACGCCCAGCTTCGGCTTCCAGTGGAACTTCACCAGGGCGGTCGCCCCGTCGGCGGCGACCAGCCGGAAGGTGTGGACGCCGAAGCCCTCCATCATCCGGTAGGAGCGCGGGATGCCCCGGTCGGACATGTTCCACAGCGTGTGGTGGGTGGCCTCGGTGTGCAGGGTGACGAAGTCCCAGAAAGTGTCGTGGGCGCTCTGGGCCTGGGGGATCTCGCGGTCGGGGTGCGGTTTGCCGGCGTGGATGATGTCGGGGAACTTGATGCCGTCCTGGATGAAGAACACCGGGATGTTGTTGCCGACGAGGTCGAAGGTCCCCTCGCCGGTGTAGAACTTCGTCGCGAACCCGCGGGTGTCGCGCACCGTGTCGGCGGAGCCGCGCGAGCCGAGCACAGTGGAGAACCGCACGAAGACCGGAGTCTCGACGCCCTCGCCGAGGAAGGCCGCCTTGGTGACAGCGGCGGCGGTCCCGTAGCCCTGGAACACGCCGTGGGCCGCGGCGCCGCGGGCGTGCACGACGCGCTCGGGGATGCGTTCGTGGTCGAAGTGGGTGATCTTCTCCCGCAGGTGGTGGTCCTGGAGCAGCACCGGGCCGCGCGGGCCCGCCTTGAGGGAGCGGTCGGTCTCGTACAGCCGCGCGCCCTGAGCGGTGGTCAGGTACATATCGCCCTGGGCCAGCTCATCGGGGGACCCCGCAGTGCCCCTTCCGGTCGGGCCGACCGCGGCGGGGCCGCTCTGGTCGGGCTTGGGCGGCAGCGGGGGGCGCGGGGCGGTGGGCTCGGCGACCGAGGGCGACTCCGCGCCGGGCTTGCCGGGAACACCGTCGGCGGGGCCGACGCCCGGAGCGAGAGCGGCAACGGCTTTCGCGGCCACGGCCTTCAGGGGGTTACTGGTACGTCCACCCGTGGTCTTCTTTGTGGCGGTCTTCTTCGTGGCGGTCTTCTTTGTGGCGGTCTTCTTCGTGGCGGTCTTCTTTGTGGCGGTCTTCTTTGTCGCAGCCGTCTTTGACGGGGCAGCCTTCTTAGACAGCTTCCTGGCGGGCTTCTGGCTCGGCATGCGCTCTCCAACAGAGGGGGTGTACGCGGGTTGGCTACCGCACGGGGCCGCCCATCGGCTCGCGGCGAACGATCTGCTAGTTGACGGTCGCCAAAGCCTGCGCCGGGGCTGCGTCCGGACAACGGCCGTAGACAGTGTCCAAGGCGAGGTCGCCCATCAGATCGGCGAGGAGCTGGTCCGCGGGCGGGCGGTCAGCGTTCTCGGCCGTGCGTGCGGGGGATGGACGCTTGCCACAGGCCCTCCGTGCTGGTCGGGGTGCTCATGAACCGTGTCACGCGACAGCCAGTTCAGACCAAGACTCCCCCGCCTCAGGTCGAACCACCACTCGGGGAACGCCATGCCTCCACTGTCTCGCGTGCGGCGCCCCTCTCACCCCAGCCACCCGCAGGTCAGGCGCCCTTAGCCGCAGGCTCCAAAATCGCCACGCATTCCACGTGATGCGTCATCGAAAACACGTCACATCACGAGGGACATGGCATAACTGCAGGTCAGGTGCCATTTTTCGACCTGCCAGGGGAACCTTCGGGTGCTTGGAGCGTCAAATGAGCGTCACGACAGGCCGGAGAAGCTTCTTCACGTAGTCGCTTCGACCAGGTCTGCCGACAGGGCGTCGGCCGTTCCACGCCCTACGGAAATCCTTCCTGTCTCGGTGGCCGTCGCACCGCCCGTAGGCGCAGGCGAACGGGCTCACATCACCCTCGGCCACGCCGTTCCGGTCCGTAGGGGCTCCATCCCCTGAGGTGTGGTTCCAGCTCCTCCAGCGTGGGTTCACGTGTGCGGGGCATGCCGGGAAGTCCAGTCAGAGGGTCCACCGCCTCTGCATATGCCCTTGCCCACTCCAGCCAGCGTCGGGCTGAGTCCAGTGCCGACTCGTCCGCGGTGCCATCCAGTTCTTGGATACGACGTTCCAGCGCCATGCAGTAGGCGCTGAGGGCAGCCGCTTCCTGCCACCCTCTGGACTCTTCACGCAGCACATGGGCAAGTTGTTCGCGAACAGCTTGTTGCTTCGCCACATCCAAGGCCGCCCGCCAACGAACTTCACGTTCCGCCTTGGCCTGCTGTTCATCCTGCCGGCGCTGAGTGTCCTCGGCTGCTCGCGCTTCAATCTCCCCGAGGATCACACCGAGGGCTTCTTCAAGTGTCCGGCTCTTCCGATCCCGCCAGCGACCGGGCCTGTCGCCCAGACCGTGGGCAAGCTCCAAGACGAGACGGGCAGCGCGCTCCGGATTCGTGGACTCCGGGAACTCCTGCCTAGCGGAGACGGTGTACGCGAGGCCGTCGACAGCGACGTCCACTCCGCCCTCGCGCGGGTGGAAGGCGGACCCCGCCTTCCGCACCTCGTACCCTCGCCGTACCGCCTCAGCCGCGAGCCCCTGAAGCAGAAGAAGCGCCCTGCGGCGCAACGCAGGCGGCATCACCAGCCGACTCTCATCGTCTTTGAGCGTCGCCACCACCGGATGCAGGTGTCCCAGGCGTGCGGGGACTGGTGCTGGTTCTCCGGCTGCCTTCGGCTGCTGACTCCGCGCGTTGGGATGCGGGCCGTCCGCAAGGAACAGCTCCAGCCCCGGCCCACCGTAGGGGACCTTCTCGATGCGTCGGCCCGCCGGCTCCATGCCGTGACGCTTCGCGTAATTGACGACGCGCCGCCACTCCGCGACCTCGTCGTCATCCGGCTCAGCGATCCGCACGCGCCTCTCGGCGACGAGCCGCTCGATCAGTTCCTGCGCCTTCGCCCGCCTGGCACGCGCGACGGGTCGCTCGCTATAGGGCGACCGAGGCTGCGCAAGCTCCGTCGGCTCACCGCCGTCAGCGACCACAGAGTCGTCGTCGATCATCAGGAAGCAACGATCCCGCATTGCAGCGGTCGAACGCCAGCCACTTGACATCAGGCGTCGAGCAATCTCGTCGACAACGGAACTCCCGGGGAGTCTCCTGCGGCGGTTCCATCCGGGCCGATCACCAGTGCACCCGCATACGACTTCGCCCCGTCCGCAGCGGACGGGGCGAAGGAACGTTTATGCAGCGATGGTGAGCGGTGCCTCCATGCGCTCCCAGGCGCCGAGCACGGCCTTGTGCGCGTCGGGCTGGAGGTGTGCGTAGCGCTGGGTGGTCTGGAAGCTCTCGTGGCCAAGGAGGTGCTGGACCTCGTAGAGCGATACACCCTTCTGCACGAGCCACGAGGCGCAGGTGTGGCGCATGGAGTGCGGCGGGTAGTGCGGGACGAGCTGCTGCTCGCCGTCATCGTCGAAGTAGTAGGAACTGTCGACGGTCGGCCACCAGGTCTGCCGTCGCCAGTTGCCGTCGTTGAGGAGGCGGCCGGCCCGGCCCTTGGTGAGCGTGGTGAACACCACGGCGTCCCGGTCGAGCCGGTGGATGTGGCGCTCCAGCGCCTCCAGGACGTGGGGCGGGAGCGGCACCTCGCGGCGGCTCTTGGAGCTCTTCGGATACTCCTTGATGCCGCTCTTGGTGTTGACCTCGACGACAAACAGGCGGGAGCGGCGCTGGTCGATACGGTGGCGGTGCAGGCCGGAGAGCTCGCCCCAGCGCAGCCCGGTGTAGAAGCCGAGCAGGCACATCGTCCGCCACACGGTGGGGAGTTCGTCCAGGATGCTCTGCGCCTGGTCGAACGTGAACCACTGCGGCGGTTTGACGGCGATCCGGGGCAGGTCGATGCTGCGGCAGGGGCTCACCGCGATGACGTCGTCGTCGACGGCCGCGCGCATGATGGAGGACGTCAGGTTGTAGGCCCGCTTGATGGCCGCGGCCCCGGCGCCCTTGTCGATCAGGGAGCGGATCCAACTCTGCACATCCATGCGGGTGATGGCCCGCATCTCCCAGTCGGCCCAGTGGGGCATGACGTGGTTCTTGATGCTCGACCCGTCACCCTGCAAGGTGTGGGGCTCGACGACGCGGGCGTCCCACCACCGGTCGTGCCAGTCATGGAAGGAGGTTTCGCCCACGCGCGGGTCCCGGAGGCCCCCGCGGGCGAACTGGGTCTCCATCTCAAGCCCCCAGGCGCGCGCCTGCGTCTTGAGGGGAAACGATTCGCTAAAACGATCACCGAGCCGGTTGCGTACCGTCGCCTGCCAGTTGCCGGTCTTCAGCTTGCGTAGGTACAGCCCAACTCCTCATGTCAGTACGGAAGGCCCTTCGACGGGCGGGGGTCAGCGGCGCGGTCTCGGTGCTGCGACCGCGCGGCTGGAGATGAAATCGTCGAGGCCGGCGGCGGGGACGCGGATACGCGAACGGCTTGTGCCGGTGCGCAGATCGACGACTGGAAGGTCGCCTGCGGCGATGAAGCGGTAGACGGTGCGGCGGTCGACGTCCAAGGCGGCGGCGACGGCGGGAATGGACAACAGGCGTGCGGGCATGGGTCAGTCCTCGGCAGAGATGTGGAAGAGGGGGCGCGGCGAGTAGGCAGCCGCGAGGCCGGTTTGGAGGTGAAGGCCGTCATGCCCTCCGTCGGGGACGGGGCGCGGCACGTCAGGGAGCGGCGGGGCCCGGCAAACAGGAGCCAGGTAGGGGGTTGTCGAAAGCAGGCCGGAGAGCGTGCGGGAAGGCCGCGGTCGGCGGCGCTCCGCTGATCTGCCGGAGCGCCGACCTGGGTCACCGCACGGTCGGCTCCGGAAGGCGAGTCGCCTGGGCGAGGCGCTCCCAGTCGATCTCGGTCGCATCGACACGGAAGCAGTACGGGTAGCGGAGCGCCAACCAGGCCGGCGCCACGCCGGCGAGCTCGGCCACCGTGGCGACGTCGACGCCCCGCCTCAGCCACCGCACCAGGGAGGATTCTCGGAGGATGTCGACGGGCTCCCCCAACCGCCAGTCCAGCAGCTCGTCGTGCGGCAGCACGGCTTCTTGCGCCTGCTCCCACAGCCGCATGTACGCGGCGACCGAAAGGTGCCCACCGTGCGGGCCAGGGAAGAGCAGATCGTCCTTCTGGAGGCCGGCCTCGTCGATCCACCCGCGCAGGAACACGGCGAACTGTGGCCGCAGCGGAACCACTCGGCCCTGTCCTCGATGGTGAACTGCCAGCTCGCCAGAACAACCCGAACGAAGGACAACATCGCGAACGCGCAGGGAGCGGGCTTCACTCGAACGAAGTGCCCCCTCGGCCAAGGCGCCGAGGAAGGGGTACACCGAGCGACTTCCGCCCACCCGCCCGCGTATCCAATCCAGCAGCGAGCGAACTTGCCCCTCGGAAAGTATCCATTCCTCATCCAAGACGTCGACGAACACGGCGTTCAACTCCTTTTGGGAAAACAGCAATCTGTCGCGCGGAGACCCACTCGACAACATCAAATGGTCCACGTGATCCCCGGTTTCGGTAACCGGGGATCGCGTGTTACAAAGGACAGGGGACCGCGCGAGGGAGTCGCACTTCTTGCTGCGGCATTCACACACCCAGGCAGTCAATTCGCCTGCATCTAGGTTCACTTGAAGCTGCCGAACTATTCCAGTCCTTTGCCGCCTCAAGATGTCTGCCGTGGGCGAACCGCCTATACGAGCCGAGACTGCTGCACAAGTGCCCCTAAACCAGGGCATCTTGAAACCTGGAACAGCACAGCAGGACAGGTGCCTTCTAAGCGCCTGGTCTATCGCGCAGAGTTGCCCGCAAGGCCGATCACCCCGCGAGGGAACTCAAGACCCTTCAGCTTCCTATTTCGGACGACTCTTCGCAGGATGCACACCGGTCCAGGTGTGCGCCGATTTGGCCTCGCCATGCCGGTCAGCCGAATGAATGGACCTGCGGTCTATCAATAGAGAAAGCCAGAAACTCCGCGATTACCTTCCGAGCCCGCCCTACAGCGGACCTCGCAGACCGATTTCAGTGCTGCGTGCGTAGTGCCTTGTAGTACGGCATCGTGACGCATGCGTTTGAGAGAGCCCGCCGGAGCACATCGCTGGAACGGACCCTGTCGATCGGGGATATACCGCCAGCGACAACCCCTGTAGTTCACCGAAGCAAGCGAGAACATCACGGCCCTGATCAACTCCGGGCCGCCGCCTCGTGCGGAACCGGTGGTCAGCCGTTCCTCAGGTGGCCATGCGGCGGATGCGGCTTCGGTGCCCCGGGCGGTGCGGGTGCCGAGGTTGCAAATCCTTCCAAACACCGCGAACGTGCAGACCGTCGGCCATGCGTGCACTCCCCGGTCCGACCTGGCCTGGGATGGCGTCCCGCGACGTGGTGTAGCAGCGATCACGGCATAGCCCCTGGTCATGGGGCGGCCATCGCGCAACTCTCCGAGTAGAGAAGCTCGTTGAAGCGAGAGGTGACGCGATGGCCTTGTCCCAGCATGACCTGCTCCGCCTCATGGAGTCACTGCGTACGGCAGAGGGAATTGAGTTGATCAGGGTCCTCCCTCAACGGGTCCTGCAGGAACTCATCGAGGCGGAAGCTACCGCGCACGTAGGTGCCGAGCCGGGCGAGCACACCGAGGTCCGCACGACCTGGCGCAACGGCCACCGAGAGAAGCTGCTCACGACCCAGGCCGGCGACTTGGACCTGTCCATCCCCAAGGTCCGCACGGGCGCCTTCTCCCCCAGCCTGCTGGAACGCCGACGTCGCATCGACCAGGCCCTCTACGCCGTGATCATGGAAGCGTATGTGCAGGGCGTCTCCACCCGCTCGGTCGATGACCTGGTCAAAGCCCTCGGCGGAGACAGCGGGATCTCCAAGAGCGAAGTCTCCCGGATCTGCGCCGACTTGGACGACCAGCTCACCATCTTCCGGGAACGGCCCCTGGACCACACCCGTTTCCCCTACGTCTACCTGGACGCGACGTACTGCAAGGTCCGGGTCAACCACCAGATCGTTTCCCAGGCCGTCGTCATCGCCACCGGCATCACCGAGGACGGCAACCGTGAGGTCCTCGGCGTCATGGTCGGCGACAACGAGACCGAGACCTTCTGGGCCGCATTCCTACGCTCGCTGCGGGCCCGTGGCCTGGACGGAGTCCGCCTCGTCCTGGCCGACCACCACGCGGGACTGGTCGCCGCGATCCGCAAAGTCATGCTCGGCGCCGCCTACCAGCGATGCCGCGTTCACTTCCTGCGCAACGTCTTCGGCGTGATCCCCAAAGGCTCCGGGGAAATGGTCGCCGCGACGATCCGCACCATCTTCGCCCAGCCGAACGCGGAGCTGGTCGGCCAACAGCTCGACACCGTCGCCGACATGCTCGCCCGGCAGTTCCCCAAGGTCAGCGAGATGCTCCTGGAAGCGAAGGAGGACCTGACCGCCTTCGCGGTCTTCCCCGTCCAACACTGGAAGAAGATCCAGTCCACGAACCCGCTGGAGCGGATCAACCGGGAGATCAAACGGCGCACCGACGTAGTCCAGGTCTTCCCGAACCCCGACGCGCTCCTGCGGCTGACCACCGCGGTCCTCAGCGAAATGCACGACGAATGGATCGTCTTCGGCCGCCGCTACCTCTCCATCGACAGCATAGACAAGATCTACGCCACCCGAGACGAACTCCCCACCGCTACACCATCACAGGGGACATGACCTGGCCTGGCAAGGCCAACCCTCCGTCCGAACCCGTTTCCGGCTCTGCCACCGCCCCTGTGGTTCAGGAGTTTCCTACTCACCGTACGCATGCACGCTTTCCACCTTCGTGCCCCCTGACTACGGGCAGGATCATCGCCCGTCAGACTTCCTCCGCAGATCGGCTGCCCCAGCTACGATGGGCGGCTGAGCTGCATGGATCACGTGCGCCGGCCCTCGGCCGGACGCCGGTCCTGCCTCCACCGCCGATACCCGACCAGAATCCGGAGCCCCCCGGTGACCTCAGCCCCGCGGCCGTCCGCGCCCAAGCCCGGTCCTCCGCCCCGGCGTGAGCGCTGGTTCCAACCGCGCAGGTCGGGCTATGCATGGGAACAGGACGGCCTCGATCATGTGCGTCGGCTGATGCCGTCCGCCGAGCCCTATCGGGCTTGGGCCACGTTCCAGTTCACCGCGGCCTCCGGGCGGGTCAACGAGTGCGACCTGCTGATCGTGGTGCCCGGCGGGGTGTATCTGGTGGAGCTGAAAGGGCACCCGGGCCGGGTGGTCAACCACGGGGACACCTGGCAGTTCCACGCGGACCGGGTTCGGACCCTGAAGAATCCCCTGCACCTCACCGACATGAAGGCCAAGGAACTCAAGGGGCAGCTGGAGCGTGCCGCCAGGGCCCGGAACATCGACCCTCGCCGGATTCCCTTCGTCAGGCCGGCGGTGTTCCTGCACGATCCCAGCCTGACGAGCGAGCTGGACGAGGTACAGCGCACCGGCGTGTTCGGACTCAACGACGGCTCCAGTGGACTCCCGAAGATCTGGGACGAACTCCTCGGGCTGCCGCCGGAGCGGGAGAGCTGGCGGGTCACACCGCACACGGCGCAACTACTCGAAGAGCTGATGAAGCACATCGGCGTCAGCCACTCGACGGCACACCTGCGGTTCGGGGACGGCTGGAAGCTCGAACCCCGGGTCCTTGACGCCGGCCCCGGCTGGGAGGACCGGCTCGCGGTCCGCGACGATGGCCTGGTCCAGGAAGGCGGCCGGGTCCGTATCTACCTGGCCGGGCAGGCCGCCTCAGAACAGCAGCGGGAGAAGGTGGACCGGGCTGCCCGCCGCGAGTACCAGGTGCTGCAGGGCATCAACCATCGTGGCATCGTCCAGGCCACACAGATTCGTGAGCACCAGGGCGGTCCCGCCATCCTCTTCCGGCACCGGGAGACGGATCTGCGGCTCGACGCCTATCTGGACGCATATGGGGGGCGCCTCAGCCCCACCGTCCGACTCGATCTCGTACGCCAGCTCGCGGAGGCCGTACGGTACGCGCACAACCGCTCCCTCTACCACCGGGCACTCTCAGCCCGCTCGGTGTACGTGTCTGCACATGAGGACGGTTCCACCCCGGTCCTGCACATCGCGGACTGGCAGACCGCGGCCCGCGACTTCGAGACCACCGCGCATCGAACGCTCGGCGACACCCCACTGGATTCGGGGCTGATCGCTGACGTCGCCCAGGTGTATCTCGCCCCCGAGACCGATCAGGAGTTCGTCGATCCGGTCGATCTCGACGTCTTCGGGGTGGGCAGCCTGGCGTATCTTCTGCTGACCGGCCGTCCTCCAGCGGACCGGCGCAGCGCACTGGTCGACCGGCTGGTCGCCGACGGCGGTCTACATCCCTACGCGGTCGCCGATGGTGTCTCGGCTGCCCTCGACGACATGATTTTCCGGGCGACCGCGGCCGATGTGCAGCACCGGCTGGCATCGCTGGAGGACTTCCTCGGCCTGCTCGATGCGGCTGAGGCAGAGGCCGCACCGGCGGAGCGCCCGAGTGTCACGGTCGCCGATCCGCTGACAGTGCAGCCGGGCCAGTCCCTGGATGACACGTGGACCGTGGCCCGGGTACTCGGCACCGGTGCGACGGCCCGCGCCGTCCTGGTCCGCCGCACGGTATCCGACGAGCCCGGACCGGGCGCACTGGACTCGCCCCGGGTTTTCAAGATTGCTCTGGACCAGCAGAAGGACGCCAGGCTGCACGCGGAGGCGAAAGCACTCCAGGAGGTCGGCGGCGGGCGCATCGTTAAGCTCCTCGCACCGCCGCGGGAGCTCGGCGGGCGGACGATTCTGGAGATCGAGTTCGCGGGTGGCTTCCGCAGCGCAAACGACCGAGAAGCGGTGAGCCTGGGCTCGCGGCTACGCGGGGAAGGGCGACTCAGTTACGAGCAACTCGAACGCTTCGGCAACGACCTCTTCGACGCCCTCGACAGTCTCGCCGCGCGTGGTGTGCGCCATCGCGACATCAAGCCGGACAACCTTGGCCTGTTCAAGCGCAGTGACGGCTCGTGGCAATTGATGCTGTTCGACTTCTCGCTCGCCGACGCTCCCGACCAGGACACTCACGCCGGCACGCGGGGCTACCTCGATCCGTTCCTCGGCGGTGGGAGCAGGGCCCGTTACGACGACCACGCCGAGTGGTACGCCGCAGCGGTGACGCTTCACGAGATGGCCTCCGGTGTGCGTCCCACCTGGGGGGACGGGCAGAGCTCGCCTCTCGCCGTGCCGAAGGCCGAGTTGTACGTCGCCCGGGAGCTGTTCGAGCCAGCACTTAGCGAAGGACTCACGCGGTTCTTCGAGCGAGCCCTCCACCGCGACGTCGAGCAGCGCTTCGACAGCCTGCGTCATCTGCAGGAGGGCTGGCGGCAGGTCTTCCGCCACGCGGACTCGTCTCCCCCTGCCACCACTCCGGCCACCCTGGGCGCCCGCGGCGAGGACGTGGAGGACCTGCGCGAGCAGGCAGCGGCGGCGGCCACCCTCACAACGCCCCTGGAGGCGGCGGGACTCTCTCCACGAGCGGTGTCTGTCGCGGCCTCACTTGGCGCTGCCACTGTGGGGGCACTCCTCGACGTCGCCCCGCACACCATCTCCCGCGCCCGCGGCGCCGGCAACGTCATCCGCAAGGAGCTCAACCGGCGTCACCGCCAGTGGACCCACGATTTGCGCAAGCGCCCGGCCGCGGGGCCTGTTCAGCCGGTGGATCCAGACTCCCCGGAGGAGTCCCTGGAGTCCGTGGACACTCTGGCGGCTCGGCTCACCCCTCCGGCAGCCGGGCGCCGGGGCACCAAGCCCCGGCCGGACATCGTGGCGGCCACACTCCGACTCCCCGGGGCCGTGCCGCTGGACCCCTGGCCCGCCCAGTCCGCTGTCGCCAAGGCGCTGGGCATCAGCCAGCCCACGGTCTCTCAGCATTTGGTGGTCGCCCTCGAACAGTGGGCCGCCCAGCCGTGGCTGAACAGGATCCGCGACGAGCTGGTTGTCCTGCTGCAGGAGCAGGGGCGGATGGCGACCGCTGCCGAGCTGGCGGCAGAGTTGCGGGTGCGGCACGGCGCAGGTGCCGGCACAGATCCCGCCGAGACACTGGGCAAGGCCCTCGCGGTGGTACGCGCGGCGGCCGACACCGAGGCCCGGAAGCGGACCGAGGGAACCGCTGACGAAGACGGCGACACGGAGCCTCCCGCCCGGCTCGCCATCCTGCGCCGCGGTGGTCATATCGTGGTCGCGCTGGAAGACCAGCCCGGGGCGGACGATCCGACCCCAGCCGAGCTGGCCGACTATGCCGCGCGTCTCGGCGAGGTGGCGACCGATGTTGCAGAGCGGGACCCGCTGCCTGGCCGTGCCACCGTCCTCCGTGAGCTGCGGGCCGTGCAGGCCCCCGAGGGCATGGCTCCACTCGCCGACACCCGACTGGTGGAGCTGGCCGCATCCATGGCGGAACGGGTCGGATGCTCGCCACGCCTGGAACTATTCCCGCTCGATCTGGACCTGCCGCGCGCCCTCCTGATCTCACAGGCTCCCGCAGGTGTGCGCGAGGGCGTGGGCATAAGCACGGCCGACCTCCTGGCCCGGGTGCGGGCCCGCTTCCCCGGCCTCTCCGGGCTCGACGACATCACGTACATCGAGGTCGGCGAGGCACTGGCGGATGCTCGCTTCCCGCTCGAGTACAACCAGGACCGAAAGCGTTTCCTGCCGCTGCTCCCCGAGCCGCGCAGTACCGGACTCGCGCTAAGTGCCTCTGCTCTGACCAGTACCGGAAGTTTGATCGCCGCCGCACAGCGCGAACTGGCCGAGGGTAACGACCCGCGCGAGTTGATGGCCGGACGGCTGACAGCGGCCGGACGTCGCGGCGGATTCGTCGCGCTCACCGTCAAGGCGTCCGAGCTGCCCGGCGTCGCGGCGAACCTGGCGGGCCGCTTCGGGCTGACCGACGTCTCGCTCGGCGACCTCTTCCTGGACGTCCTGCGTGAACTGGCCGCGGAGCAGGGAGTGTCGTGGCGGGCCCTGCTGACGGCGGACGCGAAGTTCACCACCTCGGGATTGCTTGGTCAGGGGCTCGCCTCCTACACCCGGCTCGCCGCCGAGCGGGTTGCCTCCCGGATCACCTCGCTTGCCGAGCAGGCCGGGCCGCGCACGGTGGTCATCGCCCACGAAGCCGGGCTGCTCGCCCGCTACTGGGAGGCCGGTGGTCGTGATCTCCTGATCGCGCTGCAGGGCGCCGCCAGACGGCCGGCTGATGTCCCGCACGGGCTATGGCTCCTGGTCCCCATGGAGGATCCGCGGGCCACTCCCGCTCTGGACGGACGGACGGTGGATGTGGTGGACCGGGCGAGCGAGTGGGTGGTTCTGGAAGGGCTCTTCCTGAAGGAGCTGAAGGCCACGGACTGATGCCTGAGCAGGGGCGCTGCCCGCAGGTCTGCCGGTCCATCAACTCCCCGGCTTCGCACGTCGGCAGCGTCCTATGATCCGTCGTGTGCCCGAGATGACAACCGAGGACCAGTACGCCGTCGCCGCAAGGCGCCACTTCGAGGACGCCCGCTACCTGGGCAAGCGGGAACGCTGGCCCAACGCCGACCACCACTTCGGGTTCGCGGCGGAATGTGCACTGAAAACCCTGTTGCTGCTCTTCACCGAAGCCAGCATGGATCCGAAGCCGAACGGCAAGACGGCGCAGAAGCCCTGGATACGGAAGACGACCGGTGGAGCCCAGGAGTTCGGCCACCTGCCCTGGTCCCCAACGGAATTGGCGGTCCTGGCCACCGGACCGCTGGGACAGCACGTGCTCACCGTCGTCGGCGGCTTGCTGCCCGCCTTCGCGAACTGGACCGAACAAGACCGCTACCGATCCTGCGACCACATCACGCGAGACTCCGTAACCGCACTGCACGACGCCGCGCACAAGATCCTCGCTCTGCTCGAGGCCGCTCTGCTCACCGGAAAGCTGGAAGCACCTCATGACCACCGCTGAGACCACGGTCCGATTCGACGAAGCACGTCCCCGTGCACTCGCACTCGCCCGCGCCGTGGCGGACGAGGGGTTCGAGGTCCTCCTGGTACGAGACGTCCTCGGCCGGTTCACATTGATCATCGACGACCGCGGTGCCAGCGTCGACGACGAACAGCGGGAGCGCTGGCACACCGCGCTGTCTGAGCAGCTCGGCCCCTACATCACCGCACAACCGCTCACCCCGGCCTCCACCATGTTCGCCGCCGACACGCTGCTTTCCTCGCCGCGTGCCGTGCCCGATACCGGCCGCCCCTCCGGCGGCCCGGGCCGCATTCGTCTGCTCGACAACACAGTCGTCGGCGAGGACTGGGCGAAGGTGTCCGTCGCGTCCGACCCACCCGCTAGAGACTGTCAGCGCCCTTACCGTACTGCGATGTACGGTTTTAAGGGTGGCGTCGGCCGCACCACGGCGACGGCCATGCTCGCCCGCCACCTCGCCGACAAGGGTCTCGTCGTCCTAGTCGTCGACCTCGACCTGGAGTCTCCCGGCCTCGGTCCACTGCTCCTCGATGAGGAACGGCTTCCCCGGTACGGGCTCGTCGACCACCTCGTCGAGTCGGCCGTCATCGATCCCGCAGACTTGGACTTCGACCTCGACCTGGTGGCCCGCTCCCCGTACGAGCCCCGTGACAGGTTCGGCGAGCTGTGGGTGGCGCCGTCCCGGGGCCGGGGGAAGACCGGCATCGCGTACGCCTATGTCGACAAGCTGAACCGGGTGTACGCGGACCTCCCCGGCGCATCCTTCGCCGACCGTCTGCAGCGGTCGTTGGAAGCCTGCGAGCGGGCGGTATCCCGTAGTGACAGCGGTCACAGCCCCGACGTCGTCCTGCTTGACAGCCGAGCCGGTATCCACGACGTCGCCGCCGTCACCATCTCCCGGCTGTGCGACCTGGCCCTGCTCTTCGGCGCCAACAACGCCCAGACATGGGCGGGTTACCGCGATCTCTTCGCCGCCTGGCAGTCCTCCGGTCAGGCGAGCCGGATCCGCGAGCGGCTGAAGATGGTCGCTTCGATGGTGCCTGACTCCACCCATCACTCCATGGACGACTATCTGCGAGCCTTCCGCGACGAAGCGTTCAAGACCTTCAGCGAGACGCTGTACGACGAGCTCTCTGCCGAGAGCAGTGTGGCCCCCGACGGATTCGCCCCCTCGGAGAGCGACACGACGGCCCCGCACCATGCCGTCCCCATCCTCTTCGAGCCCGGTCTGGTGAGCATGAACGCGCTGAAGTCTCCCGAGTGGCAACGGCGCGCCTTCGTGCAGGCCGCGTATCGCGAATTCCTGCGGACGGTTACTCCGCTGGTGACCAACGGGCGCATCGGATCCGCCGAGGCCGAGGACGGGGAGGTCGCATCATGAGCCACCCGCTCCAGCCCGCCGAGTATCGCGAGCTGCTCTGCCAGGCCCTCGACGAGGCCGTGGACGCCGACACCCGACTGCCGGACCCGCACAGCCTGTTCATGCCGGACTCACACAGAACGGCGCTGTACGTCGACAACACCGTGGTGCTGGGCGGCCGAGGCGTCGGCAAGACCTTCTGGTACCGGTCCCTGCTCGACGACCGCCTGCGGGCCTACGCCGCCGCCGAGTACCGCATCAACCGTCTCAACCGTCTGACCGTCGCGCCGGGCCACGGCAAGGACATGGACTCGGCCCACTACCCCAGCGGCATGCTCCTGACCCGGCTGATCGACGACGGAACCGACCCGTACACACTCTGGTATGCGGTGCTGCTGACCGCACTGGGGCAGCCGGACGTGTGCGCCCTGGCCGAATGGCGCGACCGGGCCGCCTGGGTGCACAGCCATCCCGGTCCGGCTCAGCTCGCGGTTGAGCACGAGGACCGGGCAGGGCATGCGGACAACGTCGTCAGGCTGCTGCTCTTCGACGCCCTGGAGCATCTGCACCGACAGCCGGCCCAGCGGGACCGGGTGGTAGGAGCGCTGTTGCAGCTCGCTCTGGAGATGCGTCTCAGTACCCGCACCATCCGCTTCAAGGTGTTCCTCAGGCCCGACATGTTCCGCAGTGCGGAGATGCACTTTCCCGATGCTTCGAAACTGGCGAGCACCTCCACGGAGCTGCTCTGGGAGCCGGTCGGCCTGTACGGGCTGCTGTTCCACACTCTCGGCAATCAGGAGGACGAAGCGGCGCAACGCTTCCGAGCATCCTCCGGCGGCTGGGATCCCGCGGACGGCGGTGACCGATATGTCCCGCCGCCCGGTCTCAGCGGTGACCGCAGAGAGCAGGCCAACTTCTTCACCCAGCTCGCCGGTCCATACATGGGCAGCAACTTCCGGAAGGGCAGCACCTACAGCTGGCTGCCCAACCACCTCATGGACGGGAACGAGCAGATCAGCCCCCGCAGCTTCCTCAAGGCACTGGCCACCGCCGCCGCTGTGACCCGGGACGAGTACGGCACGCACGAGCACGCGCTGTACCACGAATCGATCCGGCGAGGGGTACAGAAGGCATCCGAGATCCGGGTGCGGGAGATGACCGAGGATATTCCCTGGGTTGGGACGTCGGTGGCGCTGCTCGCTGGGCGGAAGGTGCCCATAGAGCGTTCGGAAATCCGAGAGTGCTGGGAGGAAGCGGGTTTGCCAGACCTGCTGCGCGCGGAGGCAGAACGATTCACGGTGGAGGCCGAGGCAGGCATCCCCGAACAGTTGCGTACCGGCCCTCGTGACCCTGACGACCTGGACGCGCTCATCGACGATCTGGTCGCTCTCGGCGTGATGAAGAAGCGCACAGACGACCGGCTCGATCTTCCCGACATCTACCGCGTGCATCTGCGGATCGGCCGACTGGGCGGGGTGCGCAAAGCGTCCTGAGGTTCGTTTCCCGGCCCGGCCTGACTCCCTGCCACGGCCACTCCCGGTGGCCCTGCTGGCAGGATGGAGAACAGCTGGTGCCGCATGGGCGGCACGGTGGGAGACCCGTAACGAAGGAGCGAGGTTCCGCAGGTGTCGTCTGAGGATGTCCGTACGTCGGATGCGTCGCTGGATCACGATGCGCTGCTGAAGGACCTGCAGAAGCAGGTCCTCCTGCTGCAGGAGGACCTGCGAGAGCGCGCGGTGTCAGTGCCGGAGTTCGACACGGAGCTGCGGACCGAGTACGACCATGCGGTCGCCGAGGAGCGGACGACGGGCGAGATGTACGAGTCGTGGCTCGAGGAGCGGGTGGTACAGGTCGCAGCGGCCTGGGTCCTGTCCTGCGTCTTCGTCCGCTTCAGCGAGGACAACCGGCTGATCCCAGAGCCCCTGCTCTCCGGCCCCGGCGACCGGCTCGCCGAGGCCCAGGACCACCACGACGCGTACTTCAGGGAGCACCCCGAGAAAAACGACCGCGACTGGCTGCTGCACGCCTTCGCCACGCTCGCGGACGCACACCCCACCGCGGCCGGGCTCTTCGACCGGGGGCACAACCCGCTGTGGGAGATCACCCCGTCCTATGGGGCTGCCTCTCGCCTGCTCGCCTTCTGGCGCGAGCGGGCGGCCGACGGAACGATCCGGTACAGCTTCCAGCGGGACGACCTCAGCACCCGGTTCCTCGGCGACCTGTACCAGGACCTGTCGGAGCACGCACGGAAGACGTACGCGCTGCTGCAGACGCCTGACTTCGTCGAGAAGTTCATCCTCGATCTGACGTTGAAGCCTGCCATCGAGGAGTTCGGCCTCGCCCCGGTGTGGAAGCACCGGCCCGAGCGCTGGAACGGCGAACTGTACGGGGAGGGCGCGGACGCCGAGGTGCGCGGACTGCGCTGCATCGACCCGGCCTGCGGCTCCGGGCACTTTCTGCTCGGTCTCTTCGAGCGGATCCTCGCCGAGTGGCGGGACGAGGAGCCGGAGATGGACGACTACCTGCGGATCCGCCGCTCCCTGGAGTCCGTCCACGGTGTGGACAAGAATCCCTTCGCGGCGTCGATCGCGCGCTTCCGTCTGCTCGTCGCGGCAGTGAAGGAATGCGGGGTGAAGGGACTGCGGGCGGCACCGGAACTGCCGATCCGGGTGGCCGTGGGTGACTCACTGCTGCACGGACGGGAGGCCGGCCAAGAGAGCAACGAGCGGACGCTGGACGAGGCAGAGCACCGCGAGGTCTTCACGTACCGCACAGAGGACATCAAGGAGTACCAGGACAAGGTCGACCTACTCGGCCGAGGCTCGTACCACGTGGTCGTGGCGAACCCGCCTTACATCACGGTCAAGGACAAGCAGGAGAATCAAAACTACCGGGACGTGTACTGGGCGTGCTCGGGGAAGTACGCGCTGTCGGTTCCTTTCGCGCAACGCATCTTCGAGCTGGCGATCCGGGCGGGCGGCAGCCAGCAGAACGGCGGGTTCACCGGGCAGATCACGACGAATTCCTTCATGAAGCGGGAGTTCGGCAAGGTGCTCATCGAATCGTTCTTCCAGGGCGGGCCGTATAAGTACAAGGACCCGGCGACAGGACGCACGCGTAAGCGGGACTTCGGCGGCGTCGACCTCACACACATCATCGACGCGTCGGGGGCGCACATCCCAGGCCATGGAACGCCTACCGTGATCCTGACCGGCCGTAACCAGGTGACGCGGCAGGCACGGCCGATCCGGGCGGTGCTCGGGGTACGGGGCGAGGCGAGCATTCCGAAGGAGGGCACGCTCGGGCCGGTGTGGGTCTCCATCACGGAGCTGGTGGGGAAGCCGGGGAGCGAGTCGGAGTGGGTGAGTGTGGAGGATGCGGAGCGGGCGCGGTTCGCTACGTTTCCTTGGTCGCTGAGTGGGGGTGGGGCCGGAGGACTGCTTGAGAAAATCGAGGGTCCGGCAGCAAGCACGCTTGGCAACGGCACCGAGTCCCTGGGAATTACTTGCTTCACACTAGAAGATGACCTTTTCCTCCTCCCCGCCAGAGCATCACGAACAGCGCAGATTCCCGATAATTACACCCGCCCAATGGTGACGGGCGATCTGTTGCGGGACTGGAACGGCGGAGAATATTACCTTTCCCTTTTCCCGTACAACTTCGATTTCACACCGATCGACGTTGAGGATATCGATCCGCTGCACCGCAAGATGTGGCCGTGCCGGACCACCGTGTCGAACAATATTCTATTTGGCCGGAAAACGAAGATCGAGGGCGGATTGAAGTGGTCCGAATACGGGCGCTTGACCTCCAGCAAACTTAAGACACCCCTCACTATCGCATTCGCGTTCGTCGCAACGCACAATCACTTCGTACTGGACCGGGGCGGGAAGGTGTTCAACCGTTCCGCTCCGGTGATCAAGCTGCCGGAGGGGACGAGCGAGGAGCGGCATCTGGAGCTGATGGGAGTGCTGAACTCTTCGGCGGCTTGCTTCTGGCTGAAGCAGGTGAGCCAAGGCAAGGGCGGAAGTGGACTTGGGCGGGGAGTCCAGGACGAGGAATGGGAGGAGCGCTACGAATTCACCGGAACCAAGCTCCAGGAATTCCCTCTCCCTGCATCGCTCCCGCTCCCCCACGCCCGCGCCCTCGACACGCTCGCCCAACTCCTCGCCACCGAGGAGCCCTCAGCCCTCACCACCGATACCACCACGCCCGCAAACCGCGCCACCCTCGACACCGCCCGCGCCGCCCAGTCCGCCCTCCGCTCCCGCATGATCCTCATCCAGGAGGAGCTGGACTGGTTCGTCTACGGCACCTACGGCCTCCTCTCCCCCTCCGAGGTCGCCCGCACCACCCTCCCCGGCGACCCGGCGACCACCATCGCCGCGCTCGCCGACCCGGACACCACCCCCACCGACGTCCCCGCCGACCTCGCCCTCGGCCAGCGCGCCTTCGAGATCGCGCTCGCCCGCCGCGTCCGTGACGAGGGCGCCGAGACCGCCTGGTTCGAGCGGCACGGTTCCACGCCCGTGCACGAGATCCCGGACGCCTGGCCGGACGCGTACAGGAAGGTCATCCAGGCGCGTCTCGACCTGATCGAGGCGAACAAGGACATCCGCCTGCTTGAGCGCCCCGAGTACAAGCGGCGCTGGTCCCTGGAGCCGTGGGAGAAGCGGGAGGCCGCCGCCGTCCGCTCCTGGCTGCTTGACGCCGCCGAGCGCAGGGAGCTGTGGTTCGAGGACCGCGACGGCTACGACGCCCCGCGGACGCTCACCGTCAACCAGCTCGCGGACGCCCTCCGCCACGACGACACTGTGCAGGCCGTCGCCACGCTGTACGCCGCCGACCACCTCGGCGACCGGGACGCCTCCCTCGCGACCGTACTGAAGGCCGTCGTCGAGGCAGAGCACGTGCCCTACCTGGCCGCGCTCCGCTACAAGGACTCCGGCCTGCGCAAGCGTGCCCAGTGGGAGCAGGTCTGGGAGCTGCAGCGGAAGGAGGACCGAGAGGGCGAACGTCTGGACATCAAGGTGCCCCCGAAGTACAGCGGCGCCGACTTCCTCAAGCACTCGTACTGGTCCAACCGCGGCAAACTCGACGTACCCAAGGAACGGTTCGTTTCCTACCCCGGCGCCTCCACCGACAGCGACCCGTCCCTGCTCCTCGGCTGGGCCGGCTGGAACCACCGTGAGCAGGCGGAAGCCCTGGTCAACCTGATCCACGACCGGAACGAGGTGGACGGCTGGACGCTCGACGACCCCCGGTTCGTACCGCTCCTCGCCGGCCTGCGCGAGGCCATGCCCTGGGTGGAACAGTGGTACAACGGCCATGACCCGGAATGGGACGGAAATCCTGCCGAGGAGTTCCGGACCGCGCTCGCCACCGGCCGCACCCACCGTCATCTCTCGGAGTCGGACCTGGCCGGCTGGCGTCCGGAGAAGCCGCGCCGGGGCCGCACCGTGTCCACTGCGGACTGATCTCGCCACCCGCCCACGACCACCTTTCTGAGCTGGCAGGATGGAAGGGTTGTGACCGGCCCTGGCGGCCGGTCCCCGACACAGGCCGAGAAAGCGGGAGCGACGAATGGCCATGGGCAGTGAGATCACGCTGAGAGACGTCCTCGACATCAAGGAGGACGTCCTCGCCGGCGATTTCAAGGTCGAACTGTCGAAGGGGTTCAGCGGCTCCGCAGCCGGTTCGGTCGAGGAGTACGTGGTCACCGAACAGCTGCGGAAGGAGTTCGATACGGCGCTGCGGCTGGTCCGCAGCGCCGTAAAGAAGAACAAGTCCCACGCGGCTTATCTGCACGGATCGTTCGGCGCCGGTAAGAGCCACTTCCTCACCGTCCTGCACGCCGTCCTCAACGGCGAACCCGCGGTAAGGAACAAGCCCCGGCTGCGCGAGGTGGTCGCCGAGCACGACGACTGGCTGCCGGGCAAGAAGTTCTTGATGGTGCCGTACCACCTGGTCGGCGCCGCCAACCTGGACTCCGCCCTGCTCGGCGGCTACGTGGACGCGTTCCGCGCGCTGCGCCCGGGCGAGTCCCTGCCTGCCGTCTACAAGGACGACTTCCTGCTGGCCGACGCCAGGTCCATGCGCGAGACGCTCGGCGACGAAGCCTTCGTACGCCTTCTGCCCGCCGTCACTTCGAGCTCCACCGCGCAACCGGTCGCCCCGGACGGTGACGGCCTCGCGCCGATCGGTTCCACCCCCGTCTCCGGATGGAACAAGGAGCTGCTCGACGCCGCCTTCGCGGCGCCCCCCGGCGACGCGCAACGGACCGGCCTGGTCGCAGCCCTGATCAATGGCCCGATGAAGTCGTACACCAGCAGTGCGCAGGGCGACGCCGCCTCCTTCATCTCGCTGGACGACGGACTCAGCGCCATCAGCCGTCATGCCCGTGACCACGGCTACGACGGGGTGGTGCTCTTCCTCGACGAGCTGATCCTCTGGCTCCAGGCCCGGATGCGGGAGCGGACCTTCGTCAACGACGAGATCCAGAAGCTGGTCAAACTGATCGAATCGTCCAACGCTGACCGGCCGGTGCCGATCATCTCCTTCATCTCCCGCCAGCGGGACCTCTCCCAGCTCGTCGGCTCCGACATCCTCGGCTCAGACGTGAAGAACATGGAGCAGGCCCTTGAGTACCTCAAGGAGCGGGTCAGCGTCGTCAACCTGGAGGACCGCAACCTCCCCGACATCATCAAGGAGCGGGTCCTCAAACCGCGCGAGGGCCAGGAGGCCACGCTGGACCGGGCATTCTCCGGGATCGACCGGTCCAGCCAGCTGGTCAAGGACGTCCTGCTCGACGACGGCGGCGCCACTCACGCGAGCTGGGAAGATTTCCGGGCCGTGTACCCGCTGTCGCCGGCTCTGCTCAACGTCCTGGTTGCACTCTCCGGTGCACTGCAGCGTGAACGCACCGGTCTGAAGCTGGTCCAGCAGCTCCTGGAGAAGAACGCCGGATCCGCCCTCGGCCAGCTGGTGCCGCTTGGTGACCTGTGGGACGTCCTCGTGGACGGTACCGGTGCGGCCTTCACCGACAAGCTCAAGCATGAGGCGGAGTCCGCCCGGACCTTCCACACCAAGGCCCGTCAGCACCTGCTCGAGAAGTACGGCTCCCCCGACCACGAGGACTTCCTGGCCGACGACCGGTTCGTAAAGACACTGCTCCTCGCGGCCCTTGCACCCGACGTGCCGGCGCTGCGCCGACTGACCGGTGGCCGGCTCGCCGCACTCAACCACGGCTCGGTGCGCTCCCGGACGGTGCCTGTCAAGGACAAGGTCATCGAGCGGATGCGTGCACTTCAGGCCGAGTTCCCCACCGAGCTGCGCTCCGAGGGTGAGGGCGACCCGGTCTTCTCCCTCCATCTGTCGGACCTGGACGTCGAACCGCTGCTCGATCTCGTCGCCGGTGAGGACAAGGCAGGTGTGCGCCGGGTGTGGCTGCGCGACCGGCTGTGGGAGGAGCTCGGCGTCAAGGACGGCAAGCTGCTTGCCGAGAAGGAGATCATCTGGCGGGGCACCCGGCGGACCGCCGAGTTCGTCTTCGGCAATGTCCGCGATCCGCGCGACGTACCGGACGAGCAGTTCACTCCGGCAACCGAGGGCAACGTCCGGTTCATCGTCGACTACCCCTTCGATGAGGAAACCTACTTCCCCAGCTTCGACTACCAGCGGGTCAAGGACCTGGTGAAGGACGGATACCAGGCGCCCACCCTGGTATGGCTGCCGGACTTCTTCTCCGAGCAGCGCAAGGCGCAGCTCGGCCGCCTGATGCGGATCCTGTTCCTTCTCGAACGCGACCGACTCGCCGAGTACACCCGCAACTACCCGCCGGACGACCGGGCCAAGGCCCGCCGTCAGCTGGAGCTGGGCCGCGAGACCCTCGCCCGTACGCTGACCAGTGCCCTCGCCGAGGTCTACGGCATCGCCTCGGTCAAAGACGGGACCGTGGGTGCGGAGGTCCCCGAGGGAGAACACGTACTGTCCCTGGAGCCGAAGTTCCAGCGACCCAGGCCCGAGGGCGCCAAGCCATTCGCCGACAACGTGGGGCATCTCGCCGACGGACTGTTCACCGCACTACACCCTCAGCACCCGGACTTCGGCAACGATCCGAAAACAGGGCTACCCAAGGCCGTCGCTCCCGGCGAGATCAAGACCGCTCTCGAGTGGATCACCCGGGCCATGGACAACGGGGGTCGGATCGACGTCGACACGCTTCACCTGCGCACGGTCAAGCGCATCGTGGAGCCATTGGAACTGGGCACCGTACACGACGGGCCATTGGTGCTCCGTGCCGACTGGCGTACCCGGATCAACCAGGCCGCGGCCCGTGACGAGGAGACCAAGGACACCACCCTGCTGCCTGTGGAGTCCATCCGCCGGTGGATCGTCAAGGATCTCGGTTACAGCGGTCTCGAGAAGCAGTTCACCAACCTGGTGATCGCCACCTACGCCTTGCTCGACGACCGGGCCTGGGCCTTCCACTCCGGCCCATCGCAAGGTGCGCCGCCGCTCGCGGAGATCGGTGCCAGCTGGGCATTGCGCGCGCAGCCGCTGCCGAGCGAGGAGGAGTACGCCCAGGCACGGGACCGGGCCGCCCGTCTCTTCGGCGTCCACGCCAAGCCCGCACTGTTCGCCCGGAACGTGAACAAGCTGGCCGAAGAGGTTCTGAAGAAGGCAGAGGGAGAGAGTGGTGCCGGAGGCTGGGAGAAGTCCGTCGCCGGAGTCCGTGCCTCATTGGAACGCCACGCTGCCCTGCTCGGGCTGGACGACACTCAGGACCACCCACGCACCGAGCTGCTGCGCGAAGCCAACACCATTCTCGCCCGTCTCACCCGGCACACCAAGGACGCCACCGGCCTCGTCCGGGAGCTCGCCTCCGCCACCTGCGACGGCGACGACCGTGGCCTCTCGGTCACCATGAACAGCGCTGGCGAACTCCTCACCGCCCTCGACGACACCGACTGGCGGCTCCTCACCAGCGTCCGTGATCTGTCCGGGCGGGACGACTCGGTCGGCGACCGCGCCCGCCGCCTGCTCACGGAGATCGGCGAGGCAGCCCGTGCCCCGGAGCTCGAGCGGTCTCTCGGGTCGGTCCTCGGTACCGTCCGGGAGGACGCGATGGCGATCCTCGACACAGCGCTGAAGGTGGAACGCACACCCGCTCCGCCCGTCGTGCCCCCCACCGCCGAGCAGGTCTCGCTGTCGACTCAAGGCAACCCTGTGGTGCCCTCCATCCACGCCGGCCCGACTCCGGAGGAGAAGCCCGGCCCGTCTGCACCCGGCATGGCAAGGGCGGCCCGACACGTGCTCGCCCCCGGGGCCACTGCCCTGGAACGCGTACTCGCCGACAAACTGGCCACCGTCCAGCAAGAGATCGAGATCTTCCGTTCTGCGCACCCCGACGTGCCGTTGGAAATCGTCTGGCGTCCGGTGCACAGCGAAGAGCAGCTCCCCGGAGAGACCGCCTGATGGCCGCCCGCCCCACCGTCGGCCGTCGTGCTGTCGAAGTACTCCTGGAAACCGAACTCTCCGCGGGCAGTGAGAAGCGTCTGCTCCTCGTGGACGCAGAGTTCGAAGGAGGCGACCAGGACCGGGAGTTCACGGTGAAGACCGACACCGGTTCCCGACACGTCGTGATCAGCAGCCAGAGCTCTCCTCTCGGTGTCTCCGACGCCTGGCAGCACCATCGTGCGGAGCACCGCGACGACAACAGCGTGCTGGTCGTCACCGGAGGTGTCCCCGCCGGCCAACTCGGTTGGGACGTGCGGGCGCACGCAGTACGGCAGCGCCCGCTCGGCATCAACCGGATTGATATCGTCAAGCAGCTGTTCGGCGCCACCGACCTCGACGCCCGTATGGTCGGCGAAGCCTGGTTGCTCGACGCGCTCCTCGAAGCCGAACCGGTGGACGGCTGGCCGCGCGGCGGCACGGTGCTGACCCGGGACCGGGCTGTCCAGGCGCTGATCGCGGCCCGACTCGGTCTCGGCGACATCCGGGCCGACAGCCTCGACCTGGACGCCGACGCCCTCTTCGCATGGAGCCGCAGCACGGCCGGTCCCGCACTGTTCGCGGCTCTGCCCGCCACCGAACGGAACGGCCTCGGTGACTGGCTCGGCAAGACCGTCGGCCCGGCCGCCCCCACCCTGCTCGCCTTGGCCGCGGACGGACGAGGCCGCGACGCGCTTCCCCTGGGCGTACTCGCCTCAGCCGCGCTGTCCTCGCAGTCGGCCGAGGCCGCCGGATTCGCCCTCGGCACACTGTTCGGCAACGCGCTGTCCTCGTTCGCCGCGCTCGGACCGTTCTCGGAGGCGGCGACCGGCGTCGTCACTCGGTGGATCGCGCAGGCCGAGAGCGGAGGACCCCACCACGGCGACGCCCGAAACCGTGTCCTCACCGTCCTCGAACGCGCGGACCAGCTCGCCGCGGACTCCCGACTGGCCGAACTTATCGGCGCCGACCGGCTGCTGCCGTCCGGGTACCGCGCTCGCCTGCAGGCGCTCTCCGACGCTCTACACGGGCGCGCCGCGCACGCCGAGGCCGCACTGCGTGTGCTGGAGGATCACCATCTCGCCACCCTGACCGCCGACTCCACGGACCGCGCCCACATCGCAGTACGGCTGGTGCGATGGCTGAACACGCCGAAGACTCAGGTGGACTCGGTGCCACAGGCCGTCCAGGACCACATTGCCTCGACTGCGTGGGCCGACCTAGCGGTCGGTGTGCTGGCCGAGGGGGACACCTCACGTGATGCTGCGCTCTCCGACTCCTACCACCGCCTGATCGGAAAGGTTCGTAAGCGCCGGGATCTGATGGACGAGGAGTTCGCCCGGGCCCTTGCCCTATGGACGGAGGGCGCCTGCCAGCAGGCGCCTGGCGGCGCACTGCTCATCGAGGATGTCCTCGGTGAGGCCGCCGCCGCGCTCGCCCGTGACGGTGGGAGGCCGCTAATCCTCATACTGGACGGCATGAGCGCCGACGTAGCTGTCGACCTGGCCGACGGACTGGACCGCCGGGTGTGGACCGAGGTGGTATCGAAGCCCGGCGCAAGACGTGAGGCGAGTCGGCAGGCAGCCGTGTCGATGTTCCCGTCGGTCACCCGGATCAGCCGGACCTCCCTGCTATGCGGAAAAGCCACCGAAGGCGGCCAGAGCGTGGAGCGCTCTGGCTTCGAGAGCTTTTGGAAGAAGCGGCGGCGCGAAGCCCAGCTGTTCCACAAGGGCACCTTCGAAGGACTGCCCGGGCATCGGCTCAGCCCGGAACTAGTTCAGGCGCTCGCCTCCGACGACGTGGTCGGCGTGATCTTGAACACCATCGACGACGCTCTGGACGACGGCCGGGAGTCGGCGCGCGGCAGATGGCGGATCGGCGACATCGCCAAACTGCCCGACCTGCTTAACGCCGCCCGGGACCACGGTCGCCCCGTCTTGCTCGTCTCTGACCACGGTCACGTCCTGGACCGCACACCGCGCAACTGTCCGCGGCCCGTGGTGGACAATGCGGGCGGCTCGGGCGGGGACCGCTGGCGCACCGGAACCGCGGGCGACGGCGAGGTGGAGTTGACCGGTCCGCGTGTCCTCACCCCGGGCGGCCGGGTCACTCTGCCATGGCGCGAAGAGCTGCGCTACGCCTCCCGGAAGGCTGGATACCACGGCGGCGCATCGCTCGCCGAGACCGTCGTCCCGGTCATCGCCCTGGTACCCGCGGAAGGCCCGGTGCCGTCAGGCTGGACACTGCTGCCGACCGAGCGCACCCACCCTTCCTGGTGGCTGGGGAGCAGGACGCGGTCCGTCGCGGAGGACCTCCCCCCGGCAGGCCGGAGTACTGCTCAGGATCCCGGTATGTTCCCCGTCCCCGGACAGGGCACGCTAGGTGAACGGACCGTGCAGAGCGATGCCTACGCGGCGCAGCGCGAGTTCGTACGTCTCGCGCCTCCCGAGAAGGCCGTCGCCGCCGTCATCGACGCGCTGGCACAGGCCGGCGGCAAGCTGTCGCCGGCGGCCGTGACCGCCGCGGCCCAATCCGCCACCGGTCGGTCGCAACGCAACCCTGAACGCTTCGCCACCGTTCTGGAACGCCTGCTCAATGTGGACGGCTACGCCGTGCTCCGTCTCGTGGAGTCTGGCCGCACCGTCCAGCTCGACAAGGCGCTGCTCGAGCAGCAGTTCCTGGGAGACACACCGTGAACAGCCCTGATGTCAGCGCCGCCCGCCGCAAAGACGTCATCGACGCACTGCGGCGCGGCACTGTGCCGCAGTCCGGTCTCGGCCTGTTCGCAGTCGGCCTGCAGCGCTTCGAGTCCAGTCTCGACATCGATCTGGACACCGTCGTGCGCGGCGGCTCCGCTTTCCACGCTCTACGCGGTGAATACGGCTCCGGCAAAACGTTCTTCGCCCGATGGCTCGCCGAACGTGCCAAGCGGCGCGGACTGGCCGTCAGCGAGGTCCAGATCTCCGAGACGGAGACGCCGCTGCACCGCTTGGAGACGGTGTACCGGCGGCTCGTCGAGCGGCTCACCACCTCCACCCACCCGCCGTCCGCGCTCCGCGCAATCGTCGACTCATGGTTCTACGCGTTGGAGGAGGAGGTCCTCGGCACCGGGGAGCTCGCCGACGACGACGAGAAGGGTCTCGCCAAAGCCGTCGATGAACTGCTGGAACGCAGACTGGCCGACGTCGCACGCACCACCCCCTCATTCTCCGCCGCCCTGCGCGGCTACCGCCAAGCGGTAGCGGACGGCAACGGGGCCCACGCCGAGGCACTGATCGCCTGGCTGGCGGGACAGCGCTCAGTAGCGGCCGCCGCGAAACGAACCGCCGGTATCCGCGGCGACCTGGACCACTTTGCCGCCCTCGGTTTCCTCCAGGGACTGCTCACGGTCCTCCGGGACTGCGGGCATCCCGGACTACTCCTGGTCCTAGACGAGGTTGAAACCCTGCAGCGGGTCCGCGGCGACGTACGGGAGAAGTCACTCAACGCGCTGCGTCAGGTCCTCGACGAGATCGACGCCGGCCGTTTCCCCGGTCTCTTCCTCGTCATCACCGGCACCCCCGCCTTCTACGACGGACAGCAGGGGGTGCAGCGCCTCACCCCGCTCGCCCAGCGTCTGGCGACGGACTTCACCACGGACCCCCGTTTCGACTCGCCCCGTGCCGTACAACTGCGTCTGCCCGGCTTCGACCTGACCTCGCTGGGAGAACTCGGCCGCAAGGTGCGCGATCTCTACGCTGTCAGCGCCCGAAACCCGGAGGCGTTGAGGGCGCGTGTCGACGACGCCTACCTGGATGAACTGGCAGGTGCGCTGACTGGTTCCCTCGGCGGGAAAGTCGGTCTCGCACCCCGCCTCTACCTGCGCAAACTTGTCTCCGATGTACTGGATCGGGTGGACGAGTTCGACGATTTCGACCCCCGCAGGCATTACGCGCTCACGCTGCACATCGGCGAGCTTCGCGAGAACGAGCGCAACGCCGCCACGGGCGCGGGCGACGTGGAACTGGACCTGGACCTGGACCTGGACCTGCCATGACAGCGTCGGCGGACGCCTTCGACCACCTGGATCCCGTACTGGGGCACCACATCGTCAACTCCCTCGGCTGGCGCTCGCTCCGGCCGTTGCAGGAGGAGGCGGTCGCCCCGCTCCTGAGCGGCGAGGATGCGCTCCTTCTGGCCCCGACCGCGGGTGGCAAGACAGAAGCGGCCGCCTTCCCCTTGCTGACACGCATGAACCGTCACCACTGGCAGGGCACGAGCGTGCTCTATGTGTGTCCCCTCAAAGCCCTCCTGAACAACCTCATTCACCGCGTCGACTCCTACGCCCAGTGGCTCGGCCGCCGAGCCGCCCTCTGGCATGGCGACACCCCCGAGTCCGTACGCCGCCGCATCCGCACCGACTCCCCCGACTTCCTGCTCACCACGCCCGAGTCACTCGAAGCGATGCTGATCAGCGTCAAGACCGACCACGCCCACATGTTGGGAGGGGTACGGGCTGTCGTCGTCGACGAGGTGCACGCCTTCGCCGGGGACGACCGCGGCTGGCACCTGCTCGCCGTACTGGAACGCTTGGAGCGACTGGCCGGCCATCGCATCCAGCGCGTCGGCCTCTCCGCCACAGTCGGCAATCCCGACACGCTCCTCACCTGGCTTCAGGGCGCACGCCCCGCCGACCGGCCCGGCCGGGTCGTCGCGCCCGGCGTCACCCTGCCCGCAACCACCGACGCCGCGAGTGCCACCAAACTCCCGCGCCCCGCAGGGGAAGTGGAGCTCGACTACGTCGGCTCTCTCACCAACGCAGCCAAGGTGATCTCTGCTCTGCACCAGGGCGAGAAGCGGCTCGTCTTCTGCGACTCCCGCAAACAGGTGGAGGAACTCGGCGCCGCACTCCGCGCCCGCGACGTCACCGTATTCCTCTCTCACGCCTCACTCTCCACCGACGAACGCGCCCGCTCCGAGCAGGCGTTCGCGGAAGCCCGCGACTGCGTCATCGTCTCCACATCCACCCTGGAGCTCGGCATCGACGTCGGCGACCTCGACCGCGTCATCCAGATCGACTCCCCCGGCAGCGTGGCCTCCTTCCTGCAGCGCATCGGCCGCACCGGGCGCCGCGCCGGCACATCCCGCAACTGCCTGTTCCTCGCTACCCGCCCCGACATGCTGCTCCAAGCAGCCGGCCTGCTCTCCCTCTGGGCCCGCGACTGGGTGGAACCCGTCACCCCGCCACCTTCACCCCGCCACCTCGTCGCCCAACAACTCCTCGCTGTCACCCTGCAGGAACATCGCATGGGCGACCGTCTGTGGCCCGAGCACTGGAACGGCCTGGCGCCCTTCGACCGCTCCGCCGCTCCCCTCCTGGCGCACTTGGTATCCGAGGGCTTCCTCGACAGCGACGGCGGCATGCTGTTCATCGGCCCCGAGGCCGAAAAGCACTTCGGCCGACGCCACTTCATGGAGCTGACCGCCTCCTTCACCGCTCCCCCCGAGTTCACCGTGCTCGCCGGGCGCACCGAAATCGGCACCACGGACCCGTCCGTCCTCACTGAGGAGCGCCAGGGACCACGGCGGCTGCTCCTGGCCGGCCGCAGCTGGCAGGTCACCTTCATCGACTGGGCACGGCGCCGCGCCTTCGTCGAACCGGTCGAGGACGGTGGCGTCGCCAAATGGCAGGGCAGCGAGGCCCGCGGTCTCTCGTACGCACTGACCCGAGCCATGCGCGATGTTCTGCTCGGCACCGACCCCGCCGTCAAGCTCACCCGCCGCGCCACAGCAACCCTCGCCGAACTTCGCATGGACCGCGCACCCCACGAAGTACATCCGGCGAGCACCCTGTTGGTCCGAGACGCAGACGCCGCCCGTTGGTGGACCTGGGCCGGCTACCGCGCAAACGCCACCCTCGCCTCTTCCCTCGGCAACCTCGCCGACCCGGTGCAGCGCCCCACCGACACCCACATCCGGCTCCGCCAGGACCTGTCACTCTCAGACTGGAAAGCCGCCCGCGCCGAACTCCCCGACTCCCTCACACTTCCCACCGTCGACCCTCGCGCCGTGCGCGGCCTGAAGTTCTCGGTGGCCGTGCCTCCCCGCATCGCCACCGCCACCCTCGCCGAACGCCTCGCCGACTTCGACGGCGCCCTCGCCGCAGCCCAGGAGCCCGTACGCGTCGAATGGAGTGCCTAATGGCTGAGCAGGTGCCCGCCCTTGACGAGGCTGGGACAGCGGCAGGGTTAGTGGAGGGACCAGGGTGGAGTCGCCCGGGGCTGGATGTCGCCGCGGGCCGCTACCCGCTCTCGGTGGAGCGGCACGTGATGCGCATGGTCGATCGTCTTGTGCCGGGAGTGACTGCTGTTACGCCGCATGCGCGCTACTACGCCCTGCACGGACTGGTTGCGACGCACGCCGAAGAGAACGGTCTGACGGCTCCGATTACCCAGGTGCTGTTGCGCCGTGCGGAAGTGGCGCTGGCAGCCGTGTCGTTCGCGCATCATCCACAAGCTTTGGAGCGGCTCCCGCGCGCTCACGGTGTCGATGCCCTGGCCAGACGGTTACACACGGGCAACGTCACGATGGCCGAGGCCGAGGTCCCCGGCAAAGACGGGTACGTACGCAACTCCTGGGGGTTCTGGGGCCCGTACGCCGGATCCGAGGTCGCGCTCGGCATCCTCAGCCCCGGGGCCATGCCGGCACCCGGACCGCGGCTCGACAGGGCGGCCGTGCGTGACGGACTCGGCGAACTGCTCGAGCTCGCCGCCGAGGACACGCTTCACGTGGATGACCTAGCCTCGCTCGGGGGCCAGTTGTGCGTGTGCGCTGGTGATGACCATCCTGACGGGACATGGCTGGCCAACCTGATGTGCAAGCCCATCTCATCAGCAGAGGCAGGCTCCCGTTCGGTGACGCGACGGCAGACGATTCAGCTGCTGTGTCGTGTAGTTGCCACACATCCCGTCGTCCACTTCACGCGGGACGTCGGTCATGTCCTCGCCTTCGGTGACTTCCTGACCACGGATGTCGTGACCAGCGATATCGACGCCGTGACTGCCTGGCGCGGAGTGGTTCTGCGGAACTACTCCGTAGGAGCATGGCGTCGTCTGTGGTCCTGGCTGGTGGAGCAGGTCGACGGACTCATATCGGTCGAGGAGCTGGCCGACCGCTTCGCCGAGCAGCTGCCCGACGTAACGGTGACTGCGTTCCTGTCCTCTCTTCCTGCGACGCAGAGCAGAGATGGTGCGCCTTTGCCCGCTGAGCACGACCTGCGGTGGGCGGGTGAAGCCCTGCCCCTCGCCGAGCTGCGGGTACTCGCCACTAACGCGCGCCGAGTGGACGAACTCACCGGCCGATTCCGGGACTCATTCCTCGGCCAGCGCGGCATCGAGCTCGGCCCGGAATGGGTTCATCGGCGGCTTGACGAAGCACGGCCCATGAAACTCCGCGATGTCGCCCGCCGTCTCACCCACGACCTGGTGGCGCGGTCGCAGCGCATCGCGCTGGCCAAGGCCCGCCGTCGTGCAGACGGCACTATGTGGCTGCCGACTCGGCTACACGAGCGCGGCGGACTCTTGTACCGGACGAGTCAGGAGGGGCGCGGTGACGTCGGCCTGCGCCTGGACCAGCTTGGGACGGTTCTGGCCACCTGCGGCGTACTGCACTACCAGGACCAGCACTGGTCGGTGACCGATAGGGGGAGGGCTCTCATTGAGTGAGATCGCACCAGAACCGGGAGTTGAACCGCCTGCCATGTTCGCCTCACCGCTGTCTCTCCTCCTCGACGAGGAGCGCATCGGTGGCCAGGACTTGGAGGAAGCGCTCTTCCTCAGCTTCACCGCCGATCTCGGCTTCTTCGAGGAAGTCGCCCTCGGCGTCGCCCAGGCCACCGGGGCTCGCGTCACGGTGGCGGGGGACGTCTCCATGGCCCGGAACGATCCGCGGTCCGTGCGGCGGGCCGGTCGCAGCTATCTGGCTGGTCTGGCCTACGCAGGTGGCGCGGCGTTCCATCCCAAGCTGATGGTGCTGGCCGGACCTGATCACGCCACCATTGCCCTCGGTTCCGGTAACACCACCCTGGCCGGCTGGCAGGCCAACGCCGAGCTGTGGACGGTACTGCGGGTAAACAGCAGTCAGAGTCCCGCCGCCGTGCCGGACCTGTCGAAATGGCTGCGCGACCTGCCGGAGAAGGTCCGATTCTCTGCCCGTGTGCCGCAGGCCCTGGGCCGAGTCGCGGTCCACCTTGACCGTCTCCACCTCGACAGCACTGCCATCGCCCCGGACGTCCGGATCGTCAATAGCCTGCGCTCGCCCATCATCGAGCAGCTGCCGCACGGGCCGGTCGACGAACTGGCCGTGTTCGCACCCTTCCACGATCACCGTTCCCTGGCTCTGCGGAAGTTGCTCGAACGCTTCCGTCCAGGCCGATTCACTCTCGTCTACCAGCCAGGGCTTAGCGACCTCGACGGTCCTTCGGTCGCCGCTCTGGTTCAGGAGTACGACGGTCGCGTCGTCAGAGACGGCGATCAGCGGTACCGCCACGGGAAGCTCATCGAGTGGACGTCCGGAGGGCAGCGATGGGCCCTGACGGGCAGTCCGAACCTCTCCGCCGCAGCCCTGCTGCGCCCCCAAGGTGAAGGTGGCAACTGCGAACTCGGCATCATCGCCCCCATCGCCGTCACCCTCCTTCCGCACGGCGTCGACGAGCCCGCCGCCCAGCTGCGCACGGCCGCGCCACTCCCCCGCCCCGTTGCGAGCAGTGGACCTTTGTTGCTCGGCGCCCTACGCGTGGCAGGCGGCCTGGAGATCAGCATGGCCCGGCCTCTGTCCGACGCCGCTCACCTGGAGTTGTCTCCGGCAGCGGCCCCTCCGGAGGCATGGGAGCGCGTCGCCGACGTCCCGCCCAGGCAGACCACGCTGATGGTCACGGCTCCGGCGGATGCAGGCAGCCGCGCACGTCTGGTGGTCGTCGACAGCGACGGCATACCGACGTTCGGCAACATCGTGTTCGTCGTCGATCCCGACCGTGCGCTGCGTCGGATGACCCCGGCCCAGTCGCAGGCCCCCACGACACAGCCGCCAGACCTGTTTGCGGACCTCCGGCTCGCCGAACGCTTTCTGGGGGACCTGGCCACCCTCCGTACGGGACTGGTACCCGCCCCTGCGGGCGCATCCGCGAGCAACAGCAGCGGCACATCCGTGATGGTCACGAGGGACGGCTACGAGGACGGCTGGGAGCGCTACCTGGACGAATGTGCCGGTCGCGTCGGACACCCGCTCGCGCGCTTCGCGCTAGGGATCCCCCTGCCGGCCAGCACCGGCACACCCTTTCAGGACCTGTTGCCGGTCTCCTGGGACGAGCGATTCACCGACGACATCGAGGCTGCCCTCGACGGCGAAAGCACCGAGGCGGTGGCAGCGGAACTTGATCCCACGGCGGCCGCTGCCGCAGAGGTCACTGGTTCGCTGCCCGACCTACACAGCACCAACCAAGAATTTCGCCGCAGATACAGGCGCTGGGTGGAACGCCTCGTTGACCTCGCCGCGGACCTGGGACCTCCGGAACGCATGCTCGTCGTACGGCTGACCTTGTGGACCGTGGCGGCGGGCGCCTGGCCTCTGGGGGACACCGGCTGGCTGCCGCTGCTTTCCCGCGCCGTGCGGGCCTTGGATCGCCGCGATCTCCCCGAGCGGATCGAGCCCCAGGTCGGAAGCCTCGCGGCGGTCGCCCTCGCCGTGCTAAGAAGCCACGCACCGCGCTACGAGATCACCCCGGAGACACTGGCCTTCAATGAAGCCGCCCAGGCTGTCGATCATCTGCTACCCGCTGCAGATCCCGCGTACATCATGGAGTACGCCGCGCTGCTCGACGCAGCCTTCGGGCCGTCCGTCGACCAAGCCGCAGTGCTCGACGTGGCGTCGGACGTCGTCCAGGACGACCCCCTCGCCGACGCCGTGTGGACTCTCACTGAGAAGAATCGTGACGTTCACCGCCATGAACAGCTGATGCTGCACATCACCGGCCGCTTCAACAACCCCGCGCTGGTGGCCCTCGAAGCGGTCGGCGCCACCGAAGACGCACCCCTGGTAGGCACTTGGGCCAGCTCGGGATCCGACAACGGCCCCTGGGCGCTGGTCATCTGGCGCCGTCCCGACCTCATCGTGATCGACGCCCGCAAGCCCACCCCTCTCTGGCGGCACTATCGGCTCACCGGCCTGGTCGGCCCGAGAGCTCTCGCCGCACAGCGCAGCTTCGAATCCGCCACCTCCGTACCCCACGGCCCCCAGAACCAGCCCTTCGAACTGGCTCAACAAATCCTGTCGGACCTCCATCTGGCCGGACCGCAACCACCACATTGCGGGCCATAGCCTGAGTCAGTCTTGAAGTATCCGATTCCAGAGGCTCCATCCTGGACACCCTTAAGGTCGGTAGCGCGAGCCCTACCTTGCCTACGCCACGTCAGCGACCTCCACCGTGTCCGCGACCCGAAGCAGCTGGGCCAGTTCCTCCCGCCCACGCTTGATCAAGTCGAACGCCGCCGTTAGGTCCATGTCAGGCGGCAACGGGGTGTCGGTCACCACATCCATAAGGGTGTACCGGCCGAGTAGCCATCGCTGCAGGGCGCGCCAATCTGTACCCCGGTCGAAGGGGAGGCCGTTCGCCCACGGCGACGTCTCGTACTGGGTGCCGTCAGTGCCGTTGGCGTGAAGCAGTCCGGAACGGCGTACCAAACATGGGAAGCAGACACCACAATTGGCAATGGGCGGTCCGCTGCTTCGCCGGGCAGGCGGCTTGCCGCAGCTCAGTGTGGATGCCAGATCGGACGGCGTGAGGCCGGCATCACTTCCGGCCGCACACACCTCACCCTTCGTCAGCCGAGCCCAGGGATTGACCACCCGTACCGCACTGCTGCTCTCAGCAATGGCACTGACCAGGGTGTTCAGATGAGCAAGCGTCCGCGGGTGCACGGAACGGGTGGAGCAGGCGGCCGAACGTGCGGGGGTCAAAGGTGGGTTGAGGGCGAGCTGGCCGTTCTCGGGGATGTGGACGGTGGCCACTCCGTGCGCAGTAGCGGCACGGATCGCTCCCGCCGCATAGAGCAGACCGCGTGTACGGGAGGAGGTTTCAAGCCGGAGCCCGGAGCCGTCGCCCTGCGGGGTCTGACTCATCTGTAGCAGCATCGCCGGCCTTGATCCGCCCAGCCCCGCGACGGCCTTGTACACCTGCTTCTGCAGACGCAGCAGGCCGATCTCGCGGAACATCACGAGAAGCAGCGGTCGGGAGTCGACGGCGCGCGAGCGGGTGGCAGCCCAGCTGACAGAGTCCAATCCACCGGAGAACAAGGCGACTTCGGAGGCACGCGGATCATCGGGGAAAACTATTGCCTCCTCGACTTGATGACCTGTAAGGGGCCGGAAGTCTATGTCCCAGAGATCCCCTGTCAGGATCTGGAGGAGCCGGGTGAGCTCGGAACGGATTGCCTCGCTCTGCCATCGCTCGTATTCCGTGACGGGTACGGCGAGGCTGATGTGACGCGTCCATCGGTCTCTCGCACCGGTCCGGCGTACGTATTTGTCAGCGATGAACGCGGCCCTGGCGACACGGAACAGGTCCTCGGCCCAGTCGGGAACCGGACCGGGTAGGCGATGCCTGCCCGTAATGTGGCGCTCGTCCTCCTGGAAGGCTTCCTCTCCGATCTCCATCCAGCGGTCGTCGCGAGGCCGGTCCGCGCGGTGGCCGCGCCACCACAGGAAATGCTCAGAACGCGTCATGCTGCAGCTCCCCCTTCGCCGACGATCTCCTCAGTGATCAGCCCGAGCACCTTGCCGACCGCCCTCGGTACCAGCGCCTCGGCGATCTTGGGCAGTAAGGCGGAAGGGCCCTCCGCAGCGCCCACTGCCGACCGCGCGGTGTCCACGGCCTCCGCGAGTTCCGTCGCCTCAGCGCACTCCTCACATGGGTTCGGCACCAGGTCCACCAACTTCTCCGCGACCCAGTCGGCGATCCTGCCCTCCGGATCGGTCGCGACGAGCACAGGCACGGCCAGCTTGACGTGCTCGGCGACAACAGACCGGAGGAACTCCCCCACCATGTCAGCGAAGAACACCTGGTAGAGATCGCACAGGATGTCCCAGGCGAAGCCACCGCCTGCGGGTGCCGCGGCCATGGCGTCATTCAGATCCGGATGCCTGTCCCGGACATCGTGTACGGCCTGGGCCAAACCCCTTCGGACTGCGGCATCAGCCAGCGTGCCTCCGTCTCCACCAACCTCCGAGACGAGACGAGCAACGAGTTCGTCCTCCGACTGCGCGCCCTCCGCGGCCAGCGAGCCCAGCGCTCCGGCGAGCCGTTCGCCAGCCGCGCAAGCGGTGTTGTACAGACCAAATGCCGACCGATCGGCACGGAGCGTCTCACGGAGCGCACGCAAGTGGTCTGAGGCGATCTCCTCCAACTGCTGGTCCGCATTGCGCGATTCGTCATCCCACCGCGCCAGTCGTCTCGCAGCGGAACTCCACCGGTCGCCGTTCGGCCCCTTCCACCGCGTAGATGTCCCCATGACGCCCCCATCCGCCGGTGCCGACCCCGCCACCTTTCAGTCATGGCAGCAGATCAACGGAGGCTCAGGTAGGGCGGGACTCAGCCAGAGTGGCTCGTATGGTCAGCCGAGAAAGGGAAAACCGTCCAGGATGCAAGCTCACGCAGGAACGGTCTATCAGCCGGCCAGATTGAGACACGCAGCTCATGAACGCACTCATGATGCGTCGTCGATCCGGACGCCGCGCTTCATTGAATACTCCGTGCGCGGAAACCCTTCAATCCGCTTGCGACTCACCTGGGTCCATCATGGCCATCCACTCGGACACTTCGTCCTCAGCCTGGCCTAGGTCTATGGCGCTCTGTTCCTTGTCCTCCTCCCAACTCACGCCCTTGAAGATCTCTTCCTCTTCCCACTCGTTCAGGAGATCGTGCGGTCTGTGGTCCCAGTCGCCCAGTTCTCCGTAATACTCCCTGGCGCTGTACAGCAGGCGGAGGTCCGACTCAACGAGTCGATAGCGGGGGTTCACCTCATAGACGCGCTGATGCATGGGACGCCGAAAGTTGACTTCGACTGCCCCAAGGTAGCTCTCCGACTCGTCCAGGAGCGCTTGATGGAGGTCATCAAGCTGACCTCTGCGTACGCCCCGCACAAGGGAAAACGCCACTTCCACATCTGCCAGCAGAGTGCCCAGGCCGTCAATGGAATGGGTCGACCACACCTTGGGTGCACCTCCTAGGAGCGCGGCAGCAGTATCGACGAGCTTCGGCAGGCCGGCGGCAAGTCCGAAGTGGGTGAAGATCGTTCCTACGGCGACGGTGAGATCACGTCGGAACTCCGGTACCACCCGAATTAGTTGCCGGAATGTCTCTCGTTGAATCTGCCCCGGGTCGACCTCAAGTTCGTTGAAGTGAAGCGCCACGGCGACGCCATCGTTGCCCAGCTCGCGAGGAGCGCTTGACTGACGTGATCCCGCCGCTCGCGGCGGCGACTGAGTCTCAAAGTCATTGACCTCGAGGCTTCTTGCGAACTTGCCGTCGTTTTGAAGGACGTACTTCATGAAGGCCCCTTCCGAGGTCTGCGGCTTCCCGAAGAACAGTGCAGATATCCGAATCGCATCATCCGATGCGCCTACGACAAGCCCGATACCTGCGTAGTCGACTGACTCTCCTGCTGCGCTGACCAAATCCGAACCAGCGGTGGCAGTGGTAAGCCATTGCGGGTCATACCGGATCATGACCGTACGATCGCCCAACCGAAAGGACAGGTAGGGGTCCTTTTGCCATGCTCCGGTGAGCGCGCGGGGAAACCGACCGGACGTATTGCGGCTGCGCATCGGGGCGTTGAACGCCACGTACATCCCCTGCCGGATCGCGCCGAGACGCAACTCGTCAAGAGGAACAGCCTGCTCTCGCCACGACTCGAAGACGGGCCGCACCGTCCCAACGAACATCCCTGGTGCAAAGCCCTGCCCAGAGAACGGCCGCGTTGGGTCAAGGCCGACACGCTGAGCTGCCTGCTGCACGACTGTCCCACCGGGAAGCATGGCGACCCTCGGCACATTGAGGTAGTCGATGCTGCTGTAGCTCATCCTCCACGCCTGTCCGGCTTGCCTCAGCGCAGCGGTCCAAGTCTCGTGCTCTGCTTTGAGTTTGGACAACTCCTCCGTGGTGTACGACTTCCCGTTGTTCTTGTCCACGATGTCGTGGCAGGTCGAGCAGAGCAACAAGAGGTTCGCTACGCCGTTCTTGGCCTGGATCGGCAGAGCCGGATCCGCTCTAGGGCCGTGATCGCCGAGCGCCACATTGTGGGCGGTCTGGGCCGTTGGCATACGTCCGGCGGTCCCAGGGTCCAACTCTCTGCGGCACATCTGGCACATGCCGTTCGCCAGTCTCCAGAGCTCCCTACGGACGCTGTCACTAACCTCCGGCCCTCTGGCCATGCCGCCCCCACGCATCGACAGTTCCAACGCGCCTACGCGCGCTGCTTACTTGCCGAATCCTGCCAGCGATCAGGCCACGAAGGGGCAACTCCCGGCGATCGGCGGATCTTGGGCAAGGGATGGGTGCGCATCGGTATGCAGACTGTGTGGATCCGCCCCGCGTCAATCGGCGGGTGACTCTATGCCCGGCAAGAAGCCTTTGATTTCGGCGAACGAGCGGTACGCGTCCTTCACCTCGAGTGCCTCCGCGATCGACGATGCGACAGCGTTCACCACCGCCTTGAGAGTCAGCTCATGCGCCAGGATTGCCCGCCACTCGGCGAGGGGCAACAGGACCCCCTGTTTCTCTGACAAGACGATGGGCCACACGCGCTCGGACACGCTCTGTACCGCGGTCGCTTCGATCTTGTTCCTGGCCTCGTCTGCGGAGACATCGCCGAAGATGCGCGGTCGGTGCTGGACGACAGCGGACGTGTGAGGTCTGGAGTATGCCGATCCCAGACAGTCGAGTGAAGCGCCAGGTCGGCCGACCGGCTGGAGTCATGCCTGGATCCAGGCCATCTGTGGGCGAGGGCAGAGACTGAGCGCAGCACCTCACGGCGACGGCTCCTCCAGGACGTGCGACTTATGGGCCGCCATAGACACCTACAGGTGCAGACCCACATGGTTCACGATCAGCCGCTTCCTTTCGGGGTCGAGGGCGAAGTAGATCCGCCCGACCTCATTAGGCGACACAGCGTCTCGGACCTTGATGTGCGGCAGTCCGTCTCTGCGCATGCCGTCGAACTCGAAATAGCGCTTTTCCTTGTTCTTGCTGAGCTTCTCATCGCTGTTCGCAAACTTCAGGCCGTGGTTGTCGTAGAACCACTGGTCCAGTCTGGGCATCTTGCCGGGCTTTGTGTACAGGTCCATCGCAGCCTGAGCGAGAGCGATCAACTGGTCGGTCATTTCCTGGGGATACGGGAACTGAGAGGATTTCCATGCACGCGGCGCCTTCGCCGTAAACACGATGCGCTCCTCCGATGTCTTAGCGAGAGCTTCGAAAGTGGGCACCGCATCCGTTCCAAGGACCGGGATCGCGCTCCAGGGATCCAACTCGGCCGACGGCCCATTCCCGCTCTTCGGCAGGTCGAGGTACAGCCTCTTCCAGTAGTCCCGGTCCTGACGCAGAGCCTCAGCAACGGCGGCTTCGGACTGCGCCCTGTCGCGTTCCTCCATACAGCTCTGAGCCATGTCCTCCCACGACTTGGCGTCCTCTTCAAGCTGCCGCGTACGCTCCTTGAGTGCTTTGAGTTGAGAGGCCGTGTCTCCGGCGGCCTGCGCACTCGACAGCTGCTCCTCCGCCTTGCGTGCCCCGGCCCGGTACGAGGCCCGACGCGCCCGATCCCACGCCGTGTCACTGCCCCGGGCGATGACGGAGAGATGGGCGAGTGACCGCATCAGCCGACTTCCAACGAAGGACGGCTGGGACACCTCCTCACGCGAGTAGGCGGGATGCTCCAAGCCAAGGTTGGGCCAGACCAACCGGGCTCCGCCATTGGGGACGGCCACCTGCTGATGAACTCGGCGGACGGCCTGTGCGGTTACATAGTTGAGAGTTACGACCTGAGCCAGTCCTGCGAGCTGCCCTGAGGCGTCAGCTGCCATGTTCCATCCCGCCTGGTCCCTGGGATGCACCAGGAGGATGGGCAGTCGCGTGCTCAGTGCAAGCGACTCAAGGAGCACGGTGGCGTGCCCTTCCTCCCGAATCCTTTCGTACCGCCCGGTAGCGAGCTGACCGAGTACCCGTACTTCGAGCTCCGGGTCCCCAAGCACTGCCCGCAGCAGGTTGGGGCGCTTAAGGGTCGGGTCCTGCACCGGTGCGATCCAACCGTCGGGAATCTCCCGGCCCATGACCACCCTGAGCCTGCCGGCCATCTCTGACTGGGACACCGTGACTCGGGTGACGAACTCGGCTGGGCCGTCAGATAGCGGCTGGTGAATAGTCATCCGCAGTGCACGGGTACGCTCATCACCCGCCACTACCCAGCCCACCCTCCGCTCACCGTGGCCTGGGATCTTCCCGGCGAGCATCGCTTGTCCGTCACGATCCAGATCGGTGACGGACGGAGCCTCAACTCGTCCCCGGTCACCGAGCCACTCGGCGAGATGGCAGCGGAGACGCTCATAAACGTGGCCCGGCTGGACGTCCTGAACATCGAAGTTGACTGCATACAGCACCTGCACGGCGGCTCCCCTTGCCCCGGATGCCCCGCGCAGCAGACTGTTCCCCCTCGAACACGGTCAGGGCATCCCTTGAAGGTTCACCGTAATGCAATGCGAGGTCGAGCGAACGGCAAGTGCTACCAACGGCTTTCGGTAGCTGGGGCCTCCAGTACCAATGCCAGATGGTTGTTGATCTCCTCTATGTCCTTGATGGCGACCTGCAGGTGCTGGCCCGGTTCGAGCAGAACGTCACGGGTGCCGCCCAGCGTGCCAGTGCTGACGACGTCACTGGGACGCAGTGCCGTCATGGCCCTGGCGCAAGCGATGACGGTGGCCGGCCTGGTTCTCATCACATCGCCGTCCCGACCCGATCCACCGAGTTCTGCGGTTTGCCAAACAGCGGGTCCAACGCGGCCGCCCCAGCAAGAATCCGCCAGGCCGGGACCCGGACAGTCCGGTCCACGGGCTCGGCCTTCGCGCCGGTACCTCCGGAGGGCAGCCCGGTGAGCAAGTTGCCGCGCGCGTGCATCAGCCGCAGATGACGGGCCGGATCCTGACCGTTCTCGGGCCCGGGGTCAATGAGTACCGCCGTGCTCGCCCCGTCCACCGTGAACAACAGGTCGACAGCGTGTCCGCCGACGACCGCAGCGCGCTCCAGCTCCGTGACACCGCGCAGACCGAGGTACTCCTGGAGCCGATCGCCGAGCTCTACACGCGATCCTGACGGCGCCCGCATCCCGAAGGCCGTGTCCTGTTGCGTTCCGGCCCCCGGTCGCAGGACCGCTGCTCGCTCCGCGAGTAGCGCCGGCAGCCCGGCCTGGCTCTGCCAGAAGGCGCGGCTTCCCACCGTGATCAGCTGCGACTTGGCCCGCGTGACCGCCACGTTCCACAGGTTGACCTGGCTCGCCACCCAGTGCGTCGTACGAGGTGGGGTGTTGCTGGTCGCCACCAGACTCAGCACCATCACGTCACGCTGCCCGCCTTGGAAAGCGTGAACGGTACCGACCCGCACTCGGTCGTCATCTGCCCAGACGCGTGCCAGAGCTTCCTTCTGGGCACGGAACGGCGTGACCACCCCGACCGTCGCATGGTCGGGCAACCGCGCAAGCAGTTCGTCCACCGTCTCCCAGACCTGCTCGGCCTCCGCCGCATTGCGCCAGGACTGGCCGCGGCTGCCGCGCGCGGACTCGCCGTGCGGCACATCCACCCACCCCAGCACCGGGGCTGGGTCGATCGCCCCCGCCGGGTCGACAGCCGAGACCTGGTTCCGAACATCGGTCAGGACCAGCAACTGACCGGCATAGCAATAGCCGTTGACCACATCCGCGATTGTCGGATGACACCGATAGTGCTCGTCCAGCAGCAGCGCCGCGTCACCGTGCTGCGCGGACGCGTGGTAGGACGAATACACGTGATAGGTGAGGCTGCGATCCTCCAGCTGGGCCGCCCTCAGGCCCGAACGGGTCCTTGCCTGGCGCTCCTGCTGTGCGGTGATCCCGGGGATGTGCCCGAGCTGCATGGGGTCGCCGATGATCAACGCCCGCTTCGCCCGGAACAGCAGAGGCAGTACCGACGGAATCGAGCACTGACTCGCTTCGTCGATCACGACCAAGTCGAACAGTTTCGGAGTCAGTTCGAGCTGCCGTATCGAGTGCGTACTGATCGCCCATCCCTTCAGGTGCGCCATCAGATTGCGCTGGCTCCGCTGAAAGCCGGAGCGCTGGCGCAACGCCTGGAGACGCTGCCCCATCAGCGAAAGGCCACGAGCCATCGCCTCGGTGGCGACTGCACTGGCCAGTTCGCCGGACACTTCCGACAAGCCGGCGGCGCTCTCCAGCCGCGCTTCCTTCAGACGTTGCTCGTCCCGAGCGAGATGCTCCGGTACGAGATCCCGAAGCGCCCGCTCCACGGCCACCGCCTCCGCCAGGGTGACAAGGAGTTCAGGGGGGACAGGCCGCTGCGTCGCCCAGCCCGGCCATGAGTTCGGCACGCTGTCCTCGACGGATCCGACGAGGGCGGACAGCACCCGCCCTCTGCGCCACCGACCGAACGTGAACCACCCGGCACCGGCCGCCTTTCGTGCCCGCTCCTCCCAGCGCGCGAGCATCGCGACCTCACTGCCGGCCCATGCCGCTGCGAGCACTTCCACCGGCAGTCCGAGCTCGCCCACCCGCTGTGCCCGGTCCCGCAGCAGCTCCAGCAGCCGCTTCTCCTCACCGACGAGTCGGGCCGCCTCCGCCCGCTGCGACCCGGCCCTTGCGTGCCGGTTGCGCAGCTCACCGGCCACAGTCGTCGAGTTGCGTCCAGGCGCCTCGACGGGCTGGGCGAGCAGCCGTTCCAGCTTCGCGGCCTCACGCTCCAGGGCGGCGGCGTTACCCGTCCGCATGAGTAGCCCTGGTGAGATCGCGTCGCACCGCTGGGCCACCACGTCCACGGCCTCGTTGTTCGTGGACGCAACGAGCACGGACTCCCCCGCGGCAACCGCTGTGGTGACCACCGCGGTCACGACCTCGCTCTTCCCAGTGCCAGGTGGTCCCGTCGCGACGGTGAGCGTACGCGTCATCGCCGAGGTGATCACCCGTTCCTGGCTCTCGTTGCACGGCCCTGGAGCCACCACGACCGGGGCGCTTCGCACAGGGGCGCCTCCGGCATCATCACCAGTCAGGAGGGCGTCGAGCGCGGTGCCGGACATCTCCCCGATGCGCGTGGACATCTGAAGGAGGTTGTCCACGAGGGCCTCGGTCGCGATGCGTTCCACGTCCGAGGGCGCGAGCAGGACGGCCGCGTTGTGAGCACCGGGCCGCAGCGAATCCATGACGGACCGCTCGCTGAGTGCGGACAGGTCGAGCGGTTCCAGCTCCGGCAGTCCGAGCTTAGTCAGCAATTCCCGTACGGCCGCCATCATTTGGACACCGTTGCCCTCCTGCCAGGCCGGCTGCCAGCGAGCCAGGAGCTCAGCAGCGTCGTCATCCTCGAGCAGCTCCGTGATCACACTCGTATGGAGGGACGGAACACCACTGGAGCGCAGGCGGTCGCGACCGTCCTCATCAGGAGCAAGCTCCATCGGCTGGATCAGCAGCGGTGCAATCCGCACCGCTGCCCGCCGACGTCCGTCCCCACCACGCTCGGGCAGGGTGACGGCCGGATACCCGTACCAGTACTCCTGCAGGCCGACGCCATCTGTCTGCGCACCCGTACTCTTCGGCCTGGGTAGTTGCTGTGGAGCAGGAAGGCCGGATCCGAGGCCGCACTGCACGGTCTCAGATCCCTGCCCCAGCAAGAAGTACGAGGAGCCGCGGCCGCTGTCCCTGTCGGGCAGCATCCCGCTCACTGCCTGCGCGCCCAGGCAGCGAGCGTAGTAGCGCAGGAGCCGCTGCCGGTCGACACCGTCGCGGGCAGCTTCGCCGGCCAATTGCTGAGCCTTCAGCAAGGCCGTGGGCAGGACGGTGCGCGCGTCTTCGCGAGGCGGAGCCGGCAGCTGCACCGAGCGGGCCACGGAGCGCGCGAGCGGAAGCGAATGCGTTGCCCGGATCGTGGACTTGGTCGGCCGCTGCTCCTGCGGCACGCCACTGCGGACCATCTGCGAAGTCAGGTACTCGAAGAGGTCGTCCGGGGTGATCCAGCCACCGCCCTTGATCCGCCCGCTGCGCAACCCTTCCACGATCTCGCCAGTGAAGCGGGAGGTGCCGAGAGACGACCCTGCCGGCGCCATCGCCGATGCCGCCTGGAGCGCGTCCGAAGCAGTGATGAAGTACACGCCGGTCGGTCGCAACAGCGTGCTCGGCGCTGGTCGATCGCTGGTGTCCACCGCGCCTTTGGCAGTCCACCCCTGTACGACTGAGCCACTGGAGCAGCAGTCGAGGAGGACTACCTTCGACGAGGCCCGGCATGACTGAAGCATCCGCTCCAGAAACTCGGCGGGCACGGCGGTGCCCGGCAGATCATCCGGATCGGCATCCCGGGTGAGAAAATACAACTGCCCGTCGGCTTCGCAGAATTCTCCATGCCCGCTGAAGTACAGCAGGGCCGTCTCGCTGGACTGCCGTGCCTCCAGGAATTCCTCGATGGCATGCAGCATCTCGGCCCGAGTCGGCTCGGGAACCATCGCGCACTCGTTGTACATGCCGATCTCAGTGCTTTGCAGCACCGCCTGCATGTAGTGCAGGTCCGCCCGGACAGGCGGGAGATCGTGATAGTGGTCGCTGTCGTATGTGGATACGCCGATGAGCATGGCGTATCGGTCGTTCTGACTCACTCCGCGCCCGGTCCGTCCTCGTCGCTGTCCGCCGGAGTGCCATTGAGGAACCGCTCGATCCGCTCCTCTTCGTTACGTGCTTCCTTGCCGGTGATGCGCAACGTCGCCCCGTCTGGCCGGGTGACGACAACCGTCCGCTGCGGCACTCGAGACAACCAGACCTGGATGCCCGCAGCGGCCATGGAGCCGCCGCTGAAGACCAGCCCGATCAAGTCCGTGACGGGCCCGCCCTTGTCAGTGCCGCTCACTGGCGCCTGGCCGGAGACATCGAGGGCCGCCTGCGGATCCGCTTCGGCGAGGGCGGCGAGCAGCTCACGTGCTTCACGCCGGGCGCGCAGCGGATCCTCATCAAGAATGGAGACGCGATATCCGCTCGCTCCGGTGTGGCTGGTGCCCACTTGCTCCCCCTCAAGTCTCCGTGTGCGGTGCACACACGAAGCTTCAAAGCTACCGAGAGCTACCTGGGCCGATGCTGCACGTTTCCAAAACCCTGCTGGTCATTGGCGCGAAATAGGCCACCTCCAACGCCACATGAACTTCAGGCCGGTGAGTCCCGATTCGCTCTGCCGTCGCCCCGCCCGCCGAGCGGTATCAATGTCTCCAGATGGGCTCCCTTGACCCAGGAACCCAGCAAGTCCCGGTGCAGGGCCACGATGTTCTGGCGCAGGGCCAGCCCCTGCGCGGCTTTGGTGAACGTGCGGCAAGTGGTGACGAAGACAGCGACGTCCGCTCCGTGCTCAAGCCGGGCGGTGCCCACGAACTTCTGCATGTCCTGGGAGGACACGCTGCGCTCGGGCGCATACTTCTTACACTGAATAACCAGTTTGCGGCCGTCGGGGAAGTAGCCGATGACGTCGGCGCCCAGGTCACCGCTCTTGCCGCTGACGACAACCTTCGTACAGCCGTCCCTGCGGCACAGGTCGGCGACGTAAGCCTCGAAGTCCTGCCAGGACAGCGCGTCGACCTCTGTCATCGACAGCTCGCGCGCCTTGGCTTCCTCCTGCGCTCGCCACTTCCGGTCCTGGCCCACCGCATCCGAGTGCGCACGCCACAGCCTCCAGCCGATCCCGGCCATCGCGATCACGCCGAGGACGACTGCAAGGACCGGCCATACCGCAGCCCAGTTCGCCGCCAGCCACACCACGGCGGCCACCGCTGCGACGCCGCCCCAGCCCAATAAGTGCCGGCGCGTACGCTTCCTCAACCGCCGACGCCGTCGCCGTGTCGCCATTCCCCTACCCCACTCCCGCTGACCGCCGCCTGTGATCCGCAGTGTGAAAGCCCCACTCCATCGCGACAAGAGGGCCAAACCGGATCGGTACGACACCCTCGGCCGCTGCGCAGGCTTGGGGTCTGGGAGCCACGGCCCCACGAACTGGGCGGCACAAAACTCCCGCCGATTCGCCGACCTTGCTGCCAGGAAGCCGTCCGACCAGCAACATAAGCCGCCTGACGGCACATCAGAACGAGCGTCAAATGAGCGTCACGAGCGTCATTTCGGCGTCAAGATATCGCCCGTAACGCCCACACCGCGCATAACGCGCACAGCCAAACCTGCAGGTCAGGCCCCCTTCGCGACGGGTTCGAGGATCGCGACGCACTCCACATGATGCGTCATCGGGAACAGATCGAACGCCCGAAGCGACCGCACCCGATACCCGCCCTCCCGGAAGTACCCCAGGTCCCGTGCCAGCGCGGCCGGGTCGCATGCCACGTACGCGATGCGCCGTGCCCCCAGGCCCGCCAGGTGCTTCACCGTCTGCTTGCCCGCGCCCGCGCGCGGGGGGTCCAGGACGATGAGGTCGACCTCGGTGATGCCCGTGCGCGGGAGGACCGATTCGACCTTGCCCTGTTCGATGCGGACGCGGTCGAACGCGTCGAGGTTGTGGCGGGCGTCCTCCACCGCGCGCTTGCTGGACTCGATGCCGAGCACCGCGCCCTTCTCGCCGACGCGGTCGGCCAGCGCGCCGGCGAAGAGGCCGACGCCGCAGTAGAGGTCGAGCGCCGAGTCGCCCTTGCGGGGCGTGAGGCCCTGCATGACGGCGAGCATCAGGGTTTCGGCGGCCTTCGGGTGGACCTGCCAGAAGCCGCCGCTGCCGACGCGGTACGTGCGGCCGTCGGCCCGTTCGCGGACGAAGGGGCGGCCGTGGACGCGGTGCGTCCCGCCGTCCTTCTCGCCGACCCGCATCACGGATACCGGCTTGTCCAGTTCGACGATGGGGAGGCGTGCGCCCGGCTTCGGGGACAGGATCACCTGGCGGTCCTGGGAGCCGGACGCCGCGATCGCCTCGATCGACGCCATGCCGGACCAGTCGCGCTCCTCGATGCCGAGTTCGGAGACGCCCTCCGCGGCGATCATGCAGTGTTCGATCGGCTCGACCTCGTGCGAGCGGTGGCGGCGCAGGCCCGCGTTGCCGTCCGCGTCCACCGCGTACTGCACGCGCGTGCGCCACGACGGGACCTCGCCCGCCGGGAGCTTGTCGCCCTCCGCGGGCATGACCGTGCCGTCCCAGCCCGCCTCCTCGGGGGTCAGGCCCGCGAGGCGCTGCAGCTGCTCGGCGATGACCTCGCCCTTGAGGCGGCGCTGGGCGCCCGGCTTCGCGTGCTGCCAGTCGCAGCCGCCGCAGCGGCCGGGGCCCGCGTAGGGGCAGGGGGCCTCGACGCGGTCCTTGGAGGGGTCGAGGACCGTGACCGCGTCGGCCCGGAGGAAGCGCGCGCCCTCCTCGCCCTCGGTCACGCGTGCGACGACCTTCTCGCCGGGCAGCGCGTGCCGTACGAAGAGCACCTGGCCCTCGGCCGTTCGGGCGATGCAGTGGCCGCCGTGCGCTACGGGGCCGATCTCGACCTCGTACTCCTGGCCGACCAGCGAGTTCCCCGCCTGCGGATTCTTCGGTTCTGCCTGCATGGCGGGGTGACTCCACAACGTAAAAGGGGAACGGCCGGACAACAGCCCACCAGTCTACGTGGGTGTCGTCCGGCCGCTCACCACGAGCCGCAGAGGCGGCAAGGCGGTAAAAGCCGCAGCGGCGCGTCAGGCCTTCTTGCTCGGCTCCCTCTTGCTCTGGTCCTTCTTGTTGTTCTGTTCCTTGGGACGCCGCGGCTTCTCCACCGAACCCACCGGGCCCCGTCGCACCGCACCCGGCGCGTGCCATTCCGAACGCCTGCGGGCCCGCTTCTTCGCGGCCTCGGAGGAGTCGAGCTGGTAGGGGACCGACGTCACCATCACGCCGGGCGTGAACAGCAACCTGCCCTTCAGGCGCAGGGCGCTCTGGTTGTGGAGCAGGTGCTCGTACCAGTGGCCCACCACGTACTCGGGGATGATCACGCTGACGACGTCGCGCGGGCTCTCCCTGCGCAGGTTCTTCACGTACTCGATGATCGGCCGGGTGATCTCGCGGTAGGGCGAGTCGAGGACCTTCAGCGGCACGGTGATGCCGCGTCGCTCCCACTCCTCCTTGAGGGCCTTGGTCTCCGTCGGGTCGACGTTGATGCTGAGCGCCTCCAGGTCGTGCGAGCGCATCAGCTTCGCGTACGAGAGGGCGCGCAGCGTCGGGCGGTGGATCTTGGAGACCAGGACGATGGAGTGGACGCGGGAGGGGCGCACACTCTCGTCGCCCGGGGTGTCGGGGGCGGCGATCTCCTCGGCCACGCGGTCGTAGTGGCGGCGGATCGCCGTCATCGTCGCGTAGAAGATGCACATGCCGAGCAGCGCGACCCAGGCACCGTGGGTGAACTTGGTGACGAGGACGACGACAAGCACGAGGCCCGTGAAGAAGGCGCCGAAGGTGTTGATCGCGCGGGAGCGGACCATGCGGCGGCGCTTGTTCGGGTCCTTCTCCTTGGCCAGGTGGCGGTTCCAGTGCCGGACCATGCCGATCTGGCTGAGCGTGAAGGAGACGAAGACGCCGACGATGTAGAGCTGGATCAGCCTCGTGGAGTCCGCGCCGTAGATCACGACGAGCAGGGCCGCCGCGCCCGCGAGCAGCACGATGCCGTTGGAGAACGCGAGGCGGTCACCGCGGGTGTGCAGCTGGCGCGGCAGGTAGCGGTCCTGCGCGAGGATCGAGCCGAGCAGCGGGAAGCCGTTGTACGCGGTGTTGGCCGCGAGGAAGAGCACCAGCGCGGTCGCCGCGGCGAGGATCAGGAAGAGGAAGCTGCCGTGGCCGAAGACCGCCTCGGCGACCTGCGAGATCACCGGGTTCTGTACATAGTCCGAGCCGACGGGGACGCCGTTGTGGAAGAGGTCCTTGCCCGGGAACTCCGCCATCCGCACCTTGGTCATCATGGCGAGCGCGATGATGCCGCAGAACATCGTGACGGCCAGGCCGCCCATGAGCGCGAGCGTCGTGGCGGCGTTCTTGGACTTCGGCTTGCGGAAGGCCGGTACGCCGTTGCTGATCGCCTCGACGCCCGTGAGCGCCGCACAGCCCGAGGAGAAGGCCCTCAGGAGGAGGAAGACGAGCGCGAAGCCCGCCAGGCCCTGGTGCTCGGGCTTGATCTCGTAGTCCGCGGTGGGCGCCCGCATGGTGTCGTCCAGGACGATGCCGCGGAAGGCGCCCCACGCGATCATGATGAAGACGCCCGCCACGAAGACGTACGTCGGGATGGCGAAGAGCTTCCCGGACTCCTTCACGCCGCGCAGGTTCATCAGCGTGAGGAGGACGATGACGGCCACCGCGCAGAGCACCTTGTGCTCGACCACGAAGGGGACGGCGGAGCCGAGGTTCTCGATGCCCGAGGAGATCGACACGGCCACGGTCAGGACGTAGTCGACGAGCAGGGCGCTCGCGACGGTGAGTCCGGCCTTGGGGCCGAGGTTGGTGTTGGCGACCTCGTAGTCGCCGCCGCCGCTCGGGTACTCGCGCACGTTCTGTCGGTACGAAGCGACGACCGTGAACATGAGTACGACGACCGCGACGGCGATCCACGGGCTGAAGTGGTAGGCCGACACACCCGCGATGGAGAGGACCAGGAGGACCTCTCCCGGCGCGTACGCCACGGAGGAGAGTGGGTCGGACGCGAAGACGGGGAGTGCGATGCGCTTCGGCAGGAGCGTTTCTCCGAGCCGATCACTGCGCAGTGCGCGCCCGATGAGGATCCGTTTGGGCACGTCGGTCAGTTTGGACACGCAGAGGATCGTAAGCGTTCGAACGGGGGCGCGCCCACCCACCACCCCCAACTTCACCGGTTATCGGCCTTGTGCGATCCTGCGCTCCTCCTATTGCCAGCTACTGCCAGGCTGAATGCTCCGAAGAGCGGCCCGGGACGTGGGCGGGAGCATGTTCCGAGGCGTGAGCCGGAGCGTGTTCCGGGGCGTGGGCCGGAGCCTCGTACCGCTCCGCGAGCCGGGCCTCGGCGCGGCGGATCGCGCCGGACGGCCACCAGGTGGCGCGGCCGAGGAGGAGCAGCGCCGCGGGCAGGATCATGACACGGATCACGAAGGCGTCGAGCAGGACGGCCGCCGCGAGGACGAAGCCCATCTGCTTCATCTCCAGGATGTGCAGCATCACGAAGCTCGCGAAGACGGTGACCATGACGATCGCCGCGCTGGTGACGACCTTGGCGGAGGACGCGATGCCGTCGAGGACCGCCTGGCGCGTGGGCACGCCGTTCAGTGCGGCCTCGCGGATCCGGCTGACCACGAAGACCTGGTAGTCCATCGAGAGTCCGAAGAGGATGACGAAGAGGAAGAGCGGGACGCGCGAGGAGATGCCGTCGAGCGATTCGAAGGCGAGCAGCCCCTCCGCCCAGTCGCCCTGGAAGACGAGGACGAGCAGTCCGAGCGCGGAGCCCACGGAGAGCAGGTTGAGGAGGGCGCCGAGCAGTCCGAGTACGACGGAGCGGAAGGCGAACACCGTCATGGCGAAGGTCATCAGGAGCAGGAAGCCGAGAACGAGCGGCAGCTTCTCGTTCTGGTGCTCGACGTAGTCGACGCCGCGCGGGACCTCGCCGGTGACGGCCGTCTCGACGCCGGGCAGCTTGCCGACGGTCGCGGGCAGATAGTCGGCGCGGAGGTGCTCCAGCGAGACTTCAGCGTCCTTCGAGTACGTCGGGTGCGGGGAGTTCAATTTCAGGGTGGTGGTCCTCCGGTCCGCTGAGGAGCGGAGGACCGGAGCAGCGGAGGAGTGCGCGAAGAGCGGGTCGCGCTGGGCGGTGCGGTCCAGCTCCGTCAGGGCCTCGCGCACGTCGTCGGCGCGCGAGGCGTCGGCCCGCACCACGACGAGGTGCCGGACGCGCAGCTCCGGGAAGGCGTCGAGCAGCCGGTCGTACCCCTTCATGGCGGGTATCTCGCGCGAGAAGCTGTCCCGCGCCGGGTTCTTGAGGTTCATGTTCAGGGCCGGAAGGGCGAGGCCGAGCAGGACGAGGACGGAGAGGCACAAGGTGAGCGCGGGGCGCTTGCGGGCGGGGGCGAGCAGCGCGTTCCAGAGGCGGCCGGACTCCTTCTCGGCGGACGTGTTCTCGCCCTCTCCGGATGCCTTTTGCCCGTACGTCTTCTCTCCGTACGTCTTCTCTCCGTACGTCTTCTCTCCGTGCGTACGGGGGGTCTTGCCCTTCGCCAGGCGTCGGGCCGTGCGCCGCTCGGTCCGGCGGCCGAGCTTGACCAGCAGGGCGGGCAGCACCGTCACCGAGCTGACCATGGCGACGGCGACGACCAGGATGGTGCCGGTGGCCAGCGAGTCGAAGATGACGTCACGGGCCAGGTAGAGCGCGGTGGTGGAGACGATGACGGCGAGCCCGGAGACCACGATGGCGCGGCCCGCCGTCGCGGCGGCGGCCTCGACCAGCGCCTCGGAGGTGAGACGGCCACCCGCGCGTGCCCGCTCCTCGCGTTCACGCTTGAGATAGAAGAGCGTGTAGTCGACACCGACGGCCATGCCGATCAGCAGGATCATGCTCATGCCGACGCCGGTGTCGGGCAGCAGGTGCGAGGCCAGCATCGCCAGGCCCATCGTCGCCATGATCGAGGTGACGGCGAGCAGGATCGGCACGCCGACCATGATGACCGAGCCGAAGACCACGGCGAGCGTGATCAGCGTGATGGGCAGCGTGATCGCCTCGGAGAACTGCAGGTCCTTGCCGCGCTGGTCGTCGACGCCCTTGCTCACGGAGGCGTCGCCGGTCTCCTCGATGACCAGGTCCGGGTGGGCCTTCGCCGCCTTCTCGGTCGCGGCCTGGAGCGGGGGGACGTGCTTCTGGTCGTCCCGCTCGGAGCCGTGCAGCTCCACCTGAACCCGCAGGACGCGGCCGTCGGCGGAGCGGACCGGGGGCGCCACCGAGGCGACCTCGGGCAGGGCCTTCATCCGGGCGGTGACGTCCTTGACCGCGGCGTCGGCCGCCGCCTTGTCCGGCGGGCCCGACCGGGGCCGGATCAGTACGTGTTCCGTGGACCGCAGTGGGACGCCGCCCTCGGTGGCCAGGGCCTCGGCCCGGCCCGCCTCACCCACGCGGAAGTCCTCCGAGGTCGCACCGTTCATCCCGGCGGCGATCCCGCCGCCGAGGCACAGCGCCACGAAGAGCAGCCAGCCGGTGATCGCCCGGCCCGGGTGCAGCGCGCTCCATCGGGCCACGCGCACCGTGACTGATCGTTTTCTCATTTCCCGTTCCCCCATCGACGTCTCTTGGCGCCTCTTGCTTCATGTGTCAGTGGAGACTGACAGGTGTCGGAACCAACCGTCAACTGTCATTCGAGACCGAGAGGGCTCTGGGTGAGCGCCGGGCGAGCACCCGGCGAGCGATGGGAGAGCGATGGGAGAGCGATGGGAGTACCCGGATTGACAGTCGAACCCGCCATGCGTAAGCCTTGGCTGACAGGTTTCGGGACCAGCGCGAAGGCGGACCATGGACAGCGAGGAGCTACTGGCTTTTCTCGCGGCGGTCGGCCACACGCAGCGCATCCGGATCATCAACGAGCTCTCCGCGGGCCAGCTGTACGTCAGCGAACTGGCCCGGCGGCTCGGGGTGTCCCGCCCGCTGCTCTACATGCATCTCGAACGCATGGAGAAGGCCGGTCTCGTCGTCGGCCGCCTGGAGCTCTCCGAGGACGGCAAGGCGCTCAAGTACTTCGAACTGGCGCCGTTCGACGTCCGGTTGAACGTGGATACGATCGTCGCCGCCCTCCGGCAGGACCGGACGGGCGATGACGAACAGCACTCATCAAGGGGGACGTCCTAGTGGAAGACGTGATCATCCCGGTCGCCTTTTTCCTGATACTCGCCGGCGCGGTCGTCGCCGTCGCGTACTTCCAGACGCAGCGGAACAAGGAACGCGACCGCCAGTACGCCGAGGCCATGCACGGTTACCGCGAGGCCGTCGAGCGCGCCAGGTCCGAGCAGGAGGCGAACCGCCTGCAGCTCGCCGAACTCGGCCACCGGCTGCAGAACGTCGAGGGACTGCTCCGCAGCGTCGACTGACCTGGGGTACCCGGCCTCCCCCGCCCCGCCGCGTCGCTTTGGCGTCCACGCGGGTGAGTGCGTGACCCCGGGTGCGGCTTAAGCTCATCTCTTGGCAACGCCGCACGCTGTTGCCCCGTTGTTTCCAGCAGAGTGAGAGAGAAGAGTGAGCACGATGTTTTCGCAGGTCAGCGGGATGACCAGGAGTGCGGGGTAAAGGACAGGTGCACATCGTCATCATGGGCTGCGGGAGAGTCGGGTCCGCTCTCGCCCAGAACCTCGAACAGCAGGGGCACACGGTCGCCGTGGTCGACCAGGACCCGACGGCCTTCCGCCGCCTCGGCGCCGGGTTCGGCGGCCGCCGGGTGACCGGCGTCGGCTTCGACCAGGACACCCTCCGCGAGGCCGGCATCGAGGAGGCGGGCGCCTTCGCGGCCGTCTCCAGCGGCGACAACTCCAACATCATCGCCGCCCGCGTGGCCCGCGAGATGTTCGGCATCGAGAACGTCGCGGCCCGCATCTACGACCCGCGCCGCGCCGAGGTCTACCAGCGCCTGGGCATCCCGACGGTCGCCACGGTCCGCTGGACCGCCGACCAGATGCTGCGCCGCCTGCTCCCGTCCGGTGCCGAGCCGCTCTGGCGCGACCCCACCGGCGGCGTGCAGCTCGCCGAGGTGCACGCGTCGTCGGCGTGGATCGGGCACAAGATCAGCCAGCTCCAGGAGGAGACCGGCGTACGCGTGGCCTTCCTCACCCGGCTGGGCGAGGCGGTGCTGCCGACCTCGCAGACGGTCCTGCAGGAGGGTGACCTGGTGCACGTGATGATGCGCACCGACCAGGTCGACAAGGTCGAAGCGGCGTTCGCCGAAGGCCCCGAGGAGGGCGGTCAGTGATGAGGGTCGCCATTGCCGGAGCCGGCGCGGTGGGACGTTCCATCGCCGGTGAGCTCCTGGAGAACGGCCACGAGGTCCTTCTCATCGACAAGGCGCCGACGGCCATCTCCGTCGAACGCGTCCCGCAGGCAGAGTGGCTGCTCGCCGACGCCTGCGAGATCACCTCCCTCGACGAGGCGGCGTTGCAGCGCTGCAACGTCGTGATCGCCGCGACCGGCGACGACAAGGTCAACCTCGTCGTCTCGCTGCTCGCCAAGACGGAGTACGGCGTCCCCCGCGTCGTCGCCCGCGTCAACAACCCCAAGAACGAGTGGCTCTTCAACGAGTCCTGGGGTGTCGACGTCGCGGTCTCCACGCCGCGCCTGATGTCCGCGCTCGTCGAGGAAGCGGTGAGCGTCGGCGATCTCGTACGGCTGCTCCGGTTCAGCCACGGCGACGCGAACCTCGTCGAGCTGACGCTGCCGCCGGAGTCTGCCCTCGCGGGCACGCAGGTCGGCGACGTCCAGTGGCCCGAGGACACCTCGCTGGTCACGATCATCCGCGGTACGCGCGTGCTCGCGCCGACCGCGGACGACTCGCTGGAGGCGGGGGACGAGCTGCTTTTCGTGGCGGCGCAGGCTCGGGAGGAGCAGTTGGAGGATTTGCTGTCCGTCCGGCGGGACTGAGGCCGTCCCGGCGAGCGGTGTGCCGATGGGGGCGCCCGGGGAACTCCCCGGGCGCCCCCATCGGTTTTCGTCTGCTTCCGGCCGCGTGCTGCCTGCGGGTGCTTCGTGGCTGGTTGCGCAGTTCCCCGCGCCCCTTAAAAGCCTGCGTAGCTCCCGGCGCTCCTTAAGAGGCGGCCGCGGGCCTCAAGAGCCAGTCGCGCCTCAGGCGTCGCGGTGTTCCCGCTCTCGTTCCCGCTCCTGCTCTCGTTCCGCCTTGCGCTCCGCCTCCGCCTTCTCTGCCGCTTCCATCTCGGCGAAGACGTCGATGGGGGGCGGGGCCTTCGCCAGGAAGACCCAGGTGAAGTAGACGGCCAGGAGGAACGGGGGGATCTTCAGGGCTACCAGGACCCAGCCGAACTGGGTCGTGTCCGCCCACCAGTACAGCGGGAAGAGGATCGCGCACTTGGCGAGCAGGATCAGGCCCCAGGCCCAGCTGGCCTTCGCGTAGGCCTTCTTGCGGCCCGGGTTGCGGGTGCGCCAGGAGAGGTTCTCCTTGAAGACCGGGCCCAGGATGAGACCGATCAAGGGCACGCCCGCGAGGGTCGTGATCATGTAGGCCAGGGAGAGGCCGAGGGTGTAGAGCATGCCCGGCAGGTAGAAGTCCTTGGCGTTGCCGGTCATCATCGCGAAGACCACACCGAAGACGACACCGAAGACGCCGCTGAAGGCGTGCTTGACGGTGTCCTTCATGACCAGGCGGACCACGACGAGCACCAGGGACACCGCGAGGGCCGCGATGGCCGACATGTGCAGGTCCTTGTTGATCGTGAAGATGGTCACGAAGAGCAGGCCGGGGACAACCGTCTCCACCATGCCCCGCACGCCGCCGAAGGCTTCGAAGAGCGCTGCCTCCGTCACGGCCCGGGAATCGGCGTCCCGATCCGTGTTCCCGTGGTCCGTCGGCTTGTCGAGGGACGTCACCGGCTACTCCCGTCCGAGGGGTCTGAGTTCGTACTTGGGGTTGAAGAGCACCCGGCGGCCCCGGCTCATCGAGATCCGGCCCGACGCGATCAGCTTGCGCCCCGGTTCGATCCCCACGATGGAGCGCCTGCCGAGCCACACCACGTCCAGCGCCGCCGATCCGTCGAACAGTTCGGCCTCCAGGGCGGGAACCCCGGCACGTGGCCGCAGAGTGACCGTGCGCAAGGTACCAGTAACGGTGACTATCTGGCGGTCTTGGCAGTCGCCGATGCGGACGCAGCCCGCTGTCTCGGCGTCCTCCCGCAGCTCCTCCGACTCCAGGTCCTCCTGGGAGGTGGAGAGCCGGTCGAGCATGCGCCGGAAGCGGCCCGCCGGCTTTTCGGAACCAGGAACAGCACTCATGCAAGAAGCGTACCGGGGTACGCAGACAGAGCGGAGAGCGGTGCGCTCAGCTGTGCTTATGTCCGCTCAGTACCCGCAGCGGCGCCCCCTGAAGCGAATAATCCGGTCACTTCTCGAACCGGTACCCCATGCCCGGCTCCGTGATGAAGTGCCGCGGATGCGCCGGGTCCGTCTCCAGCTTGCGGCGCAGCTGCGCCATGTAGACGCGGAGGTAGTTCGTCTCCGTACCGTACGAGGGCCCCCAGACCTCCTGGAGCAGCTGCTTCTGGCTGACCAGGCGGCCGGTGTTGCGCACCAGGACTTCCAGGAGGTGCCACTCGGTGGGGGTCAGGCGGACGTCGCGGCCGTCGCGGTTGACCTTCTTGGCGGCCAGGTCGACGGAGAAGTCCCCGGTGTCGACCATCACGTCGTCCTCGCCCGGCCCGGTGGGCTCGGCCCTGCGGACGGCGGCGCGCAGCCGTGCGAGGAGTTCGTCCATGCCGAAGGGCTTGGTCACGTAGTCGTCGGCGCCCGCGTCCAGTGCCTCGACCTTCTCGTCCGAGCTGTGCCGGGCGGAGAGGACCAGGATCGGGACGCGCGTCCAGCCGCGCAGGCCCCTGATGACTTCCACGCCGTCCATGTCGGGCAGACCGAGGTCGAGCACGATCACGTCGGGGTGGCGGGCGGCGGCGACCTGCAGCGCGGTGGCGCCGTCGGGGGCCGAGTCCACCTCGTACTTGCGCGCCTTCAGGTTGATCACGAGGGCGCGTACGATCTGCGGCTCGTCGTCGACCACGAGCACCCGGGTCATGATTGCCTGCCTTTCTGACAGCTGGTTCTTTCCGGCATCCGGTCCGAGGTCACGAGGTGACCTGCGCCGAGAGCTCGGAGCGGGTCAGCGGCCGCCCGGCCGCCGCCCGCAGGGTGAGGACCATGGTGAGGCCTCCGCCGGGGGTGTCCTCGGCGGCGAGGGTGCCGCCCATGGACTCGGCGAAACCGCGGGCGACAGCGAGGCCGAGGCCGACCCCGGCGCCGCGTGGAGCGTCACCGTAGCGCTGGAAGGGCGCGAAGATGCGGTCCTTCGCGCTGTCGGGGACACCGGGGCCGCGGTCCACGACGCGGATCTCGACCCGCTCGCCGAGAGCGCTCGCGGAGACCTTGACGGGCTCCCCGTCGGGGGCGTATTTCACGGCGTTCTCGACGACGTTGGCGACCGCCCGCTCCAGGAGGCCCTTGTCGACGGCGACCATCGGCAGCGTTTCCGGGATGTCCAGCTCCGCGCTGCCGTCGGGCACCCCGCCCAGGGCCATGGGGACGACCTCGTCGAGGTCGATCTCGCGGATCAGCGGGGTGACGGTGCCGGTCTGCAGCCGGGACATGTCGAGGAGGTTGCCGACGAGGTGCTCCAGGCGGTCGGCGCCCGCCTCGATGCCTTCGAGGAGTTCCGCCTCGTCCTCCTCGGACCACTCCACGTCGTCGGAGCGCAGCGAGGACACGGCCGCCTTGATGCCCGCGAGGGGCGTACGGAGGTCGTGGCTGACGGCGGCGAGCAGGGCGGTGCGGATGCGGTTGCCCTCGGCGAGGGTGCGGGCCTGGTCGGCCTCGGACTGCAGGCGCTGGCGGTCGAGGACGACGGCGGCCTGCGCGGCGAACGCGGCGAGCACGCGGCGGTCCGCGGCGGGCAGGACCCGGCCCGACAGGGCGAGCGCCATATGGTCGCCGACGGGCACGTCGACGTCGGCGAGCTCGGGCCGCTCCAGCGGGCGGCCGTCGCCGGCGCTGCCCGCGCAGGTCCAGGGTTCGGTTTCGCTCTCGCGCTCCAGAAGGGCCACGGACTCCATGGCGAAGGTCTCGCGGACGCGTTCGAGGAGGGCTTCCAGGCTGGTCTCGCCGCGCAGCACGCTGCCGGCGAGGAAGGAGAGTATCTCCGCCTCGGCCCGCAGCCGGGCCGCCTGCGCGGTGCGCCGGGCCGCGAGGTCCACGACGGAGGCGACCGACACCGCGACGCCCACGAAGACGGCGATCGCGAGGATGTTCTTGTTGTCGGAGACCGTCCACAGGTGCTGTGGCGGCGTGAAGTAGTAGTTGAGGAGCAGCGAGCCGAACGCCGCCGAAGCAAGCGCCGGGAGGAGCCCGCCCACCAGCGCGGCGGCGACCGTGAGCGCCAGGAACAGCAGCATGTCGTTGGCGAGGCCGAGGTCGGAGTCGACATGGGTGAGCAGGACCGTCAGGAGCGCGGGTCCCCCGACGCCGACCAGCCAGCCCCAGATGACCCGGGACCGGCCGAGGCGGGCCCCGCGGGCGACGGGCAGGCCGCGCCCCTTGGCGACCTCGCCGTGCGTGACGATGTGCACGTCCAGGTCGGGCCCCGAGTCGCGGGCGACGGTCGCGCCGACGCCGGGCCCGAAGACGTACTGCCAGGTCTTGCGGCGCGAGGAGCCGAGGACGATCTGGGTGGCATTGACGCCGCGCGCGAAGTCGAGGAGCGCGGCCGGTATGTCGTCGCCTATGACGTGGTGGAAGGTGCCGCCAAGGTCCTCGACCAGGGTGCGCTGGACGGCGAGTTCCTTGGGGGAAGCGCCGGTCAGGCCGTCGCTGCGGGAGATGTAAACGGCGAGGATCTCGCTGCCGGAGCCCTTGGCGGCCATGCGGGACGCGCGCCTGATCAGGGTGCGGCCCTCGGGGCCGCCGGTCAGGCCGACGACGATGCGCTCGCGGGCCTGCCAGGTGGTGCGGATGTTGTGCTCGCCCCGGTACTGCTGGAGGTACTCGTCGACGCGGTCGGCGACCCAGAGCAGGGCGAGCTCGCGCAGCGCCGTGAGGTTGCCGGGGCGGAAGTAGTTGGAGAGGGAGGCGTCGATGCGGTCGGGCTTGTAGATGTTGCCGTGCGCCATGCGGCGGCGCAGCGCCTGGGGCGACATGTCGACCAGCTCGATCTGGTCGGCGCGGCGGACCACCTCGTCCGGCACGGTCTCGCGCTGGCGTACGCCGGTGATCGACTCGACGACGTCGCCGAGGGACTCCAGGTGCTGGATGTTCACCGTGGAGACGACGTCGATGCCGGCCGAGAGGAGCTCCTCGACGTCCTGCCAGCGCTTGGCGTTGCGTGAGCCGGGGACGTTGGTGTGGGCGAGCTCGTCCACCAGGGCGATGGCGGGAGAGCGCTCGAGGACCGCGTCGACGTCCATCTCGGTGAAGGCCGTGCCGCGGTACTCCAGGTCCCTGCGGGGGACCTGTTCCAGACCGCTCAGCATCACCTCGGTGCGCGGCCGGTCGTGGTGCTCCACGAAGGCGACCACGCAGTCGGTGCCGCGCTCGGTACGGCGGTGGGCCTCGGAGAGCATCGCGTACGTCTTGCCGACGCCCGGTGCCGCACCGAGGTAGATCCGAAGCTTGCCGCGTGCCATGGCCCCATTGTCTTCCCGAAAACGCTGTGTACGCAGCGTCGACCTTACGGCCAACAATTCCGGCATTACGGACGCGGGGGTGCGGGGGTGCCGTCCTTGACACAACCCTGATGCGTGCCTGATGCGTGCGGCCGCACGCATGCCGCGCGCATCAGGGAGCGCAGGTCAGTGCGTGACGATCTCGCCGTCGCGCAGTTCCAGGACCCGGTCGGCCAGGCCGAGCAGCGTCGCGTCGTGGGTGGCGACCAGTGCGGTGACGCCCTCGCTGCGGACGACCGCGCGCAGCAGTTCCATCACGGCGAGCCCGGTCTCCGCGTCGAGCTGTCCGGTGGGTTCGTCGGCTATCAGCAGGGCGGGTTTGTTGGCGAGGGCGCGGGCGATGGCCACGCGCTGCTGCTGGCCGCCGGAGAGCTCGCCGGGCCGCTGTCCCGCGTGGTCCGCGAGGCCCACGAGGGCGAGGAGGAGGGCGACCCGCTCCTCGCGCTCGCGGGGATCGGTCCTGCGCAGCCGCAGGGGGACGCCGACGTTCTCGGCGGCGGTGAGGATGGGGATGAGTCCGAAGGACTGGAAGATGAAGCCGAGCCGGTCGCGGCGCAGCTCGAGGAGGCCGCTCTCGCCGAGGCCCGCGAGCTCCACCCCGTCCACGGCGATCTTCCCGTGGTCCGGGGAGTCGAGGCCGCCGACGAGGTTGAGCAGGGTCGTCTTGCCGGACCCGGAGCGGCCCTTCAGCGCGACGAGCTCACCGCGCGGAAGGGCGAAGGAGACGCCGCGCAGGGCGTGGACGGCCGCCTCGCCGCTGCCGTACGTCCGGTGGAGGTCCTCGACGACGACCATGTCTTCCGCGCTCACTGCCACCGATCGCTCCCCTTTTGTGCTTTTGCACGCCCCTGGGTCCGCAGGGGCCGGGCGCCAGTATTGTCACCGGATGCCCGGCCCGACAAGATCCGGATCAGCGCGGGTTGCCCGCGTGCGTCAGGGTCTCCCAGGCGACGAAGAGGTTGTTGGAGCCGGCCGGGCGGTTGCGTTCGGTGAGCTTCTGGGTGTTGGTCATGGGGTGGCCGATGCGGCCCGCGAGGGCGTTGTAGCCGACCTCGGTGACGGGTCCGAGGCCGCGGTGGACGGTGCCCTCGCAGAGCGAGGCGGGCGGCGCCTCACCCAGCTCGTACCTGGCCTGGAAGCCGAGGCCCTGGCGCAGCCGCTCGCCGACGTCCGTGCCGTAGAGGTCCTGGCCCTGGATGCGGCTGGTCTCGGCGACGTGGGAGATCGCGGAGAGGCCGTATCCGGTGTGGGTGAAGTCCCGGCAGGTCTCCTGGGTGAGTCCGGCGGTGAACGTCCCCTGGCCCTGCCAGTACTTGACGATCTTCTCGCGGGTGTCGAGGTGCTGGCTGGGCACGGTCTTCGGCAGCGCACCGTCGGAGTCGAGATAGACGTACGCGGCCGTGCGCGTCCGGAACTTCGCCATCGCCTTGTCGTACGACGCCTTGTCCTCCAGGAAGACGGAGATGCCGACGGCGGCCTCCATCATCGACAGCTCCCAATTGCCGTTGGAGTTGGAGCCGTTGATGATCTCGGGCAGGTAGACGTCGCGCAGCATCGTGGCGAAGCGTCCGGAGTTCGCCCAGTTCCCCGTGTACGTGTACTTGATGATCTCGGCGGCGCGCGGCCAGCTCGAACCGGCCCAGCCGGTCTGCAACGGGGCGTTGCTGTTGGTGTGGTCCCTGATGGTGGCCGACCAGGCGTCCATGAGCTCGATGGACTTCTTCGCGTAGCGCTCGTCACGCGTGACGTACCAGGCGAGGGCGGTGGTGTACGCGGCTATGGCGTCCTCGCGCTCGTCGGTGCAGCCGTAGTTGGGGTCGGAGTACGAGCCGCACTCCACGACCGCGCGGGGCTTGGGGGTACGGGAGAGGGAGGCGTACTTGCTGCCCATCATCTGGTCGTAGGCGGACTTCCAGGGCTGCGCCCCCGCGGTGACCTTCTCGCGGGTGAAGTCCAACTGGCCGCGGGAGACGGTGACTCCGGGGTGGACGAAGGACGAGGGGGCGGCCTCGACGGGTTCGGCGCCGGGCCAGGCCACGAATCCGGCCACCAGGGCGGTCACGGCGGCGACGGCGGCCGCCCCTGGGGAGAGTCGTGATCTGCGGCGGTGCCGGGGGCGTGCGGGGGTGGGGGCATGCGACATGGGGGCGTACGGCATGGGGGGGACCATCCGTTCTGAGAGGTCTCGGGTTCTCGTATGTGAACGTCAAGCGCCTTTCTGAACACGCGTGTTGGCCCGTGACCATAGGTACGGACCAGTCACCCGGCAAGGCCTGGAGCCGGAGAATCCCGGGACCGTACGCCCATACACAAATGTGACCCGTGGCGGACCGGACGAGCCGGTACCACCACGGGTCACCACGCAGTTGGAGGAGCGGTCAGCGCACCTCGGTGATCTCGGGACCGCGCTGGAGCTGCCCCATGCCGCCCGAGAAGCGCGAACCCTCCTGCTGCTCCTGCTGGACGCCCTCGGCGACCATCTGGGCGTCGTCCGGCAGCTTCAGGACGATCGGATCACGCGGCGCCATCGGGCCCTCGCCGCGCACGACGACCGTGTCCCGGAAGATCTGCTCCAGGAGACCGGCTGCCTGCGGCTGCACCGCGCCCTGCCCGGAGATCACACCGCGCAGGAACCAGCGCGGGCCGTCGACGCCGATGAAGCGCACGACCTGCACACCGCCCGTACCGTCCGGCAGCTGCACCGGAACCTGGGCGCGCAGCTCCCAGCCGAGCGGGCCCTCGACCTCGTCGATGACACCGCCCTGCTGGGTGATGCCCGAGGCGATCTCCTCGCGGACCTCGCCCCAGATGCCCTCCTTCTTGGGGGCGGCGAAGCCCTGCAGCTGGATGGCGCTGTCCTGGAGCACGACGGTGGCCGCGACGATCGCGTCGCCCGCGACCTCCACCCGCAGCTCCATGCCCTCGACGCCCGGCACGAAGATCCCACCGAGGTCCACGCGGCCCTCACCGGGCTCACGGACCTCGGAGAGGTCCCAGGGGCCGTCGGGACGGGGCTCCGGTTCGAGCCTCACGCGCGAGCGCGCGACGCCGGCGTCAGCGGAGTCATCGCTGTCCATGCCGTCGACGACCTGCTCGTCCGCGCCCGCCGCGTCCTCGGCGGCACTGTCCTTCTTGCGACGTCCGAACACGTCACTGTCCTTCCCGGTCGGATACGACCGATGCGTATCGATTCCCACCCGTTTGATCACCCGGGCTCACACCTGGGCCGACGCCCACGGCGGCATGGCCGCCGGTGGACCCGAAGCCCCCCTCGGCCCGCGCCGATACGGGAAGCTCCGCCACCTCCTGGAAGCGGACCTTCTCGACCTGCTGGACGACCAGTTGGGCAATCCGGTCGAAGCGCTCGAACCGCACGGCCTCGCGCGGATCGAGATTCACCACGATCACCTTGATCTCCCCACGGTACCCGGCATCCACCGTCCCCGGGGCATTCACCAGAGCGACACCGCAGCGGGCGGCGAGCCCGGAACGGGGGTGCACGAAGGCCGCGTACCCCTCGGGGAGCGCGATGGACACCCCGGTCGGCAGGACCGCACGCTCACCGGGAGCCAGTTCGCGGGACTCCGTCGTCCGCAGATCGGCGCCGGCGTCGCCGGGCTGCGCGTACGCGGGCAGCGGTACGTCGGGGTCGACGCGCCTGATCAGCACGTTCAGCTCGTTGGGGGACGTCACGGATTCACCTCGAAAGCGCGGGCACGCCGGACCTGGTCCGGGTTGTTCATGGCCTCCTGGATCTCTTCCTGGCGGCCGTTGTCGATGAAGTGGTCGACCTTCACCTCGACGAAGAGGGCGTCGGCGCGGACGGCGACGGGCCCGTCGGGGCCGCCGATGCGTCCGGTGGCGGTCGAATAGATCTTCCGTCCGGCGACGGCGGTGACCTCGGCCTCCAGGAACAGCACGGTGCCGAGCGGCACGGGCCGCACGAAGTCCGTCTCCAGGCGCCCGGTCACGGCGATCACGCGCAGCAGCCAGTTCAGCGAGCCGAGCGTCTCGTCGAGCGCGGTGGCGAGAACGCCGCCGTGGGCGAGGCCGGGGGCGCCCTGGTGCGCCTCGCGCACGGTGAACTCGGCGGTGATGGCCACGCCCTCCCCGGCTCGCGCCGCGAGGTGCAGTCCGTGCGCCTGCCCCTCGCCGCAGCCGAAACAGTGCTCGTAGTGGGCACCGATGAGCTCACCGGGAGCGGGCGCGTCGGGGTGGCGGACGGGCGCTATCGCGTCGGCCGGGGGCGTCAGAGCTGCAGATGTACCACTCACAGGCGCAGACCTTACCTCCGCGTCAGCGCGGCAACCGCACCGTGCCAAGCTTGGTTCCATGCAGCCTTATGAAGAACGCCTGACCGCGCCCCGTTCGTGGTGGTTCGCCTCGGTCCTGGTGGGCGTCGCGATGGCCCTGATCCTGCTGCCGTTCGGCACGCTGCCGCTCCTCGGCGGCCTGGTCGGCGGCACGGCTGTGGCAGCGGTCGTCACCAGCGCGTACGGCGCTGTGCGGGTCCGTGTGGTGGCGGGCTCGCTGGTCGCGGGCGACGCGAAGATCCCGGTGTCCGCCCTGGGCGACGCGGAGGTCCTGACGGGCGAGGAGACCCGCGCCTGGCGCACCTACAAGGCCGACCCGCGCGCCTACATGCTGCTGCGCGCCTACATCCCCACGGCGCTGCGGGTGAACATCACGGACCCCGAGGACCCCACCCCGTACGTGTACGTCTCCACACGGCACCCGGAGGAGCTGGCGGCGGCGCTGACTGCGGTACGTCAAAGCGCCCCCTGAGGGGCGCTGGTGAGGGGCGCAGGCAATCAGGGCGCGGGGAACCGCGCGACGAGCTCAGCGCCCCAGCTCCCGGGGAATCTCCCCCATCCGCAGAGGATCGCTCGGCTTCTCCAGGGGCGGCAGCTCCGGCAGCGCGTCCCACGGCACCTGCGTCTTGCGCAGGTCCTGCCGGATCCGTCCGGCCAGTTTCTTGGTGTCCCGGCGGTTCATGACCGCCCCGACCGCGGCGCCCACCATGAAGGGCATGAGGTTCGGCAGGTTCCGGACCATCCGCTTCATGATCTGCTGGCGCAGCTCACGCTTCATCTGGCCGCCCAGCGCGGTGTTGAAGGTCGCCGGTTTGGCGACGTCGATCCCGCGCTCCTCGGACCAGGAGTTCAGATACGCCATGCTGCGCTGCTTGACGTTGCCCTCGGGCCGTCGGCCGTAGACCTCGTGCAGCTCGGCGATCAGCTTCAGCTCTATGGCGGCGACGCCGGTGATCTCCGCCGCGAGCTCGGCGGGCATCGCCGGCGGCACCGGCAGCATCGCGGCGGCCCCCACTCCCGCGCCCACGGTGGACGTGGCGTTGGCGGCGCCTGCGACGAGTTTGTCCGCGAGCTGTTCGGGGCCGAGGCCCGGGAACTGTGCGCGGAGGGTCGCCAGATCGCGGACCGGGATCCGCGGGGCGTTCTCGATGAGCCGGTCGGCGAGATAGCCGATACCGGCCCTCGCGCCACGCCCGCCCTTGCGCACGCCCTGCATCACTCCGCCCGTGACGGCGGCAACGCGGCCGCCCCTGGACCCGGCCTCACCGGCTTTCCGAGTGGTCCTGGGCGCCTTGTCGACCGCCGCCTCGTCCGGCACCGCCTCAGCGGCGGCCACCGGTTCGAGCGAGGCTGCCCCAGTGGCGGAAGAGCCTCGCCCGTCATCAAACACACCGGCGTCCGGAACGCCGGCCTCGTCCGCTCCGCCCTTGCGGAAGCGGCGCTTCCAGGACGGGGTCGAGCCAGTCACGGCCGACCCCGCCTCAGTCGCAGTCGCGGCAGATCGGCTGGCCGTTCTTCTCGCGGGCCAGCTGACTGCGGTGGTGCACCAGGAAGCAGCTCATACAGGTGAACTCGTCCTGCTGCTTCGGGAGCACGCGGACCGCGAGCTCCTCGTTGGAAAGGTCGGCGCCGGGCAGCTCAAGGCCCTCGGCGGCCTCGAACTCGTCGACGTCGACCGCTGAGGTCGACTTGTCGTTCCGCCGTGCCTTGAGTTCCTCGATGCTGTCCTCGTTGACGTCATCGTCGGTCTTACGTGGGGTGTCGTAGTCCGTTGCCATGTCGCTCTCCCCCTCTGGGTGTCTGCGGTGTCTCAAGCGCTCGTAACGCATGAGAGGCCGGACTTGTGCCCGACCTGAAGCGGAGATTTTGCCTCACATCAAGGTCTGTTATTCAATCGACACCCAACCGGACCCCTGGAGGGGTGATCGGTTTGGATGGCGATCGGGACCGTACACGGTCCGAATGTCGCACTCCACAGGCGCCACCCCGTGTACTTCCCGTGATCAAGACCCCTAAAAACCCGGATTTTCCCGGCTTTCCGGCGACTTTCACGATCACGGAGAGTAGATGACCGAAAATTCGCCCCTGTGATCGATCACACACGAAATCTCCAGGAACGGGCCCGAAAATTCCGCGTTGAGCGAACATCGCGGCGCGTCCGCGGCAGCATCTCAGAGAGGAAGGGTGACTCGCATGACGAGCCCACCCCCCTCACGCGGCTCCGCGATGATACGGCCCCCGTGGGCCCGCGCCACCGACCGGGCGATCGACAGGCCGAGACCCACGCCCTTGTCGCTGCCCGTCCGCTCGGTCCGCAGCCGCCGGAACGGCTCGAAGAGGTTGTCGATCTCGTACGCGGGCACCACGGGGCCCGTGTTCGACACCACCAGGACCGCCTGGCCGTGCTGGGCCTCCGTGGTGACCTCGACCCAGCCCTCGTCCGGCACGTTGTACCTGACGGCGTTCTGGACGAGGTTCAGGGCGATCCGCTCCAGGAGGACGCCGTTGCCCTGCACGACGGCCGGAGCGCGCTCTCCGCGGATCTCCACGCCCTTCGCGTCGGCCTCGGTGCGCACCTGGTCCACGGCACGGCCCGCGACCTCGGCGAGGTCGACCGGTTTGCGCTCCACGATCTGGTTGTCACTGCGGGCGAGGAGCAGCAGGCCCTCCACGAGCTGCTCGCTGCGCTCGTTGGTGGCGAGCAGGGTCTTGCCGAGCTGGTGGAGCTCGGGCGGCGCCCCGGGGTCGGAGAGCGACACCTCCAGGAGCGTGCGGTTGATCGCCAACGGCGTGCGCAGCTCGTGCGAGGCGTTGCCGACGAACCGCTGCTGAGCGGTGAAGGCGCGTTCCAGACGGTCCAGCATCTCGTCGAAGGTGTCCGAAAGTTCCTTCAGCTCGTCGTCGGGGCCGTCCAGTTCGATGCGCCGGGAGAGGTCCGTTCCGGCCACCCTGCGCGCGGTGCGCGTGATGCGGCCGAGCGGTGAGAGGACCCGGCCCGCCATCGCGTAACCGAAGGCGAAGGCGATCACCGCGAGGCCCAGGAGGGCGAGCAGCGAGCGGCTGAGGAGATTGTCGAGGGCGTGTTGACGCACCTGGTTGACGCACTCGTTCAACGCGTCGTTGAGCTGCCCCTCGGTGGTGTGCTCGGGAAGCCCCTGGAAGCTGGCGCAGGTCTGGCTGCTCACCCTGCTGTTGCCGGTGACCCGGAAGGGCAGCTCACTGCCCACGTTCAGGGCCTGCGCGGCGAGCAGGTAGATGATCGAGAGCAGCAGGATGCCCGCGATCAGGAACATGCCGCCGTAGAGCAGCGTGAGGCGTATACGGATCGTGGGGCGCAGCCACGGGAAGGGCGGTTCGACCTTGCGCGGGTCCCACGTGGGCTTCGGAGGCGCGGCTGGTGGCGCCGGGGTCGCGGCCACCGGGGATCAGATCCGGTAGCCGGAGCCCGGCACCGTCACGATGACGGCGGGCTCGCCGAGCTTGCGGCGCAGGGTCATGACGGTCACCCGGACGACGTTCGTGAACGGGTCCGTGTTCTCGTCCCAGGCCTTCTCCAGCAGCTGTTCCGCGGAGACCACCGCGCCCTCACTGCGCAGCAGCACTTCGAGGACGGCGAACTCCTTGGGGGCCAGCTGGACCTCCTTGCCGTCGCGGAAGACCTCGCGGCGGTTGGGGTCGAGCTTGATCCCGGCACGCTCCAGGACGGGCGGCAGCGGCACGCTGGTGCGCCGCCCGAGGGCACGCACGCGTGCCGTGAGCTCGCTGAACGCGAACGGCTTGGGGAGGTAGTCGTCGGCGCCGATCTCCAGGCCCTCGACGCGGTCGCTGACGTCGCCCGACGCGGTGAGCATCAGGACGCGGGTCGGCATGCCGAGCTCGACGATCTTGCGGCAGACGTCGTCGCCGTGGACGAGCGGGAGATCCCGGTCGAGCACCACGACGTCGTAGTCGTTGACGCCGATGCGCTCCAGAGCGGCCGCTCCGTCGTACACGACGTCGACGGCCATGGCCTCCCGGCGCAGTCCGGTGGCCACCGCATCGGCGAGCAGCTGCTCGTCCTCGACGACGAGTACGCGCACGTCGCTGTCCTTCCTCTGTGCCCCGGAGGGCAGATCTGTCGTGGGGTAGAGCTCCATCCTGCCCCTTTCGGCCATAAACCGGCTGTAAGACGGCCTGTCATCGGGGGCGGCCCGTGGCCGGGCCCGGGCCGGGCGGCGGGAATGCCGGATTTTCTGCGCGGGTTGAGGTTTCTGCGGAACGGAGCACGGGGAGGACGGGTTTACACCCGCGATCACGCTTTGTATGTAGCACGCCACAAACTGCTTGCCGCAGAGCGGCTTGAGACGTGATCGCCCCTTCTTTGAGGGCACACCCCCGTGCCATCGACCCACGACCCAGCCGAGGGGGCGCAACCATGGACGCATTCACCGCAGGACTTCTGCAGCGCATAGAGGCCACGGAGTCCGACCTCACGAAGGCCCGTGAGACGGGCGACGATTTCCTTGCCGAGGTCGAGCTGGCGGAGCTGGAAGATCTCCACCGCCTGGCCGCTGAGCACGGCGTCGAGGTGGGCGCCCTGCACGCCTGACCGACTCCCGAGAACGAACGCCGAAGGGCCCCGACACCTCGTCCAACAGGTGTCGGGGCCCTTCCGCGTGCGCGGGTCAGTCGTGCCAGGCGCCGAGGTCCTCCAGGAGGCCCTGGAGCGTCTCGAAGAGGGCGGGCGGCCCCGCGATGGCCAGCTCGCCCGAGAGTGCCTCTCCGGGGCGGCCACCGGTCAGGGCGCCCGCTTCCCGCGCGATGAGGTCGCCGGCCGCGAAGTCCCACGGATTCAGACCGCGCTCGTAGTACGCGTCGAGCCGGCCCGCCGCGACGTCGCACAGGTCGATCGCGGCCGAGCCGCCGCGCCGGATGTCCCGCACCCGCGGGATCAGGTGGCGCGCCACCTCGGCCTGCCGCGCGCGGCGCCCGGCGATGTAACCGAAGCCGGTGCCGATCAGGGCCTGGTCCAGGGAGGGGGCGGGGCGCACGCGAGCGGGCACGTCGTTGATGTGGGCGCCCTCCCCGAGGACCGCGCGGTAGGTCTCCCCGCGCATCGGCGCGTGCACGACCCCGACCAGCGTCTCGCCGTCCTTGCGGGCGGCGATGGACACGGACCAGTCGGGGCGGCCGTAGAGGTAGTTGACGGTGCCGTCGATGGGGTCGATGACCCACTGGATGCCGCTGGTGCCCTCGAAGCTCGCGCCCTCCTCGCCGAGCACGCCGTCGGCCGGCCTGCGCTCGGCGAAGAAGTCGGTGATCAGCTTCTCGGAGGCGATGTCCATTTCGGTGACCACGTCGACGGCGCTGGACTTGGTGGCGGCCACGCCGAGGTCGTCGGGGCGCCCGTCGCGCAGGAAGGCTCCGGCGCGGTGCGCGGCCTCCAGGGCGACGGCGAGGAGTTCTGCCTTGAGGTCGGTCACGTCGGTCACGTCGGTCACAGCGTTACCTCGGGATTCTTTACGCGTACGGGCTGTCGGCGCCCGCGGCGGCGGGCTTCGGGGCGCGGGCGGGGCAGCAGCCCACCGGGCACAGGTCGTGGCTCGCGCCGAGGGAGCCAAGGGCGCAGGGGGTGACGGCCGCGCCGCTCTCCGCGGCGGCCCGCTCGAGGACCAGTTCCCTGATCGCCGCGGCGAACCGCGGGTCGGCGCCGACGGTCGCCGAACGGCGCACCGCGAGACCCAGCTCCGCGGCCTTGGCCTCGGCCTCGGTGTCGAGGTCGTACAGGACCTCCATGTGGTCCGAGACGAAGCCGATGGGGACCATGACCACGGCGGAGGCACCGGCCGCGTGCCGCTCCTCCAGGTGGTCGCAGATGTCCGGCTCCAGCCACGGGATGTGCGGGGCGCCGCTGCGCGACTGGTAGACGAGCTCCCAGGGGTGCGCGGCGCCGGTCTCCTCGTGGACGGTGTCGGCGATGAGGCGGGCCACGTCCAGGTGCTCCTTGACGTACGCACCGCCGTCGCCGTGCTCCTCGACGGGCCCCGAGGTGTCCGCGGCGGCGGTCGGGATGGAGTGCGTGGTGAAGGCCAGGTGCGCTCCGTCCCGCACGTCCCCGGGGAGTTCGGAGAGGGACTTCAGGACGCCGTCGATCATGGGGCGGACGAAGCCGGGGTGGTTGAAGTAGTGCCGGAGCTTGTCGACCTTCGGCACTTCGAGGCCTTCGGACTCCAGGACGGCCAGGGAGTCCGCGAGGTTCTCGCGGTACTGACGGCAGCCCGAGTACGAGGCGTACGCGCTGGTGGCAAGGGTCAGGATGCGGCGGTGGCCGTCGGTGACCATCTCGCGCAGGGTGTCGGTCAGATAGGGCGCCCAGTTGCGGTTGCCCCAGTAGACCGGCAGGTCGAGGCCGTGCTCCACGAAGTCCTTGCGCAGGGCGTCAAGAAGGGCGCGGTTCTGATCGTTGATCGGGCTGACCCCGCCGAACAGGAAGTAGTGCTGCCCCACCTCCTTGAGCCGCTCCGTGGGGATGCCGCGCCCGCGCGTCACGTTCTCCAGGAACGGGACGACGTCGTCCGGGCCTTCTGGGCCGCCGAACGAGAGCAACAGCAGGGCGTCATAGGGAGTCGAATCCAGCGCATCGGACATGCATCCGATCCTGCCACTCGCCACTGACAGCCGGAAAACGGCCTCCGCCGAACGGAAAAACCCGGTGCGCCCGCCCCCTCCGGAGCCGTAATCTGTATAGGCCACCTTTACGCCTTACCCGGCAGCCTCCGCCCCCACGGAGCCGCTCCGGAGCCCCAGCGGAGTCCACGTGCCCAGCCCCTACCGCGCCATCTTCGCCGCCCCCGGCACGAAGGCCTTCTCCAGCGCCGGGTTCCTCGGCCGCATGCCGCTGTCGATGATGGGCATCGGCATCGTGACCATGGTGTCGCAGCTCACCGGGCGCTATGGCCTCGCGGGCGCCCTGTCGGCGATGGTCGCGCTGTCGGCCGCCGCGATCGGTCCGCAGATCTCCCGGCTCGTGGACCGGCACGGCCAGCGCCGGGTGCTCAGGCCCGCGACGCTGGTCTCCCTCGCCGCCGTCGCCGGGCTGCTGCTCTGCGCGAAGTTCGAGGCGCCCGACTGGACGCTGTTCCTCTTCGCCGCCCTGGTCGGCTGCGTGCCGAGCGTGGGCTCGATGATCCGGTCGCGCTGGGCCGTCCTGTACCGCGACACCCCGCAGCTGCACACCGCGTACTCCTTCGAGTCGGTGGTGGACGAGGTCTGCTTCATCTTCGGGCCGATCATCTCGATCGGGCTCTCCACGGTGTGGTTCCCGGAGGCCGGTCCGCTGCTCGCCGGGGCCTTCCTCGCCGTGGGCGTCTTCTGGCTGACGGCCCAGCGGGCCACCGAACCGGTGCCGCATCCACGGGAACACCACACCAAGGAGTCGGCGCTGCGCTCCGGGGGCCTTCAGGTGCTGGTCGCCACCTTCGTCGCGACCGGCGCGATCTTCGGTTCGATCGACGTGGTCACCGTGGCGTACGCGGAGGACCAGGGCCACAAGTCCGCGGCCAGCCTGGTGCTCGCCGTCTACGCGCTCGGCTCCTGCGTGGCCGGTGCGGCCTTCGGTCTGCTGCATTTCAAGGGGGCGCCGGCCCCCCGGTGGCTGCTGGGTGTCTGTGCGATGGCCGTGAGTATGATCCCGCTTCAACTGGTCGGGAACCTTCCGTTTCTGGCCGTGGCGTTGTTCGTCGCGGGCCTCTCCATCGCACCGACAATGATCACGACGATGGCCCTCGTCGAGCAGCACGTACCACGCGCGAAACTGACCGAGGGCATGACGTGGGTGAGCACCGGACTCGCGGTCGGGGTCGCGCTCGGCTCCTCCGCGGCCGGGTGGGTCATCGACGCCGCGGGTTCGGACGCCGGGTACGCGGTGCCGGGAATCTCCGGAGCCGTCGCGGTCGCGGTCGGGTTCCTGGGGTATCGCCGGCTGAAGCGGCCGGTTCCGCGACGGGGAGGGACCCATGAGTACGGGCACGAGCAGCGGGAAGAGCACAGCGACGTGGCGTAACTGGGCGGGCAACGTGACCGCGCGGCCGGTCCGTGAGGCCACCCCCGCCTCGGTCGACGAGCTGGTCGCGGCGGTGCGCCGGGCCAAGGAGGACGGTCTGAAGGTGAAGCCCGTCGGCACGGGCCACTCCTTCACGGCGGCCGCCGCGACCGACGGCCTCCTGATACGCCCCGGCCTGCTCACCGGCATCCGCGCGATCGACCGCGCGGCCGGCACCGTCACCGTGGAGGCCGGTACTCCGCTGAAGCGCCTGAACACGGCGCTGGCCCGTGAGAGTCTTTCGCTCACGAACATGGGCGACATCATGGAGCAGACCGTCTCCGGAGCCGTCAGCACCGGCACGCACGGCACGGGCCGCGAGTCGGCCTCGATCGCCGCCCAGGTCACGGCCCTTGAGCTGGTCACCGCGGACGGCACGGTCCTGACCTGTTCCGCCGACGAGAACCCCGAGGTGTTCGCCGCGGCCCGCATCGGGCTCGGCGCCCTCGGCGTCATCACCGCGATCACCTTCGCCGTGGAGCCGGTCTTCTACCTCGCCGCCCGCGAGGAGCCCATGACCTTCGACAGGGTCACCGAAGACTTCGACGCACTCGTCACGGAGAACGAGCACTTCGAGTTCTACTGGTTCCCGCACACCGGCAACTGCACCACCAAGCGCAACAACCGCAGTCCGGGCCCCGCGGCTCCGCCCGGCCGGATCAGCGCCTTCGTAGAGGACGAGTTGCTCTCCAACGGCCTCTTCCAGGTGGTCAACTCCCTCGGCCGCGCCGTACCCGCGGCCATCCCGGGCATCGCCAGGATCTCCAGCAAGGCGCTCTCCGCGCGGACGTACACGGACATCCCCTACAAGGTCTTCACCAGCCCGCGCCGCGTGCGGTTCATGGAGATGGAGTACGCGGTCCCGCGCGAGGCCCTCGTGGAGACCTTGCGCGAACTGAAGGCGATGGTGGACCGCTCGCCGCTGCGGATCAGCTTCCCCGTGGAGGTCCGCACGGCCCCGGCCGACGACATCACGCTCTCCACGGCGTCGGGCCGGGAGAGCGCGTACATCGCCGTCCACATGTACCGGGGCACGCCGTACCAGGCGTACTTCACGGCCGCCGAGCGGATCTTCGGCGCGCACGAGGGGCGGCCGCACTGGGGCAAGGTGCACACACGCGACGCGGAGTACTTCTCCAAGGTGTACCCCCGCTTCGGCGAGTTCACCGCCCTGCGCGACCGCCTCGACCCGGACCGCCTGTTCGGCAACGACTACCTGCGACGGGTCCTCGGCGCCTGACCGCCCGCTACGGAGTGGGCGTTCCGCCCTGCTGCGGGTCGGTGTCGGAGCCCGTGCCGTGCGACGGCGTGGGCGTCGGGGTGGGCGGAGTGGGCGTGGGCGTCGGGTCCGTCCCGGAGCCGTCGTCTCCGGAGTCGGAGCCGTTGTCCTTGTCGGGGTCGGTGCCTGTGCCGTTGTTGTCCGGGTCGTCCTTCGACCCCTGGCCGGTGCCGTTGCCCTTGCCGGTGCCGTCGCCCTGGTTCTCGCCGGTCCCGTTCGGGTCCTGCGAGGCGTTGTCGCCGTCCTTCTTGGAGCCGTCGCCGGTCCCCGGAGTGCCGTTGTCCGAGGGCTGTCCGGACGGTTCCTCGGGAGGCGGGGGCGACTTCCTGGGAGAGGAGTTCTGCCCCGAGACGCCGTTGCCGATCGTGGTGCCCTGGCCGCCGCTCAGGTCCTCCCCCGCGAACACCTCGTACGTGGTGATCCCGGCCATGGCGATGCCGAAGACGACCGCCGCGCCGATCAACGGCCGCTTCCAACTGCGGATCTGCGCGCGGTGCGTGGCACCCTCGGTGAACTCCTCGGACGGGAGCGGCGGTTCGAGGGGGGCCGCCGGAGCCGTGCCGCCGCCGGGGCCCGTGGCGCGGAGCACGCGTGTGGCGTCGTCGCGCGGCAGCGCCCGCGTCGGGTCGACCGCCCCGAGCAGCCGGGTCCGCTCGGCGTCGTCATCGGCCCCTGGCGCCACGGAGGGGAGCAGCGTCGTCCGGTCGGCGTCCGCCACTGAGGGCAGCATCGTCGTGGCGTCGGCGTCCCCGGGCGCGGGCGGCACCGTCGCCGGGTCGGCCCCCGCCGCGGGCAGCACCGCCGTGGGATCGGCATCCCGCGCGGTCGGCAGCAACGCCGTTCCGTCGGCGTCCGCGTCGGTCTGTCGCCTCCCCCATGTCGTGGTCACGGGCCCGGTGGCCCCTACGGCGCCGGGGTACGTGGGGGCTCTGAACGTCTCGGGGACCGGCCCCTCCGCCGACACCGGGACCTGTCGGGCCTTCGGCTTGGCCTGCACCGTGACGTCACGTATCTGCTCACCCGTACGCCTGAAGAAATGCTGGAAGACGGTGCCGCCACAGGTCGCGAGCGCGCTCACGACACCGGCGCCGAGGATCGTTCCGTAGACGCCGAGGTTCGAGGCGAGCTTCGCCGCCACGACCGCGGCGATGGCACTTCCGGCCACCTGCGGCACACTCAGATCGAGGCGCCGTTTCCCGCCCGGCTCCTGCTGGTCCTTCGACTCCTTGCCGGAATCCGGCTTTTCACGCATCTCCGACCCTTGCCTGCCTTTCTCGACCTTTCTCAACTGACTACACGAGACAGGGACGTATGGGCGAAGTGTTTAGTTCCGTTTCGGGGCATACCGTGAAGTGCGCCACCCGCGCGCGGGCGTGACAGGGCAGGAGCGGGCGCCAACTGCCGCCCTCCACGAGAAGTTCGGCGGCGCGGCGGTCCACCCGCGTGGCCCGAATGGAGTACTGTGGCGAGCCCTGGGTCCGGTCTCCCGCCAGGGTGCCCGGGGCCTCCAAGGACCGCCGGGTGGGGGGCTCGCTGCACAGGGTGACGAACCTCGTCACTTAGCGTTGCGAAATGGTAACCGTGCCATAACGGCGCTCCAGGGCCCATGCCCGACACGCCGGGCAACTCGGCAAGGTTGTGGCAGGCTGCACCCGGGCAGGCCACACTCGACTAGCGGAAGCAGCGACGCACGTGACGTCGGCAGGCACCACCCGGGAGGTCCCCATGCCCGAACTGCGTGTCGTGGCCGTCAGCAACGACGGCACACGGCTGGTGCTCAAAGCTGCGGACAGCACGGAGTACACGCTTCCGATCGACGAACGGCTGCGTGCGGCCGTCCGCGGCGACAGGCCCCGACTCGGCCAGATCGAGATCGAGGTGGAGAGCCACCTCCGGCCGCGCGACATCCAGGCACGGATACGTGCCGGCGCCAGCGCGGAAGAAGTGGCCCAGTTCGCCGGTATCCCCGTCGACCGCGTCCGCCGCTTCGAAGGACCTGTGCTCGCGGAGCGCGCCTTCATGGCGGAGCGCGCCAGGAAGACCCCCGTGCGCCGTCCCGGCGAGAACACCGGACCCCAGCTCGGCGAGGCCGTGCAGGAACGACTGATGCTGCGGGGCGTCGACAAGGACACCGTCCAGTGGGACTCCTGGCGCCGTGACGACGGCACGTGGGAGGTCCTGCTCGTCTACCGCGTCGCGACCGAACCGCACTGCGCGAGCTGGACGTACGACCCGCCCCGGCGGCTCGTCCAGGCCGTGGACGACGAGGCGCGTTCGCTGATCGGCGAGACGGACGACATCTCCGCGCCCGAGCCCAGCTTCCCGTTCGTGCCGCGCATCGCACGGCTGCCCCGGGACCGCCCCGCGGACCGGCCGCTCGACCGCGCCCTGGACCGTCAGCTGGACCGCCCGAGCATCCCCCTGCCTCCGGCGGACCCGCCGGAGGAGGGCACCGGCGCGGGCTCCGCGGTCGCCGAACAGGAGCGCGACTCCCTGACCAGCCTCCTGGAGGCGGTGCCCAGCTTCCGTGGCGACATGGTCGTACCCGAGCGTCCCTCGGTCACGACCGCCACGGAACTGCCGCCGCCCGCCCAGGAGGAGCCCGAGCAGGAGCCGGAGGCCGAGGAGCCCCCGGCGGCATCGGCAGGCGCAGGCGCGGCCTACGCGGACGTGCTCATGCCGCGCTCGGTGGCGAGCCACCGCGACCGGCTCGTCGGCTCCACGGACCGTCAGGCCGAGGCCGACGGCGTACGACCGGGCCGCCGCGCGGCGGTACCCAGCTGGGACGAGATCGTCTTCGGCACGCGCCGCAAGAAGCAGGAATAGCGTTTCGGCCAAGAAAAGCCGCTCAGGCAGCTGCCGTTTCATCTCGCTCTACGGAGAGGGGGTCCACACCCGGCCGGGTGCCACCACCCACAGCAGCGCCACGTAGCGGCGTCGCCGGAA
>NZ_JBEYZK010000028.1:0-114939 GCF_040646035.1 Streptomyces sp. NPDC046465
GCTTCCCTGACCGGCGCGGCGCACGCGGGGGCCGACGCCCTCACCGCGCCCATGCCCGGCACCGTCACCGTCGTCAAGGTCTCCCCCGGCGACACGGTCACCGCAGGCCAGAGCCTGCTCGTCGTCGAAGCCATGAAAATGGAACACGTCCTCACCGCCCCCCACACCGGCACCGTCACCGAACTCGACGTCACCCCCGGCACCACCGTCGCCATGGACCAGATCCTCGCCGTCGTCACCCCCGAGAAGGCAGACACCCCCGAGAAGGCAGAGGGGAAGGGCACCCGGCCCGGACCGGAGCAGGGCGAGTCCTCCGGATAGCGTTGAATTGTTTCATCACACCTGCAGTTGAAAGGCTTTCATGTCGGTTCCTTCGTTGGATCAGCCCGATCAGTCCGATCAGTCCGAATCCGCCATCGTCGCCCGGCTCCGCGCCGCGGGGTGCGTCTTCGCCGAGGAAGAGGCAGAGATGATCATGTCCGCGGCGCGCAATCCCGCCGAGCTCGAGGAGATGGTCGAGCGCCGGGTCGTCGGTCTGCCGCTTGAGCACGTGGTCGGGTACGCGGAGTTCTGCGGGCTTCGCATCGCGGTGGACGCCGAGGTCTTCGTGCCCCGGCGGCGCACCGAGGCGCTCGTTCAGGAGGCTGTCGCGCTCGCCCCGGCGCGGGCGGTCGTCGTGGACCTGTGCTGTGGCTCCGGTGCGCTCGGTGTGGCGCTGGCGGACCGGCTCGACGAGGTCGAGCTGTACGCGTCGGACGTGGATGCCGCCGCCGTCCGCTGCGCCCGGCGCAATGTCACGGCCGCGGGTGGCGAGGTGTTCGAGGGCGACCTCTTCGATCCGCTGCCCGCCGGACTCAAGGGCCGCGTCGACGTCCTGCTGTCCAACGTGCCGTATGTGCCCACGGTGGAGATCGAGTTGCTGCCCGCCGAGGCCCGCGAGTACGAGGCGCGCGTGGCGCTCGACGGCGGTGTGGACGGCCTGGAGGTGCTGCGGCGCGTGGTCGCCGGGGCGGCCGAGTGGCTGGCCCCGGACGGCATCCTGCTGTTCGAGACGAGCGAGCGGCAGGCGGACGAGGCCGTCGCGGCGGTCGCCGCCACGGGGTTGCGGGCGAGGATCGCCACCGACGACGAGCTCGACGCCACCGTGATCATCGCGTCTCTGTCCTGACGCTCTCCCGCACCGGCCGGCCGCGGACGCGTCCCCGGTCGGCCGGTGCGGGCGGGACTCAGAGCTGCCGGGCGAGCCGCTCGGCTTCCTCGTGGGCCTGCGCGAGGGACGCGTCGGCCTTGGGCCGCAGTGCGGCCATGGCCGGGCTGCGGTGGGCCATCGTCAGCTCGGGCACGACGAACTCCAGGTCGAGACCGAGGGATCCGCCGAGCACCGTCGTGAGGTACGGGACCACGTGGTCGTGGCCCTCGTGCGGGGTGCCGGGCCCGTAGCCGCCGCCGCGGCTGGTGACGGCGACGGCGCGGCGGCCGCGGGTGGGAACCTGGTCGGGGACGGCGAAGAGCACGCGCCCGTTCACGAAGACCTGGTCGATCCAGGCCTTGAAGACGGAGGGCACCGACCTGTTGTACATCGGCACGGTGAACAGGTAGGCGTCCGCCCCGAGGAACTCCTCGATGAGGGTGTTCTGGAGCGCTATGGCGGCCGCCTGGCCGTCCGTGCGGTCGTCGGGGCCGGTGATGCGCCCGATGACACCGTCCGCGGTCAGGTGCGGCAAGGGGGCCGCGGCGAGGTCGCGGTGCACGACAGAGGCGTCGGGGTGCTCCTTCTGCCAGGCGGTGAGGAAGGTGGCCGCGACATCCCGGGAGACCGAGCGGTCGGGGACGGCGGAGGAGTCGATGTGGAGCAGGTAGGTCATTTTCGCTTTTCGTTCGTGGGGCCTTGGGGGGAATCCGCTCCATGATCGCCCCGGAGAAGGGGGTGCGGCCACCCTCCCGGGGTGCTCAGGCATCCCCCATGTTGACGGTTCTGACTTCTGGCGCCTCGCGCACTCCCGGCTCGGATCTCCGTGCCCGGCTCCGCGCGGAGCGCCGCTCCAACCTCAGGGAAAGCAGGTAACCCATGGACAGCAGCGTTTCTCGCTCCCTTCCGATTTCGGGGCGAACCCGGCTCTACGCCGTTCTCGGCGACCCCGTCGCGCAGGTGCGGGCGCCGTCCCTTCTCAACCCGCTCTTCGCGGAGCTCGGCCTGGACGCTGTGCTGTTCCCCGTACACGCCCGCCCGGATTCCTTCGCCGAGGTCTTCCAGGGTCTGCGCAGGACGGAGAACCTCGACGGGATACTCGTCACCATTCCGCACAAGGCGGCGGCCCTGCGCCTGGCCGACCAGGTGAGCCCTGCCGCGGCCGCCTCGGGCGCCGTCAACGCGCTGCGCCGCGAACCCGACGGGCGCTGGACCGGCGAGAACTTCGACGGTGTCGGCTTCGTCAGCGGCCTGACCGCCGCCGGGCACCTCCCCGAGGGCAAGCAGGTCAGCGTGGTCGGCGCGGGCGGGGCCGGCAGTGCCATCGCCGCGGCCCTGCTGTCGGCGGGCGCGGCACGGGTGTCCCTCTGCGATCCGGACACCGCGAAGCTGCGGACCCTGCTCACGCGCCTCGGCTCGTACTGGCCGGGCCGCGCGCTCGGTACCGGCACACCCGCGTCCGCCGACGCGGACCTCGTGGTCAACGCGACCCCGCTCGGGATGCGCGCGGACGATCCGCTGCCGTTCTCTCTTGCTGACCTGCGGCCGGAGTGCGTGGTCGCCGATGTGATCATGAAGCCGAGGGAGACCGCACTGCTGCGCGCCGCCGCCGCTCTGGGCCGCCCGGTGGTGCCCGGGGCACCCATGCTCGACCACCAACTCGGCCTCTACCGCGTCTTCTTCGGCTTGGACGAGGCCACCGCCGATACGGACTCGCCCGGAGCGTGAGACCCCGCTTGTGACGCAACCGCATCCGCCCTGAAAGGTGGAAAAGCGACGCCACCTGACCGGTCGTCGGCTTTCCGGTCGGGTGGCCGGACGCGAGCATCGTTGAATGTCCATCATCAATGAGGCGGCGTGGCAGGCCGACGGCGCGGACGGCCCTGTCGTGTCCGCGAACACCGACGGAGTTCCGGCGGCGGAGCGGTTCGGCTGGTGGACCGAGATGGTCGGCGACGAGGTCATGCCCGTGACGATCCGCAGCCCGCACGCGGCCCGCTTCCGAGGCAGCGTCGAGGCCGTGGGGATGCCGCACAGCCAGGTGGCGGCCTTCAGCTTCTCCCCGATGACGGCCAGCCGTTCGCCCGTGCAGATCCGGCGCCACGATCCGGAGGAGTACTACCTGGTCCTGGTGCACGGGAGCCCCATCCGGCTGGAGCAGGCCCGTGGCGTGGCCTGTCTCGGAGCCGGGGACATGGCTCTGTTCTCCACCTCCGCTCCGCTCGTCTGCGACTTCCTCGACCGGGGCCGGCAGACCCGCCTGACGCTGCTGCGGCTGCCGCGGACGGCGTTGCCGCTGGCCGGCGGCCGTGCGGACCCGCTCCTTGCCGAACCGCTGTCCACCCGGCCCGAGTCGGGGCCTGCGGCACTGCTCGGCTCATACCTGGGCGGGCTGCCGACGGCCGCCCGCGCCTGCGGCCCTGCGGAGTTGACCCGACTGGGCGTGATCGGGATCGATCTGGCCGCGACCGTCCTTGCGGGTCGGCTCGGGGCCCAGGACACGCTGCCCACCGAGACCCGCAAGACCGCGCTGCGGGCCCGGATCAGGGCTTTCATCGAACTCAACCTGGGCGATCCGGAGTTGACGCCTTCGGCCATCGCCGCCCACCACCACGTCTCCGTGCGCGGCCTCCACCTGCTGTTCCGGCGCGAGCCGGAGACCGTGGGCGCCATGATCCGGCGGCTGCGCCTGGAGCGCTGCCACGCGGACCTGGCCGATCCGGCCCTTGGCCACCGCACCCTCGCCACGACGGCCACCCGCTGGGGCTTTCGCCACCCCGCAGACTTCGGCCGCGCCTTCCGCAAGGCGTACGGAATCCCGCCGAGCGAGGTGCGGGCGGGAGCCCGGGTACGGGCGCGTGCGCTGGATGCCCAGGAAGCGTGCGCTCGTTGCCGACGATCGGCGGGCCGCCCCGGGAGACAGTGAACGCACAGCGTTCCAGCGACTCCTGGAGGGGACATGCGCAAGAGAATCGCGGCGGCCGTCGCGGCCACGGCGGCCGTCTTCGCGCTCGCCGCACCGACAGCGGCGAGCGCCGAGGAGACCAGCGTCACCAAGATGCCGGGCGTGGAGGGTCTTTACTGGCTCAGCGGCGGCGACTACGGCGCCCGGGCCTGGACGGAGTGCGGCAGCGGCTCGTGCTTCTTCCAGAACTCCGGCGGCGGCGGCTGGCTGTGGGTGGTGCCCAGCTGCGGCCACCACAAGGTGCCTTCCTGGTTCGAGGACCGGGCGAGCTCGGCCTGGAACCGGACGCCCACCCGTATCCACATCTACAAGCACAGTGACTACAGCGGGTACTTGGGCACGGTTCCCGCCTGGTTCAAGGGCGGCCTCGCCTCCGCGCACAACGACGTGATGAGTGCCGTCTTCGCGGACTGCTGAGCGCGTGACGCGCCGGTACGCATGACCCACTCGGCGGGTGTGAGGGAGGGAGGGGAGCGAGAGGAGGGGAGCGAGAGGAGGGGAGGGAGGGGGCAGTGGGCGGGCAGACCGCCTGCTGCCCCTTTCCGGCGGGACATGGTGAGGTCGCTGGCCCCCGCCTCGGCAAGAGGCGGGGGCCGGCGACCGGCGGCCTGCGCCCCGGAGGGCCCGGCCCACATCACGGGGATGCCGGGATGCTCAGCCTGCGGTCGGGACCGCCGTACGGACGGGCGGCTCGAACCGCATGGGCGTGATCTGCTTGACGTCGTAACGGCTCCGCATGCGCTTCACCGCTTCGGGGTCCACCGTGTCGCCCGCCGACCAGATCTCCGCGATCTCTTCGAAGTAGTGCTCGTGCTCGGGTGACGGGTTGCTCTGGAACAGCATCCGCACCGGCTGGTCCGTGGCGTTCCTGAAGGCGTGCGGGGTGTTGGGCGGCACGAACATGCTGCTGCCCGCAGGAGCCCGTACGACTCTGTCACCGTCGATGGACTCCCAGTCCAGCCAGTCATCCGTACGTTCGGTGGGCTCGAAGGCCAGCAGCTCCAACTCGCCTTCCAGGATGTAGAAGAACTCCTCCGACTGCTCGTGGAAGTGGCCTCCCGTGTCGAACCCGGGCGGCACGACCACCTCGAAGATGGACGCCGACGAGCCCTGTGCTCCCGTGGCCTTGAACGTCACTTCCTGGGCCTTGGTGACCAGCTTGTGCCCCTCCCCCGGCAGGCGAATGAGGTCACTCATGTGATCGACTCCTTGCGTAGACGGTATAGACGGTAGCGAGCACTGCCAACCTAGGACCCTTACCTCAAGCGGGACTCGGGCCGCCTCCCCGCCCGTACGTAGTCCATCCGTTGTCCGGCGCTCTACAGAGCCCGGCCGAAGGGGAGTCAGCCGGTGCCGGAGGGCGGGCGGACGGCGGGGGCCGTGGGTCGTTGACCGTGGGGCGGCGACTTGTGCAGCTCATGGGCTCGGGGCCGTATCGACGGTGTGGTTCGCGCGGTGGGCGTTCGTCGGCCGGGGCGCGGCGGGGGCGGTGCGGGGCGTGACAGACCGGCTTCGTCGGAGCAGGCTGGCCGTCCGGCAGCGGGGGAACGGATACGTCGGCCGGACGGCCGGATGCGGTGACGCGGTGGTGCGGTCTGGCCGCGCGCGGTCTTCCCCCTGCGAGGTGGAGGGGGACTTCATGGAGTCGTCGACCGGCGCGGCGGCGGAGCGGCCTGCCCCGGGGCGCCGCGGTGCGGCCTCCTTGCGCCGGGACCCGCTGGCCCTTCTGGGTGCGGAATTCGACGGAACGCGGGACATGTGGCGCTCCGCGTCAGGACGGCTGTGTGTGGTCGGCCCCGAGGCCGCCCGTGCGGTGCTGGGGAACCGGCGGGGCATGTTCGTCGAGACCTCGGACTTCTTCCACACCCGTACCGGGGTCTTCGGGCCGCGTGCCGCGCAGATCGACATCGGCCGTGCGGCACGCGCCCTGCTGCGCCGTCGGCTCGACGCGGGCCGGGCCGAACTGCCCGGCCTCGTCAGGGACCGGCTGGTGCCGGTGAGCGACTGGCCGGACGCGGGCAACCTGTTGGTCCGCGCGCACGTGGCGGACGTACTCCTCGGCCCGGACGCGTCGGTGCCTCTGCGGCAGGTGGTCGACGGCGTTGTGGACCGTGCGGTGCTTGCGGGCGCGCGCGACCGCCATGCGGCGGCCTCCCGGCTCGTGTTCCGCCGGAAGGTCATGCGCGTCCTGGCCGCGGAGATCCGGGCGCGCCGGGCGGCCGGTGCGGACGAGCCACGTGACCTGCTTGACGTGGTCGTCTCCGGGGGCGGCCCCGCGGCGCGGCCGGGCGATCTCGCCGAGGTCTATCTGTCGTTGCTGTTCGCCACGGTCGGCTCGGTCGGCTTCGCGCTGGGCTGGGCGGTCCACCTGGTCGGTACGCACCCGGGCACCGAGGCGGCGGAGCCGGAGTGGATCGTCCGGGAGGCGCTGCGGCTGTGGCCGGTGGCCTGGCTGTTCACCCGTAAGCCGAGCGGCGCGCACGACCTGGCCGGAGTCGCGGTCGGCCCGCGCGACGACGTGGACGTGTGCTCGTACTTGATGCACCGGCACCCGCTGCACTGGGACCGTCCCGACGAGTTCGTGCCGCGACGGTGGGCGGCGCCCCCGCACGATCCGGCGTTCATTCCCTTCGGGTACGGGCCACACAGCTGCGCGGGAGCAACGGTGACGATGGCGCTGCTGACGGACCTGGTCCACATCATCACCCGGGAGTGGCGCCTCACGGTCACAGCCGCGGGGAGCGGTCCCCATCTGGGCCCCGCGCTGGCTCCGCCGCGCTTCACCGCGCGGCTGAGCGACCGCACCGATTCACCCGGGGGGAGGTGAACAGCATGAGGAAGCTCTACCGCTCTGCCAAGTCGGCCCTCAACATCCGGTCCGGCTACGGCGGGATCCACCACTTCTGGTACCTCTACCACCACATCTGATCCGGCCGGGTGCGGGAAGTCGCCTGCGACGGGCGGCTTCCCGTGCGGCGCGAGAGGCGACGCCATGACCACTCCGCACCATCCCACCGACTTCCTCCAGGACCTGCGGACGCGCAGCGCGGCCGAGGGCGGCGTCTTCTGGATCAACGACGACCTGCTTGCCGTCTTCGAGCCGGACGCGGCGCGCAGGGTCAGCGCCGCGAACTGGCAGGGCCTCCTCATGAGCGACCGCTTCGTCGACATCGTCCGGCGGCGCGGCAGCACCCAGGTGCCGTGGTCCCGCGTACGCGCCGAGTGGCGCACCCAGTTGCATTCGCTCGCCACCGCCGAGCACCACACCGGCCTGATCACGCGGATGGAACGGATCATCGACGCGCGGCTCGGCGACGACGTCGATCTGGTCCTGCTCGCGCAGGACGTCGCCGTACGGGCGCTGCTGCCCATCGCGCTTTCGGGGCTCACCGCGGGCGAGACCGCGTCGGTCGTCCAGGATCTCGACCAGCAGCTGATGCGGCTGATCGACCGCTCTCCGGGGAGCGGGCCAGGGTGGCACCGACTCCGGTTCGCCGCCGTGCAGTTCCGGACGGGGCTCGTCGTACGGCGGGTGCTGCGCGAACGGGCCGCCGGGCTCCGCGCGCGGGAGCGCGACCTCGCGGATCCGTTCGTCGACCTGCTGCCGGAACTCGGCATGGACCGTGCGGTCGACGTGGTCACCGCGGTGCTCACGGCGATCGGCGGGCCGCCCGGTGCGGCGGCCGCGAGCGTCCTGTACGAGCTGGCCCGCAGGCCGGAGTGGGCCCGACGGCTGACCGTCGAACTCGCGGGGGCCGATCCCGACGAATTCCGCGCCGCTCCGGTGAAGGCGGCGCCGGTCACCCACCGCTTCGTCAAGGAAGTGCTGCGCATGTGGAGCCCGCCGCTGCTGCTCATGCGGCGCGCGCGGACCTCGTTCGACCTCGGCGGCACCACGCTGGAGGAGGGGCGCGGCTATGTCCTCAGCCCGCACATGATCCATCGCGATCACCGGTTCTGGTACGCGGCGGACGTCTTCGACCCGGACCGGTTCCTGCCCGGAGCCCCGCACGGACCGCTCGGCAGGGGCTGTTACGTGCCCTTCGGCTGGGCGCCCAAGAAGTGCATCGGCGCCGACATCGGCACCGTCCAACTGATCGCGCTGTGCCATCTGATGTGCACGCGCTACCGCCTCGTGGTGCCCGCCGCCGAGCACGTCACCATGGCGTACCGCTTCGCTCCCGTACCGCAGAAGTTCCACGGCGAGCTCACCCTCCGCTGATGGCACACCGCCCCCGCCCGCGGGGGTCTTCTCACCCGCACGGTCCGCTCTCGCGCGCCGGGGCCGCGGCGTGGCAGAGCCGGGAACGCTGCTCCTCATCATGGCGGCCACCGTCCTGGCACCGCTGCTCGCCCATGGCATGGCTGGTCCAAGTCGAAGGGGGCGGCTCCCTCCACGACGGGTCGGGGACATCCGGCCGACCGGGCCGCGGTCAGTGTGGCGTGCACCCGTTGCGGCAGCGGTTGCGGGCCGTGGGCACCGCCCTGTGCACTCCGCGGGCCAGCAGTGTGCCGCGCGGAGAGGCGAAGAAGAGGTCCGCGCCGGGCCGGAAGGCGTGCAGCGGCGAAGCGGGGCGCGGGGCGGGCCGTCCGATGCCGACGGGGGTGCGGGTCGAGGGCGCGATGCAGCCCAGCGGAACGGGGAACCGGTAGCGCCCCAGGTCCCCTCGGGCGGCGTGTTCCCGCGCGTCCGGGGCCGTCCACAACTGCCGTTGCATGGCGGTGTCGGTGGCGCCGGGCGAGACCACGTTGCAGCGGACGCCGTGGGCGGCGAGTTCCAGGCCGACGCAGCGGGTGAAGTGGACGGCCGCCGCCTTGGACGCGGCGTAGGCGGCCATCCCGGTACGTGGCACGCGGGCCGCGTCGGATCCCACCGTGACGATGCAGCCGCCACCCCGGCGGACCATGATCCGTCCCGCCGCGCGGCAGAGGTGGAAGACACCCATGGCATTGACGGCGAACGTGTGCGCCCAGTCCTCGTCGGTGGCCCCGAGACCGGTCGACGGACGCAGCACCCCTGCCACGTTGACGAGGATGTCCAGTCTGCCGCCGTGGTCCCGGGCGATGTCGTCCACCGCGGCGTCGACCGCGGCGCTGTCCGTGACGTCGAGGACGCGGCCCCGCCGCGCCGATCCCGGCGGCAGCGCCGCTGACCAGCGCCACCCGGCCCGCGAGCTCTGCGGTCAACGCGGCTTCCGGCGGTCGGCGCGGGGGCCGCCCGTCGCCTCACGCGTCAGGAGAGCGAGGTGTCCGTGTCCAGCAGGTCGGTGACGAACTTGCGGACGACGCCGCGGGTGACGGGAGCGACGCCGTGCAGAAGCTGTGCGCCGTAGGCCACCGCGGTGCCCGCGGGCGCGTCGGTCGTCCAGCGGGTCTGGGGCATGTCCTGTGCCCAGTTCGGCGCGGCGTGGACGGCCGGGGACGGGCTCAGCTCGTGCGGCATGCTCCTGGTCTGCCGGGTGCCGGGTTCAAAGCCGTCGGCCTCGCCCAGTTCGGCGCCGCTCCACAGCGCCGGGCTCGACGTGGTGGCCACGTAGAACTCTCCGCCCGCCTGGGCGGCCCGGACCACGATGCCGATGCGGCCGATGCGCCGCGGGCGTGCCGAGGGGTCGGGGATGCCGTCGACGTGCACCGGGATGCAGTCCCCTTCGGCCACCTCGGCGTACGCCCACCGCCCCGTGCCCGCGACGTTCGGCATGACATCGCGCAGCGACGGCAGCGCCCGCACGAAAGCCTGTTGGAGCATCGCCTCGGCGGCGTCGGGGGCGTGTTCGTAGCGCGATCCCGTCTCGCCGGGCGGGCGCACCGCGTCGTTTTCGACGATCTTGTTGAGCTGGGAGATCTCCTCGTCGGTGAGGAACTCCTCGACCGAGTGCAGGACAAAGGTCTCGCTGACGTGAATCACGGAGCCTCCTGTGTCAGGGACGGAGTCCGACCAGCATTGCCCGCACGGGCGGCAGCCGCGTGCGGGGCGCTGCCCGCGGCCAGGACGTTCTCGTCGAAGACGACGCGATTGGACGACGCGGTTGGAATGGCAGTCGGGGACCGGCCCCGGCGGCGGTGAGGCCGGGTCGTTGGTGATGCCGTCGCGAACTGCCTGCCGGGTGGCGGGAGTCAGGGTGCGGAAGGTGCCGTGGATCTCGGCGGTCGCCGGGATGATGTTGGTCGCGGTGCCCGCGTCGACACGGGTCACGGTCACGACGGCCGGATCGAAGAGGTTCACCGTGCGGGTCACCACCGTCCGCAGGGCCTGCCCGGGACCTGCCTTCGCCGCCTCCGACCTGCTGCACGTGACCGCGCAGGTGGACCGTTCCCGACTCCATCCGCGTCATGACGTGCGGGGCGAAGGCCGTTTCCACCGGGCCGCCGGCGGCGCCGCCGTGCCCCTCTTCGCCGGGCTGGAACATGAACACCACGCGGCCCGTGAGGAGTTCGCGTCGACCGGCGAGCAACCGGGCGGCGCCGACCAGCATGGCGGTGAGCGGCGGCAGCGGTCACCGACTCCCTTCGCCCTCGCCGCCCACGCCCGACGTGCACGCCCACAGCACGAGTCCGACGCAACTGAACGCGGCACCCAGCGCGCACACGGCGCCCCAGCCGGCCACCGTGTAGAGGGAGGTCGCGGCGATGGCGCCGACGGCGCTGCCGATCGAGTAAAAGATCATGTATCCGCCGATCAGGCGGCTGCCCGCGGCCGGGTGCAGCGCGTGGATCAGGGTCTGGTTGGTGACGTGGACCGCCTGCACGGCGAGGTCGAGCAGGACCACGCCGACGCACAGGGCCCAGAGCGAGCTGCGGGTGAAGGCCAGGGGCAGCCACGAGGCGGCGAGCAGGGCGAGAGCGATGCCGGTGGTCCGTCGGGAGAGTCCGCGGTCGTTGAGGCGGCCCGCCACCGTCGCGGCCAGGGCGCCGGCGACGCCGATCAGCCCCAGCGCGCCGATCGCGCTGTGCGAGAAGGAGTACGGGGCCTCGCTGAGCGGCAGCGCGACGCTGCTCCACAGCGTGCTGAAGGCGGCGAAGACCAGCAGCCCGAACAGGGCCCGGAGCCGCAGCAGTCGCTCCCGCGCGAACAGGGTGAGCGTGGACCGAAGGAGCTGTCCGTAGCGCGGTGCCGTCGCCGGAGGGGCGGCACTGCGGCGCGGCAGGACTCGGTACAGGACCAGGGCGAGCAGCGCGGTGAGCGACGCCGAGGCGACGTAGACGGAGCGCCAGCCCGCGAGGTCGGCCAGGAGGCCGGACGCGGTGCGGGCGAGCAGGATGCCGATGACCACGCCGCTGGTGACCAGGCCGAGGACCCGGCCGCGCTCGGCGGGCGGGGCCAGGGACGCCGCGAAGGCGACCAACGTCTGCGTGACGACGGCGAGAAGCCCGGTCGCCGCCATGCCCGCGAGCAGGGCCGCCGCCGTGGGAGCGGCGGCCACCACACTCAACGCGGTGACGAGGAGCAGCAGTTGGGCCACGATGAGCCGCCTGCGGTCGGCCACGTCGCCCAGCGGCACGAGGAAGAAGAGCCCGAGCCCGTATCCGACGTGCGTGAGGGTGACCACGCTGCCGACGAGTGCCGGGCTCATGGCGAGGTCGTGGCCCATGGTCACGAGGAGCGGCTGGGACAGATAGACGTTGGCCACGGCGGCCCCGGCGGCGACGGCGAACAGGGCGACGACGCCGCGGGACAGGACGAACGCGGCCTCCGTCCCGCTGCGGCCCTCGGTCGTTCGTGTCACGGTCTCGCAGTTGCCGGGCATGACTTCGGCTCCCCTCCGCATCATGGTTTCATCTTGCTACCACTTGTGACGGTAACTTTCTTGGTAGCATGTTGCAACCAATGCGGGACGTGCGAAGCGAGGAGTGAGGGACGGCATGGTCACCAGGACGCGCTTCGACGACAGTGAATGCCCGGTCGCCCGGTCGGTGGACGCGATCGGCGACTGGTGGTCCCTGCTGATCGTGCGGGACGCCTTCGACGGGAGCCGGCGCTTCGGGGAGTTCCAGCGCAGCCTCGGCGTGGCGAAGAACATCCTCACCGCGCGCCTCCGCTCCCTCGTCGCAGGCGGCATCCTCGAATCCGTCCCCGCCTCGGACGGCAGCGCCTATCGCGAGTACGTACTGACGCCGAAGGGCACGGCGCTCTTCCCCGTCATCGTGGCGCTGCGGCAGTGGGGCGAACAGAACTTCTTCGCCCCCGGCGAACCCCACTCGGAGCTGGTCGACCGCCACGAGGGACAGCACCTGCGCGCGCTGGAGGTGCTGTCCGCGGACGGGCGCCGCCTCAACCCCGGCGACACGACCGTGCACAAGGTCTCCGACCGCTGAGCCGACCGCTGATACGGGTGCCCACCCGCCGGATGGGTGTCGAGCAGATGCGGTCGGACGGATCGCCCGGGTGAATGGAGTCAGGGAACAACCCCTTCCGACCCGTTCAAAGGAAGCTCATGCGCACCCGTACCGCACTCGTCACAGTGATGCTCGTAGCCTCGGCCGTACTCGGCGGCGCGGGCACCGCGGCCGCCGAGCCCCAGGCACCCCCCACCACCCTGATGACCGACGTGGCCCCGCCCCCGCCCCCCGGCGACAGCCCCGCCGCCCCCGCCAAGAACAACAGCCAGGACCTCCTCGGCGGACTCCTGAACGGCCTCGTGGGCGGCCTTCTGGGCGGGCTCCTCGGCGGCCTCTCGGGCGGCGGCGGGGCCTGACACCCCTCCCCCTCGGCGGGCCGCAGCGAGCAAGCGTCAGCGAGCGGGCCGGGCGCAGCGCACCTGACCTGAGGTGATCTCGTCCCGGGGCAGGGACAGGCCGAAGGCACGCTCCAGGCCCGCGAAGAACAGCGGGATGCCGCCCGTCCACTCGTTCGCCTCTTCCGCGCGGCGGATGTGCGGGTTGAGGAAGGACAGCGGGGCGTCCGGGACGAACGGCGGCTCGCCCGGGGTGTACCAGATGAGTTCGTACATGTCCCTTTGCGTCTCGGCCTCGCCGTCCTCGAGCGGGTACGGGTTCTGGTACACCCCGTCCTCGCTGTAGCTGAAGTCGTAGATGGCCTTGGCCATGGTCGCGGTCAGCGTGATCTGCTGCGCGGGAGGCGTGTCGAGTGAGCGGGAGAAGGCGTGGTCGAAGTCGTGGTAGCCGAGCCACGTCCACCCGGCCTCTTCCCCGAACACCAGCACACGGTTGAGGTCGTCCGTGCCGTCGCGCGCGTCCCGCTCCTCGACCTGACGCAGCGTGAGCCCGTCGGCGAGGTCCTGCGGGTCGGCCCCGTAGGCGAGGACGATGTCCTCGGTGGGCGGGCCCTTGATGAATTCGAGCACCGTGAAGGGATCCTGCCCTCTCCAGCTGTCGGCGATCCACGCGATGCCGTCGCCGACCGGGCGCTGGCGGGCGAGGAACTCCTCGAAGGCGGCCGCCTGTTTCGGGTCCATGTAGCCCTGACGGCCCCGCGCCGCACGGTCGTCCAGCCAGTCGAGCTCGGCCACCGACCGCAGCTCGGCCACAACGGCGCGGTCCCGCACGAACGTCATCCGCACGCCGTCCGCATGCATGTACCGGACGTACGGGCCTTGCCGCTCGGGGCCGAACGAAGACTTGCGCACGGGTCTCGGCCGGTGTCTCGCGCCGCCGTCGGCCCGCTGCCCGAAGTGTTCGATCTCGGCCAGTTCGGCCGCCGGGAGGAGTACCGCCGTCGGCACGCCGTCGTCGATGACGCCCAGCCGCTCGCCGGTCTCCTCGACGCGGCCGACCAGGGGCCCGAAGTCCGCTATGAAAGCGCTCAGTTCAACGTTGTCCATACGCGCGGACACTACCGGCGGCCACTGACAGAGAGCGCGGCCTGCGCGCGGGGCGCCAGGTGGCCACCAGGGCGGCGGCCAGGAGGAGTTCGGCGATGTCACCGCCGTAGTACATGATCTCCGCACCGCCCCGCACCTCCTCGACGGGTGCGTGGATGTCGGTCAGGAAGCCGCCGTACATCAGCTGGGAGATCACGGCGTGCGCGGCGATGGCGACGCCGAGACAGACCAGGCGGACCGGCACCCCGGGCCGTGCGGGCGCCGGGTCGGGCCCCGCGATGACGTGGGCGAACAGGCAGCCGGACAGCAGGAAGTGGGCGTGCAGCAGCCAGTGTCCTGCCGGGTGACCCATGGTCGCGTTGTACAGCGGGGTGAAGTAGAGCAGGCCGAGAGTGCCCGTGGACAGCAGCAGCGCGACGGCGGGACGGGAGAGCATCCGGGCGGTCCTGCTGTGCAGGGCCGTGGTGAGGCGTCGGCCACGGGCGGGCGGCAGCGTACGCAGGAGCAGTGTGACGGGTGCGCCGAGGACGAGTGCGAGCGGCGCGTACATGCCGATGAGCATGTGCTGGGCCATGTGACCGCGGAAGTCGTCGTGGGCGAACGGCGCGAGGGGCGGCAGCAGTGCCACGGCCAGCAGGACGAGCCCGGTCAGGAAACCGGCGGTCCGCCACCGGGACCAGCCCTGGACGGGGTTGCGGCGGCGGGCCCGGTGGGCGAGCAAGAGGTAGGCGACCGCGACGAGCAGCAGCGGGAGGGCGGGCCACATCGTCTCCAGCGGGTTGCCGGAGGTGGCGCGGCCGTCCATGGGCGTGTCGTGGTGCATCACCAGCTCCGGTCCTCGGGGTCGAACCCCCTGCCGCCGCGCTGGAACAGGTGGCCGCCGATGAGGAGAAGGACGCCGAGGACGAGGAATCCGGCGTCCCACCACGCCTGGTGAGGGCCCCCGTGGACGTGGTGGATGCCGAGGATCTGGTGGTCGAGGAGTCCTTCGACGAGGTTGAACAGGCCCCAGCCTGCCAGGATCCACCCCCACAGCACCCGCGAGGCCCACACGCGGCGCCGGTTGTGGGTGACGCGGGAGTACAGGAGGGCCAGGCCCAGGAGGACGGCGAGCCAGCAGACGGTGTGGAAGATGCCGTCCCACACGGTGTTCATCTCCAGGCCGGAGACGGTGTGGGGGCTGTAGTACTTGACGCCGATGCGGTCGTGGTCGGTGCTGGTGAGCATGTGGTGCCACTGCAGGAGCTGGTGCAGGAGAATGCCGTCGACGAAGCCGCCGAGCCCCACCCCGAGGATGATGCCCGGCAGCCGGATGGTCGCGGGCGCTGTGCCCGCGCGGTCCTCGCCCGTGGTGGCCATGCCTGTCTCCGTCCGCGGCGTGCTGCGGGCCCGTGGGCCCCGGACAGCACGTGTTCCCCGGCGGATCCCGAAGTTCACCCGGCCGTCGGGTATCGGCCCGCAATGGCCGTGGAGCGCCATGTCCGTGCGGCCACCGCGTGCGGGCTATGGCAGGCGGACGGACTGCGCGTGCCGGAAGACGTCCTTCGGGTCCCAGGCCGCCTTCGCCTTCTGGAGCCGGGCGTAGTTCTCCTTGTAGTACAGGCTGTTCCACGCCGTCGACGAGGTGTTCCAGGCGGCCTCGCCCAGGTCCTTGTCGGGGTAGTTGACGTAGCAGCCGTCGTTGGCCTCGTTCGGTACGGGGACGCCACCGGTCTCCGCGTACACGTCCTGGTAGAACTCCCGGATCCACTTCAGGTGCCGGGCCTCGTCGGCCGGGTCGGTCCAGTAGGTCTGGTACTGGAGCTTGAGCACCGAGTCGCGCTGCGGCACCGCGGTGTCGCCGGGCTTGACGGCGTTGATGCGGCCGCCGTACGAGTCGACCTGGACCAGGGCGTCGGGGTTGCTGTAGTCGGTCCGGGACAGGTGCTTGTACATCGCCTTGATCTGCGTGGCGGAGAAGCCCTTGCGGGCGTAGGCCGACTTGTACTTGCCGTACAGCGTGGGGTTGCCGCCGCTGAGGTAGTCGGTCGCGATGTACCAGGGGAGCTTGCGCGGGGCGGCGAACTGCGGCATGGCCGCGTGCTCGCCCGACCGCTCGGTCATCGCCCGCAGGGTGACGCCCACCCCGGCGGTGACGGCGGCCAGGTAGTCGTCGAGGAGCCCCTGGGCGCCGGGCACGGTGGCGTCCATCTGCGTCAGCAGGACGATCGAGCCGTTGGAGCTGTGGTTCAGCTTGAGCAGACCGAACAGCGAGTTGTACTTGGAGTCCGGCGCGCTGTTCTTCTCGTGCCAGGCACCCCAGTTCTGGAGCAGCCGGGTGAACGACGCCTCGGTCATGTCCTTCCAGGGGAAGGCGGTGGCGTGCACGAAGACCTCGGACGGCGGCTTGGGCAGCAGCTTGGCCGGGTCGGTGCTGGTCGCGCCCGGCGAGCGCAGCCAGTAGCGGGTGATCAGGCCGAAGTTGCCGCCTCCGCCGCCGGTGTGCGCCCACCACAGGTCTCTGAGCGCGGCGTCGTCGGACTCGCGGGTGGCGACGACCGCCTTGGCGGTGCCGTTCTTGTCGACCGTGACGACCTCGACTCCGTAGAGGTGGTCGACGGTCAGGCCCTGGAGGCGGGACAGCAGTCCGTAGCCGCCGCCCGATATGTGGCCGCCGACGCCGACCGAGGCGCAGGACCCGGCGGGCAGCGTGACGCCGTACAGCTTGTAGAGCGTCTCGTAGACGTGGAGGTTGGAGGCGCCGCCCTCGACGGCGAAGGCGTTGCGTCCGCTGTCGTAGTAGACCTGCGTCATCCCGGACATGTCGATGACGACCTGGACGTCCTTGTTGAAGACGAAGTCCTCGTAGCAGTGGCCGCCGCTGCGCACGGTGAGCCGCTTGCCCGCGGAGACGGCTTCCTGCACGGCCCGTACGGCCTGCGAGGTGGTCGTGACCAGGCGGACGTAGTCAGGGGTGGCGACCCAGCGCTGGTTGATGCCGCGCACCAGGTCGGGGAAGCGGGGGTCGCCCGGGGCGACGGTGATGTAGTCGGGCGTGCCGACGGCGGTCTGCGTGCCGGTGGCCGCGGCGGTCGCGGCGGCGGCGCCGGGGCGGGCAGCGGCCTCGGCGGTCGTGGGCAGCGCGGTGGTGAGGGCCGCTCCGCCGGCGACAGCGGCGGCTCCGGAGAGCAGGGATCTTCGCCCCAAGGGTCTGTCCTGCTTCGGCGCCTCCGCGTTTTTGGCGCTGCTCGCCCTGTCTGACTTGTTCACCTTGCTTGCCTTACTTGCCTTGTTTGTCTCACGCATGGCCACACTCCCCCAACGGGTCTGTGCACAAAGGAAGTTGAAGATGCATCGAACGATGATCGATCACGACAGTAGCCCAGCGAGACAGGGGGGACGCAATAGCTCCAATGAGGAAACTGTCCGAACTGCCGGTCAAATAATGGTTGATTGCAACATGTGCAACTATGCATGCCCTAAATGAGGGCCGGGGCGGCAATTCATACGAGAATTCATACGAGCGATAGCCGGACGGCTCACCCGTCGCGTTCGCCGGTCCAGAAGGAGGCGGGCAGCGCGTCGGCCTCGCGGGCGGCCTGTTCCAGCTCGGCGGCGACCGGCTCCAGCGCCGTGTAGACCGGGTCGCCGCCGGCGGCCATGCGCCGGATGACGTCCGCGTTGGTCCGGGCCCGCGCGGCCACCACGGCGGCGAACGCCGGGCGGTCGCCTTCGTATCCGTAGGCGTCGAGCAGCAGACGCAGCCGCCGGGAGCGGTCGTCGAAGGCGGTGAACCCGGTTTGCTCGGCGAACCCGCGCGCGTGCAGAGGGACCCAGGTCAGGGCCATGAAGGCCAGGTCGAACTCGCGCGTGGAGGGGCCTGCCGTGTCCCAGTCGAAGAAGCCCGCAAGACGTCCGTCGCGCCGGACCGCGTTCCACGGCGCGGCGTCATGGTGGCCGATGACCAGGCCGGGCCGCCACGCCTGCCCGGCGAGCCAGCGCGCGTCCGGTGGCGGCACGAAGGACCGGGTCGCGTCGTGCAGCTTCCTGGCCCACCGGCCGACGTCCTCAAGGACGGAATCCGAGTACACCCAGCCGGGCCAGGGCAGTTCCTCGCCCACCGTCTCGCCGTCGAGGTGGGTCAGTACCTCGCGGCCTCGCTCGTCCATGCCCAGAACCCGCGGCGCGCCCTCGAAGCCGAGCGCCTCCAGGTGCCTCAGCACCGCGTGCACAGCGGGCGTCCACGGCTGGACGGTCCGGTGGACCGCGCCACCGCGGCGCACCGCTCCCACCGTCCTGCCGCCGGGCAACCTCTTCTCGTCGTTCCCGTCCGTCGCGTCGTCCATGGCACTGTTCTAGCGTGCCCCGCCCGCGGCAGGGATGGACGGCGCCCATCCGGATACTCGTGGGGGATGGTATGGACACCGAAACGGCACGGAACACCCGGCGAGCACGGCCGGGTCGACGACGGGCTCGACGACGGGCTCGACGAGCAGGTGGAGCGGCAGGCGCCGGACTCTCCGGCCGAGTTGCTCAAACACTCCTGGTGGGCGGTGCTCAAGGGCACCGCAAAAGAGTTCAAGGACGATGAGCTGTCCGACCGGGCCGCGACGCTGACCTATTACGGCATCCTGTCGCTGTTCCCGGCACTCCTCGCGCTGGTCTCGCTGCTCGGGATCATCGGGCGGTCGGCGAGCCGGGAAGTGCTCGACAGCATCCAGGACCTCGCGCCGGGCGCCGTGCGGGACATCCTCAGCAGTGCTGTGAAGCAACTGCAGGGCAATGCCGGGACCGGGTCGGTCATGGCGATCGTGGGTCTGCTGCTCGCGGTGTGGTCGGCGTCGGGCTACGTCGCGGCCTTCATCCGGAGCGCGAACGCCGTCTACGACATGCCGGAAGGGCGGCCGGTGTGGAAGGTGCTGCCGCTCCGGCTCGGCGTGACCGTGGTGCTGATGGTCCTCGCGGTGGTCAGTGCGCTGATCGTCGTGTTCACCGGCGGCCTCGCCAAGGAGGCGGGGAACCTGCTCGGGTTCGGTGACACGGCCCTGACGGTGTGGTCGATCGCGAAGTGGCCGGTGCTTCTGATCCTCGTCACGGCCATGATCGCGCTCCTGTACTGGGCGACGCCGAACGCGAAGGTCCGCGGGTTCCGCTGGATCACGCCGGGGAGTTTCCTGGCGCTGGCGATCTGGATGGTCTCCTCCGCCGGGTTCGCGCTGTACGTGGCCAACTTCGCCTCGTACAACAAGACGTACGGCACGTTCGCGGGCGTGATCGTCTTCCTCGTGTGGCTGTGGATCACGAACCTCGCGATCCTGCTCGGGCTCGAGTTCGACGCGGAACTGGCCCGTCAGCGTGCCGTCGCCGGTGGCCTCCCGGCCGATCAGGAGCCGTATGTGCAGCCTCGCGACACCCGCGCGTGGGACGAGGAGGACCGCCGTCGCCTCGACCCCTGAGTGGTTGGGCCACCGGGCACGACGCCGTGGCCCAACCGGACGTTCAACGGGACGTGCGCGCCACGCCCCCGTAGAAGCCGATCTCCCGGGAACGTTCCGGAGGTGGTGCGTCCGGGCGCCAGAACGGGACTTGGGCCAGGCCTGGCTCGACGAGCTCGAAGCCGTCGAAGAGCCGCTCGACCTCGGGGCGGGTCCGCAGGTTCAGCGTGGCGGTGGCCTTCTTGTAGACGGCCTGGGCCTCGCTGCGGTCGGCGAAGTCGCCCGTGGCGTGCGAGAGCACCAGGAAGCTGCCGGGCGGCAGCGCGTCGCGCAGCGTGGCGACGACCTGGTCGGGCCGTTCCGCGTCGGTGAGGAAGTGCAGGACGGCGACGAGGAGCAGGGCGACCGGCTCGTCGAAGTCGATGATCCGCCGCACGTCGGGGTGGTCCACGACGGCGCGCGGGTCGCGCAGGTCGCCGAGCACGATGCTGGTCGCGCCGGAGCGGCTGAGCAGCGCGTCGGCGTGCGACTTCACGATCGGGTCGTTGTCGACGTACGCGACGCGCACGTCCGGGGCCGCTTCTTGCGCGGTCTCGTGCACGTTCGGCGAGGTGGGAAGGCCGGTGCCGATGTCGAGGATCTGACGCACGCCACGGCCGACCACGTAGCGGACGGCGCGCTGCAGGAACGCGCGGTTGGCCCGCACGCCGATCCGCACCTCGGGCGCCGCGGCGGCGAGGGCGTCGGCGGCCTCCTGGTCCACCTCGTAATGGTCCTTGCCGCCGAGCAGATAGTCATAGATCCGCGCAGGGTGGGGCCTGCTGGTGTCTATCGCCTCGGCGGGAAAACCGTCCTGTCGCACGCTGCGCTCCTCTCGAAAACCGCCGCGGCCCCGTGTCCGCCGACGGCAGTCGACAGCTTCCCATACCAACTGCACTTCTCCTGCCTGCAGTTACACGCGTCGAGGGGGCACGGGCCAGGACCCTGCATTCGCTCATACGTTCTATTTGCGTGCCGTCGACCCGCCAGCGGATGCGAACCGCGCCTCGCACTGCAAGCCTGGACCGTGGGGGCGAAGACGCAGAGAGGCAGGCAACCGCATGTCAGTCATGGACAAGCTCAAGCAGATGCTCAAGGGCCACGAGGATCAGGCAGGCAAGGGCGTCGACAAGGCAGGCGACTTCGTCGACGACAAGACCCAGGGCAAGTACAGCGGCCAGGTCGACACCGCCCAGGACAAGCTGAGGGACCAGTTCGGCAGGGACCAGGGCCAGCCGCCGCAGTCCTAAGACCTGGGACGTGTCCGTGAGGTCACGGGCGTCGTGAGCCCGCCCTGACGTCGCCGCCCCGCGCCTGGACTCTTCAGGCGCGGGGCGGCGACGTCCCAGACACAGGCACAGGCGCAGGCGCAGGCGCAGGGACACAGCGGCCGGTACGGCTACTTGCCGTGGGGATCCCGGAAGCGCCCGAACGGCTTCGTGAGGCTGCTCAGGATGGAGCCGTCCGCCTTGGACCCCGTCGGCTTGAGCGGCCCGGCCTGCCCGTCGCCCCCGCCCGCCTCGGCCAGCGCGGCCTGCGCCGCCTCGGCCGCCTCCCGGTAAAGGTCGCAGGAGTTCGTCATCGCCTCCAGCGCCTCGGCGTATTTGGTGACCATGCCCTGCGCGTGCGCGAGTTCCTCGTCCGGTGTGAGCAGGTGCCAGCCCTGGCGCAGCCGCGCGAGGGCCTGCTCGGCCTCGGGCCACAGCGGCCGCGGCAGCGCCGCGAACTCCTTGATCCTGTCGAGGAATTCGGTCGGTTCCGAACCGTCGAGGAAGACGCTGCGCACCGTGAAGCGATCCGCGTCGTACTGCGGGTCCTTCGGACCGGCGGGCAGGACGACGCCACCGCCGCGCGGCATCCGCACACTCAGCTCGCGCTTCATCGCGAAGTCGACGATCTGCGCCTGCTCCGGCGTGCCCCGGTGCTCGACCACCTGGTGGCGCAGGCTCGGCGGCAGATGGACCGAGACCGGCCGCTGGCCCTTCGCGTCCGGCGTCATGGCCTCGTGCACGACGACATGGATGTACCAGCTCTGCCGGGTGCAGTCCCGCAGCCGGTGGCGCAGCTCGTCGTCGTCCTTCGGCAGGTGGTTGGCCGACCGCAGGAGCACGCCCGGCACCATGTCGTGGTCCCAGGCGATGCGGTCGATGTCCGGCCAGAACATGGTGGCGGGCGAGGGCCAGTGCGCGTCCCACGTCCGCTCCGCCTCGGCGGCGATGATCCAGTCGACTCCCCCGCCTTCCTTGCGGCGCGCGTCGGGGTCGTACGTGATCAGCTGTGCGCGCACGGTGACGTCGTCGGCCACGCGCCAGCGGGCCTCGAAGAGACGGCGGGCCGACGGACCGGGGTCCGCGGACTCGTCCCGCGGGTACAGGACGGTGGAGCGGGCCGCCTCGACGGGATCGAGGTCCAGGAAGTCGTCGAGCACCCCGGCCGCCTTGAGGGCGATGAGGTTACGCCGGACGTCCTGCTCGGGTTCCGCTCCGAGATGGCGACCGCGCGCGAGCCACGCGGTGTCGGGGACAGTGGCCGATGGGGTGCTGTTCTTGGTCATGGAGTCGTTCTGTGAGTGATCAGGGCCCGACCAGTATGGCCCGTGCTCCTGTCAATGGAAGTGGTATGGCTTCATTGACTTCCCCACGTTCGTCTCCACAAACGGTTCGCCGACCGTCGGCGCACGGTGTCCGGTCACTTCCGGCGCGCGTTGTAGGCGTCGGCCGCCTTGTCGTTCAGGGCGCTGCCCCACGCCTGGAACGTGCCGCCCAGGGCGGAGTCGGGCGGGTCGATGTCCGCGCCGCGCCGCATGGCCCTGCGGCCCCCCGGCGCCCCGGGCAGCAGCCGCGCCATGACGCCGTTGAGGCGGGTCGTCGTCGCGGGTGCCAGGCCGTGGGCCAGGTCCGCGGCGCGGGCCGCGGGCGTCAGGACCAGCCGGGTGCGGCGCCGGACCACGGCCTTGACGATGCGCTCGGCGGCCCGCTGGGCGTTCATCGACACCACGGGCGCGCCGGCCAGCGCGGAGAACCAGCCGAACTCGCCGCTCCGGTCGCCGCCGAACCGCGCGTGCAGATGCGATCCGGTCCGCATCAGGCCGGGGTAGACCGCGGTGACGCTCACCCCGCTGGGCCCCGCTTCCGCGTTCAGCCCCTCGGCCAGGATGCCGGTCGCGGCTTTCGCGCTCGCGTACGGTAGCAGATGCGGGACTCCAAGGAGCCCGCCCACCGACGAGATCAGCCCCAGGCGCCCGCCCCACTCGCTCTCCCTGAGGTACGGGAGCGCCTCGAGGGAGGTGTGCACGGCCCCCATGAACAGGGTCTCCATGGCGTCCCTGAACTCGGTCGCGCCGATGGACTCCACCGGGGCGACCTGGATGATCCCCGCGTTGGCGATGACGAGGTCGGGGCCGCCGCAGGCGTCGTGGGCCGCCCGGAACATGCGGTGCACGGACTCCTGGTCCCGGACGTCGCACACGGCCGTGTGGATCGTGGCGCCGGGGTTGCGGTGGCGCAACTTCTGCTGGGCCGCGGCGAGTTCGTCGGCGTCGCGGGCGGCGATGACCACCGCGGCGCCCCGTGCGGCGAGCCGGTCGGCCATGAGGAGACCGAGCCCCCGCGACCCGCCGGTGACGAGCGCTGCCGCTCCTGACAATGACTCCGTGGAGTGCGGCACGAGCATCCTGACGCCCCTTCCCTCTCGGTCGTCTCCCGCCGCGCTCAGGGCCTGAGCAGCGTCTTGATCATCCCGTCCTCTTTGTCCTTGAACTGCCGGTACGCCTCCGGACCGTCCTCCAGCGGCAGGTGGTGGGTGGCGAAGCCGTCGACGCCGAGCGGGTCCTCGTCGGTGAGGAGCGGCAGGATGTCGTCCACCCAGTGCTTCACGTTCGCCTGGCCCATCCGCAGTCGGATCTGCTTGTCGAACATGGTCAGCATCGGCATCGGGTCGATCGCGCCGCCGTAGACGCCGGAGATCGAGATGGTGCCCCCGCGCCGGACGATGTCGATGGCCGAGTAGAGGGCGTTGAGCCGGTCGATGGCGGCGCGGTCCATGAGCTTCTCCGCCATGGCGCCGGGCAGCATGCCCACGCCCCACTGGGCCGCCTTGGCCAGCGGCGCCCCGTGCGCCTCCATGCCCACGGCGTCGATGACGGCGTCCGTGCCGCGCCCGTCGGTGAGGTCGCGGATCACGTCGCCGAGATCCTTGCCGTGGCGGCGCAGGTCGAGGGCCTTGACGCCGTCCGCGTGCGCGCGGCTCAGCCGTTCGGGCACCAGGTCGACCCCCACGACGAGGCTCGCGCCCCGGTGGAGCGCGATGCGTGCCGCCATGGCGCCGATCGGCCCGAGGCCCAGGACCGTCACCGTGCCGCCGGGCGGGATGTCGGCGTACTCGACGGCCTGCCAGGCGGTGGGCAGTACGTCGGAGAGGAAGACGAAGCGGTCGTCCGGGGGCCCCTCGGGCACCTTGATGGGCAGGCTGTTGCCGAACGGCACCCTCAGGAGCTCGGCCTGCCCGCCGGGCACCTGGCCGTAGAGCTTGGTGAACCCGAAGAGCGCGGCCCCCGAGCCGCGCTCCTTGACCTGGGTGGTCTCGCACTGCGAGTGCAGGCCCCGGTCGCACATGTAGCAGTGCTGGCAGGAGACGTTGAAGGGCACCACCACGCGGTCGCCGGCCGCCAGCTCGGTGACGTCCCGGCCGACCTCCTCGACGATGCCCATCGGTTCGTGGCCCAGGATGTCGCCGGGATCGAGGTAGGGGCCGAGGACCTCGTACAGGTGCAGATCGGATCCGCAGATACCGCTGGAAGTCACCCGGACGATGACGTCGGTCGCGTCCTTGAGCTCGGGGTCGGGGACGCTTTCCACCCGTACGTCCCGCTTGCCGTGCCAAGTGAGTGCACGCATCGGGGTCTCCTCCTGTCTCAGTGGCGCTCGGTTCGCCCCGGGTGTCCCGGGAGCGCGCTGCCATGCCTGTGCACGGCGCGCCGTGTGAATCCGTGGGGCGTCAGCCCTTGCCGGGACCGCCGCTCCCGAAGGAGCCGCTGGACCCCGGCGTCCAGCGGGGCGGGTCCTGGTCGTCGCTCCGCTTGTCCCCGTTGTGCAGGTTCTCCGGGCGGAGCCGCTCGCTCTCGTCCCCGGCATGCGGGACCTCGTCCGGCTCCCGCATCTCCCGGATCTCGTGGACCGGGCCGGACTCGGGCAGCTTCGGCTGTTCGTCCGGGCGCGGTGGCGCGGGCTCCCTGTCCCGTACCCGCTTGCCCAGCCTGAAAGCCCAGAGCAGCACACCGACGACGACGAGACCGCCTACGAAGGCGCCGATCGTCCCGAATACCGCGTCGGAGGCAGCCAGGTCATACAGTTCGCCCCTTGCCGTGATCATGAGTGTCGACATACCCGGAACTTAAGCGACAAAAACCCCTAAAATGGACCACGACCGACCGGTACGCGCCGATCCACCGCGCGCGTTCGCGTGCGGGAGCGATCGCGGAGACCATGAGAGGACCCGGTGCTTCGGTCGCGGACCGCATCCTGCCCGAGGTGACGTCGCTGAGAGGAAGAGCGCCATGAGCGTGCCCGTCCCGCCGGACCCCGATACGCGCCCCGCGCCGCCGCCCACTCCCGGCCCCGGCCCCGGGCCGGGCGGACCGGGACCCCGCCCGGGTCCGGGACCCGTCCCGACCCCGGGACCGAGCCCCTCCCCGGGCCCGGGACCAGCGCCCTCACCGCTGCCGTCATCCCTCTGACCTGCGGTGAACATGGGATTTAGGGCGTTCACGACACCACGACGGTACGGACAGCTCGGGAAGACGGAACGGCGATGAACAGCCACGGAGCACTCGCAAGCGAGGTCGCGGCCAGCGACTCGGTGTTCGGCGCGCCCTGCTGGGTGAGCCTGACCGCACGTGACCTGCGGACCGCGGAGCGGTTCTACGCGGCCGTACTGGGGTGGGAGTGGCGCGAGGGCAGGCTGGGTGACGAGTACAGGTTCGCGAGCGTGCACGGCGTGCCGGTGGCGGGAGTCTCCGCCATGGACAGCCTGGGCCAGATGGCCGTCGCCTGGACCCCGTACTTCGCCGTGTCGAACGCGGACCGGACGGTCAGCCGCAGCCAGGAGCGCGGCGGGACGACCGCCGTGGGCCCGCTCTCGTTCCCGCCGGGCCGGGCGGCCCTCCTTGCCGACCGCGACGGGGCCGTCTTCGGCATCTGGGAGGGCGAGCTCGTCGTCGGCTGGGAGAAATGGCGCGGCGCGGCGCCGACCTTCGCCGAGCTGCACACCCGCAACGCCTTCGACGCGGCCATCTTCTACGGCGAGGTGCTGGGCTGGGCGTCCGCCGAGCCGGGGGCCTGCGAGGTCGACTACGAGGACGAGGAGGTCGTCCTGCGCAGCCAGGGGGACGTGGTGGCCCGCATTCATTCGGGCGCCGTGGACTCGGCGCCCGACCCCGCCGTCCGGCCCCGCTGGCAGATCCACTTCACGGTCGACGACGTGGAGGCCTGCGTGCGGGCCGCGCGCGCCCACGGGGGCAGCGTCCTGCTCCGCGAGGAGGGCTCGGCTGAGGCGGTCCTGCGGGACCCCGACGGAGCGCGCTTCGTGGTGAACGCGCGGTAGGGCCGAGTGCGGGATCTCAGCACGCGCGTCACGTGCCGACGCGGTGGCCTGCCGCTCTCTGCTCGTCCTCAGGCAGCCAGTGCAGCTCGTGCGCCAGGATTTTGGCGACGGCACGGATGCGGCGGTGCAGCGGCGACTGCTCGCGTGGGAGGACCAGGTGGATCGTCAGGCTGGGCGCGCCCCGCAGCGGTCGCCAGGTGAGACCGGCCGGTTGTGCCGTAGCCGCGGCTTCGCCGGCCGGGGCGAGGGTGGCCCCGTCGCGCAGGTCGCGCTGGGACATGTCGAAAGAGACTGCGGGCGGGTGGAATCGGGGGTGTGGCCGGGCGCCCCGGAACAGTGCGGACAGCTGATCGTGGATCACGGGGTTGGCCGCACGGTCCGGGAGTCGCAGCGGATACGCGGCCGCGTCGGCGATCTCGATCTCCGGGTGTTCGGCCAGCGGATGGTGCTGCGCCAGCTGGACCCCGATGCGCGCACGCCGCAGCAGGAACCGGCGCACGCCACGGCCCGGCTGTTCGCCGCGGGTGATCCCGGCATCGATGCGGCCGTCGGCGACCGCGGGCGAGATCTCCGGTGTCGCCATCGGGACCGCGCCGACCTCGAGTCCGCTGTTGTCGCGAAGCAGCCTGTCCACCAGGGCCGGTGCCGTCTCGGCCCCGGCGCTGAGGCTGTATCCGATGCGCAGCGTGCCCAGTTCACCGGCCGCCGCGCTCCGGGCGGTGTCCCATGCCCGGTCCAGCGCCGCCAGCGCGGGCGGCGCGGACTCCGCCAGAGCCGCACCGGCCGTGGTCAGTACGACGCTCCGCGTATCGCGGACCAGCAGGGCCGTACCGAGTTCCGCCTCCAAACGGCGCATCCGGGCGCTGAGTGCGGGCTGTGCGATACCGATCCGTGCGGCCGCACGGGTGAAGTTCAACTCCTGCGCCAGCACCAGGAAGTACCGAAGGCTCACCGTGTCCGGCGCCACGTGCCCTCCCCGCCGATTGATAGCGATCCGTTCTGAGCCTATCCATCACCGGTCTTTCCCTCGACCGCACATCCAGCCCTAGCCTGCGCGTATGTCGATTCCGAACACAGGAGGCTTCCATGGGTAAGGGTTACTGGGTCAGTGTCTACCCCGCGATTTCTGACCCCGAGAGGCTGACTTCCTACGACAAGCTGGCCGGTGTGGCTGTCCGGGCCGGGGGCGGGCACACCCTGTCCCGTGGCAGCAGAGTCGTCGCCCACGAGGCCGGAATCACGCAGCGCGTCGTTCTGATCGAGTTCGACAGCTTTGAACAGGCCGTCGCGGCATACGAGAGCGAGGCTTACCAGAGGGCGCTGGTGGCCCTCCCCGACGGCGTCGAGCGCGACTTCCGCATCGTCGAAGGCATCGACTGACCGGCGTGCCCGGCGTAGGTCGACGCCGTACCCCCGGCGTCGGCCGGATGCTGACCGGCCGTGCTGCCTGGAGACTGTCCCTAGGCAGTTCACCGAGGAAGACGAGAGAAGACGAGACAGGAAGGGTGACACCGCCATGGCGCGTCCCGTGTGGAGCGGCACCGTGACCTTCGGGCTCGTGTCCCTGCCCGTCCAGATGTTCACCGCCACGGACAGCCACACCGTCCGCTTCCACCAGTTGCAGCGCGGTACGTCCGATCGGGTTCGCAACAAACGGGTGAACGAGCGCACCGGCGAGGAAGTGCCCCTCGACGAGATCGTCAAGGCCTTCGACGCGGGCGACGAGTACGTACTGGTAGAGCCCGACGAGCTGGCGGACATCGCCCCGGGCCGCTCCAGGACGCTGGAGATCACGGGGTTCGTCGACCTGAAGGACGTCGAGCCGGTCTTCTTCGACAAGACGTACTACCTCGGCCCGAAGGGCAAGGAGTACACCAAGATCTACGCCTTGCTGGAGAAGGCCCTCGCCGAGGCGGACCGCGTGGGGATCGCCACGTTCGTGATGCGCAATCACCAGTACCTGGTCGCGGTGAAGGCCGAGGGCGGCCTCCTGACGCTGCACACCCTCCACTGGGCCGACGAGATCCGTGACCCGCGCACCGAGATCGACGGCCTCCCGGAGAAGACCGAGGTCACCGACCGTGAGCTGAAGATGGCGCGACAACTCGTGGACACCCTCCGTATCGACTGGAAGCCCGAGGAGTTCCACGACACCTACCAGGAGCAGGTCGCCGCTCTCATCGAGGCCAAACGCACGGGAGAATCGGTCGAGAAGGCGGCGCCGCCTGCCGAGTCCACCAACGTCGTCGACCTCATGGACGCGCTGCGGGCGAGCGTCGACCGGGCGAAGAACCCCTCGAAACGCGGCGGCAAGAAGTCCGACGACAGCGCCGCGCCGCCGACCGACATCCGCGACGCCGCCGCCAAGCGCCGGTCCGCGGGGAGCAGGAACCGGAAGGCGACAGACCGGAAGGCCAAGGCCACGGACTCGAAGGCCACGGACTCGAAGGCCACCGAGCGGAAAGGGAGCGCGCGAGGCCGGTCGTTCGACGCCCTGACCAAGGCCGAGCTGTACGAACGAGCCACGGACGCGGCGATCCCCGGCCGCTCCTCCATGAACCGGGAGGAACTCGTCGACGCCCTCCGCGGCGCGCGGAAGCACAAAGCGACCTCCTGACCTCGGCCCCGGCCCCGGCCCCGGCCCCGGACCCGCCGCCACACAGGCCGCACAGCTCGATCAGGTCGGCGTGCGCTCCAGACGCTCCAGGCGGCGCGCTGCCGGGGCCACCCCGCGTCCACGGCGTGCGAGGCCCGCCCAGGGGTCTTTCTCCAGCCGGTCCCCGAGGTCGGTCACCGTCCAGCGGCGGGCGGTCAGCTCCGGTACGTCCAGCTCGTCCCAGTCCAGCGGTACGGCGACGGGGGCGCCCGGCCTCGACCGGACGGCGAAGGGGGCGACCGCGGTCTGGGCGTAGCCGTTGCGCGCGACGTCCAGGTACAGCCGGCCCTTGCGGGCGTCCTTGCGCGGTTCGGTCGTCAGCTGCTCCGGGTACCGCGCGGCGAGCGTGTCCGCGACCGCGCGGGCGAAGGCGAGCACGTCGTCGACGTCGTCGCGCCGGTTCAGTGGTACGACGACGTGCAGACCGCGCGAGCCCGTCGTCATCAGGACCGCGGGGAGGTCCAGCTCGTCGAGGAGCTCGCGCACCTGGTGTGCCGCGCGGCGTACGGGCTCGAAGCCGTCGGTGGGCGGGTCGAGGTCGAACACCAGGCGGTCGGGGCTGCGCGGCCGGTCGGCGCGACTCAGCCAGCGGTGCGGGGTGATGCACGCCTGGCCCGCGAGGTACACCAGGGTCGCGGTGTCGTCGCACAGGACATGGGTGACCTCGCCGTCCTCCTTGGCCACGGAGGCGCGGTGGATCCAGTCGGGGAAGTAGTCGGAGATCTCCTTCTGGTAGAAGCGGTCCCCGTCGATCCCGTCCGGCATCCGTTCGAGCATGAGGGGCCTGCCGCGCAGCTCGGGGAGCATGCGCGGGGCCACCCGGCGGTAGTACTCGGCGAGGTCGGCCTTGGTGATGCCGTCCTGGGGGAAGAGCTCCTTCCCGGCCCGCTTCACTTCGACCGTGCGCCGGCCGACCCGCAGCTCACGGGTGTCACGGGTGGGGCTCATGTCACCGCCTCCTTCGTAGGGGCGTACGCGGTCAGCCGTCTTCCAGGCGGGCGAAGACGCTGTCGTCGAGCTGTGCGAGGAGATCGGCGGGGTCCCGGTAGACCGCGAGCGCACCGGCTTCCGTCAGGTCGGCGCGCGGGATGCCGCCGGAGAGGAGGGCGACGGGGCGGACGCCGGCTCGTGCGGCGGCCCGCATGTCCCAGACCGTGTCCCCGACGAAGACGGCGTCATGCGCGGCCACGTCGGCCAGTTCGAGCGCCCGGTGCACCGGGTCCGGGGCCGGTTTGCCCTCGGCCACGTCGTCCGCGCTCGCCGTCCCCACGATCACCTCGTCCGCGTCGATCGCCCGGCGCAGGGCGTCGAGCTCGCGGCCTCCCGCGGAGGTGGCGAGGACGTTGCGCCAGCCGCGGTCCGCCAGGGCGTGCAGGAGATCGTGTGCTCCGTCGAGCGGCGCGAGGCGTTCGGAGTAGGCGCCGTACAGCGCCTTGTGGGCGGAGCTGATCCGCTCGTCCTGATCCTTGTCCCTGTCCTCGCCGAGCAGGTGCTCGATGAGGTCGCCGGAGCCGAGCCCGATCGACCGGTGGATGGCGTGCGTCGACACCCGGTGACCGGCCTGGCGGAACGCCTCCCACCAGGTCGTGACATGCAGGTGGTTGGTGTCCACCAGGGTCCCGTCGACGTCGAACAGCGCCGCGCGTCCGGCAGTCACGCGCCGCTCCTGGATCGGGCGAGGACGCTGGTGCGGTGGAAGTGGACGGTCATGGCGTGCGGCGCTCCTTCGTACGGGTCCCTCTCACAGGTTCACGCAGTTCACGACGCGCCACACACCGGGCGGGGCCGACGGGTGAACCGGCGCGGTCGCACGCAGCGGGTACCCCACCGATCACCTGTCACACGAGACGCCGTCCCCTCACGGGTATGGGGCGCTCCGACTCACGCGCGGTACGCGGCGATCGCGGTCCGTACGAACGAGCGGATCAGCGGGTTCGTGTCGCCCTCGGCCCAGGCCACCACCGCGCGGCTCGGCTCCATGTCGAGCAGCGGCACCACCGTGAGCCCCTCCGCGGGCTCGTCGTCCACGAGGGTCATGCCGACCGTGCCGTTCCACAGGACGGCCTGTCGGCATTCCTGGACGGCGCGCACGACCGGCCCTGTGCGGGGCGCGCCGCCGGTCCAGTACGCCTGCCAGGCGGGGTCGGTGCCCTCGGGGAATACGAACCAGCGGCGGTCGGCGAGGTCGGCCAGGGTCAGGGCGTCGCGGCGGGCCAGCGGGTCGTCGGCGCGCAGCAGCGCTCCCACCGGGTCGGCGCGCAGCTCGCGTACGGTCAGCCCTGTCGTGTCGAACGGCCCGCGGGTGAGGGCGACGTCGACGCGTCCGGCGCGCAGGCCGCAGGCGGGGTCGGTCAGGTCGCTCTCGCGGACGCGGACCTCGACGCGCGGGTGCAGCCGGTGGAAGGCGGCGGCGAGGCGGGCCACGCCCGGGTCGGTGTCGCCGCCGAGGACTCCGACGGTGACGGTCGCGGCACCGGCCGCGGCGGCCACGCGTACGCGGACCCGGTCGGCCCGGTCGAGCAGGGCGCGCGCCTCGTCGAGCAGGACGGCTCCCACGGGGGTGAGGGTGACACCGGCCGGTGAGCGGTCGAACAGCGTGGCGCCGAGTTCGGTCTCCAGGCGTTTGATGGCCCGGCTCAGGGGCGGCTGGCTCATGTGCAGCCGGGTGGCGGCCCGGCCGAAGTGGAGTTCCTCGGCGACTGCCACGAAGTAGTGCAGTGCGCGCAGCTCCATGCCGCCACGATACCCGTGCGGTATCGACGCCTCGGAACAGGTCTTGGACGGCTGCCGGGCTCCGGCGGTGGAATCGGGGCATGACTCACGACAGCAGCAGCACCGAGACCGAGCACGCCGATCACGCCGAGAACACCCCGAACACCGAGAGGGCCCGGCCCACCGTGTCCGTGGTCCGTCCTGGCGAGGGCGAGACGATCGTCATCGGCACCACCCGCATGCGCGTGCTGGAGGACGGCAGCAACACCGAACACCGCCTCGGGATGGCCGAGTCCGTCCTCGCACCGCACACGCCGGGACCGCCCCAGCACCGCCACGCCCAGCACGACGAGGGCTTCTACGTCATCGACGGCACGGTGCGGTTCACGGTCGGGCAGGACGAGCACGACGCCACGCCGGGCACCCTTGTGATGGTCCCGGCCGGCGCCCCGCACACCTTCGCCAACGTGACCGGCGAACCCGCCGTCATGCTCAGCACGTTCACGCCCGACCTGTACGTGCAGTACTTCCGGGAGCTGCGGGACACGCTGGAGGACGGTGAGCCGATGACCCCCGAGGCCAACATCAGGACGATGAGCCGCTTCGCGACCGAACCGGCCACTGACTAGCCGTCAGCCCCCGCCGACGGCCGGACGGTGAGGATCTGCTGCGCGTACCCGACGGGACCGGTGACGTCGTGCAGGACGGTGCTGGTGACGCCCTGGCCTGTGGGCCCGAAGGTGACCGTGGTGTCGAGTCCCGTCCAGCCGCCCTCGGGCCGGCGGTGGAGGTGGATGGTGAGGTCGACGTTGGGGAACATCCAGGCGGTGGGCGGCTGGCGTACGGCGATGCCGTTGGCGGTGTCGACGAGCGCGACGTAGGACGCGAGCGGGCTCGCGCTCTGCCCGGCGACGAGGTCGAGCGGGGTGGAGATCCACGCCGTCCCGCGGCCCGGCTGCGGGGGCGTCACCGGGCGGACGTCCAGGGAGGCGACGTATCCGCCGGGCCATACGGCGCCCATGTCCCAGGGCGCGAGGCCGTCGGGCGCGGGGAGCCGGTCGGGGGCCCCGCCCGCCACGGCGCCGGTGTCCCACGAGGCGAGCAGCCAGGCGCGGGCCCGTACGACGGGGCGGTCGGCGATGAGGGCGACGGCTTCGACGAGTTCGATGGTGCGCCCCGGCCGGATGGTCTCGACCCGGATCTCGCACTCGTCGAGGGCGAGGCGCCCGAGGATGTCGAAGCTGATGCGGGACAGGACCAGGTCGGTGGCGGGCCGCGCGGCGAGATACCCCTCGATGGCGTGGACGAGGAGGCCGCCGACCGGGCTGAAGTGGTACTCGTCGGTGGCCCAGGCGCCGCTGGCGTGCGGGGTGGGCTTGTAGCGGTGGTCGTCGATGAGCTCGAAGTAGCTGCCGGTGTTCAAGGGGTGCCTGCCTCCGGTGTTCGGCGCGACGGGTTCCGGCGGGTCGCGACGGATTCGCCGACCACCCGTCAGTAAGCCCCCGGGGGTAAAGGAACCGTGCTAGTCCGGCCTCGTACCGCAACGCCCATTGTCAAGAGCAAGAAAAATAACTTCTAGGTACAACCAACTGGCCTGATTGAGATCCACATCACGTCCCGGGCGAGAGGAGTCTGAGCCTCGTTCGTTGAAAGGCGCGTGCTGCCCGCGCGGCGCCTCGTTCTTCTGGTACACGTACTCCCCGACACGGGTCCGCTACCCGCACGACGCCCCGACGGGCTCTTCCCGCGCACCTCGGGCGATGCCGAGTGAGCCGCGCCGTCGTCCACCAGGCCGCCTCTCTGCTGCTCGGCTACCCCGATCCGGGCTGGCCGCAGCGACTGCACACCGTCCGCACGGTGCTCGAGCCCGTGCCGGGCGCCGATATCCGTCTCCTGGAGCGATTCTGTGAACAGGTCGGTGGCACGGACCCGCTCACGCTCGCCGCCCGGTACGTCGCCACGTTCGACCGCAGCCGTCGGCGCTGTCTGTACCTGACGTACTACACCGACGGCGACACCCGCAGGCGCGGGCCGACCCTGGCCGGTCTCAAGGCGCTCTACCGCGAGCACGGCTGGCGACCGCCCGAGGACGAACTGCCCGACTTCCTGCCCCTGATGCTGGAGTTCGCCGCCCGCGTCCCGGAGGCGGGGACACGGCTCCTCACCGAGCGCCCGCGTCCACGAGTGGCTCTACCACGCCAACGCCCTGCTCGTGGGCGGCACCGCGGGTCTCGCCACCCTCGCCGGGCTCCTGATCCTGCTCCACCGGCGGCTGCGCGTGCCCGCCGTGCGCGCCGCCACCAGCCGCAGCGACCGCGCCGTCTACCCGGTCCTGCTCTGTGATCCTGGCCGGGATCACCGCCACGGCCACCACCCTCGAGCCCCACTCCTACGACTACCGGCTCGGCGTCTCGGTCTGGTTCCGCTCCCTGTTCGCCCTGTGGCCGTTCAGCCGCCTCGTCCACGCCTTCACCGCCCCGGTCGGCTACCTCGTCCGCCCCTACGTCATCTACCGCTCCCGTCCGGCCGTGTTTCGTCGGTGACGATCAAGGGGACTGGAGACCCCTCTGCCGCTCACCCTGGGGAACCGATGAACCCCAGAGGAACCGATCAAGGAGTCACCGTGCGCGCTCTGGCCCTCGTCTGCACCCTGTCCCCCTCCCCCGCCGCGTCCAACAGCGAGAAGCTGGCGGGGCAGGTCCTCGCCGAGCTGGAGAAGCGGGAGGTGACCGTGGAGTCCGTGCGGGTCGCCGACCACGACGTGAAGCCCGGCGTCGAGGCCGACATGGGCGGGGGCGACGCCTGGCCCGCGCTGCGGGAGAAGGTTCTCGCGGCCGACATCCTGCTGATCGCCACGCCGATCTGGCTCGGCCACCCGGCGAGCGTCTGCCAGCGCGTCCTGGAACGCCTGAACGCCGACTCCTCCGAGACCGACGACCAGGGCCGCCCGCTGTACTACGGCAAGGTGGCGGCCGTGGCGGTGGTGGGCAACGAGGACGGCGCCCACAAGGTGAGCGCCGACGTCTTCCAGGGCCTCAACGACGTCGGCTTCTCGCTCGCCCCGGGCGCCGTGACGTACTGGGTGGGCGAGGCCATGCAGGGCACCGACTACCAGGACCTCGACGAGACGCCGGACGCGGTCGCCTCCACCACCCGGACCCTCGCCGCGAACACCGCGCATCTGGCCGGGCTGCTGAGCGGCGCGCCCTTCCAGGCGCCCGCCCAGTAGCTCAGCCGTTGGGCAGGATGACCGCCCGGCCGTGCACCCGGCCCTCGTGCAGGCGCGCGTAGGCCTTGGGCGCGTCGTCCAGCGCGTACGTCTCCACATGGACGTCGATCACGCCCGACCGGGCCAGGTCAAGGACCTCTATCAGCTCGGCCCTGCTGCCCCAGTACGGGGAGCGGACCGCGGTGTCGTAGGGGGTCGTGCCGAAGCCGACGGCGACGGCCCCGCCGCCGATGCCGACGATGCTGACGTCGCTCTCCACCGCGGCGCACGCGATCGCCGTCGCGGCGGTGGGCGGCGCCCCGACGAAGTCGAACACCGCCTGGGCGCCGAGGCCCCCGGTCAGCTCGCGGACCTCGCCCGCCGCTGCCGCATCCGACAGGACGGCAGCGTGGGCGCCGACCTCACGGGCCAGGCGCAGCTTCTCCTCGGTGACGTCGAGGGCGATCACGCGGGCCGGGGTCAGCGCGCGCAGCAACTCGATGGCGACGTGGCCGAGACCGCCGGTACCGATGACCACGGCGGTGCTGCCGGGGGTCAGCTTGGGCAGCGAGGTCCTGATCGCGTGGTACGGGGTGAGGCCCGCGTCGGTGAGCGGCACGGCGGTCACCGGGTCGAGGCCGTCGAGGGGCACGAGGTGGCGCGGGTCGTCCACGATCATGTACTCGGCGATGGCGCCGGGCGCCCCGAGTCCGGGCGGGCGGATGCCCAGCTCGGCGGCGCGCGTGCAGTAGTTCTCCTTGCCCTGCGCGCACATCAGACAGGTCCCGCAGCCCCACGGCCCGTACACGGCTACGGACTCACCGAGCGCGAGCCCGGTGACGCCCTCGCCCAGGGCCGCGACCACCCCGGCCCCCTCATGGCCGAGGGTGAGCGGCAGCGGGAAGCCCAGGGATTCGGCGGGGCCGCTCATCACAGCGATGTCGGAGTGGCAGACGCCGGCGGCGGTGACCTTCAGGAGCACCTGGCCCGGGCCCGGCGCGGGGCGTGGGACGGTGACGACTTCGGGGGCCGCGCCGATGCGGCGGTACTGGACGGCCTTCATCTCGGCGGGCAGTCCGGCGACTTCTTGTCCTGACATCTCGGGTGTGCCTCTCTCTGCTCTCTGCTTGCTTCTTCTTGCCTGCTTCTTCTTGCCTGCTTCCTCAGCGGGCCGCGTAGCCGCCGTCGACCAGGTGGTAGCTGCCGTTGATGAACGAGGCGTGGTCCGAGAGCAGGAACAGCGTGAGGTCGGCGACCTCGTCCGCGGTGCCCAGGCGGCCCTGGGGGTGGAGCGCGATCAGCTGCCCGCGCTGGGCCTCGTCGTCCTTGAGCAGCGGGGTGTCGATGAAGCCGGGGGCGACGGCGTTCACGCGGACGCCGCGGGCCGCGTACTCCACGGCGGCGGTCTTGGTCAGGCCGACGACCGCGTGCTTGGCGGCGGAGTACGCGGCGGAGCCCGCGAAGCCGTTGGTGCCGAGGATCGAGGACATGTTGACGACCGCGCCGCCGCCCGCGGCGAGAAGGTGCGGCAGCTCGTGGCGGAGGGAGTAGAAGACACCGTTCAGGTTGGTGTCGATCACGCGCTGCCAGTCCTCGACCGCGTACTCCCCGGTCGGGGCGGAGGCCCCGGCGATCCCGGCGTTGTTGACGGCCAGCTGGAGCCCGCCGAAGGTCTCGACCGTGTACTCGACGGCGTCGCGCACGGAGTCGGGGTCGGTGACGTCGACCCGTACGGCCGCGGCCCGGCCACCGCTCTCGGTGAGCGCTCGGGCCACGTCACGCGCGCCCTCTTCGTTGTAGTCGGCGACGACCACGGCCGCTCCGGCCGCGGCGAGGCGGCGCGCCACCGCGAGGCCGATGCCGGACGCGGCGCCGGTGACGAGGGCGGTCTTCCCAGCGAACTCCGAGGCGGCGCTCGTGGAGGCGGTGCTTGTGGAGTTGGTGCTTGTGGAGTTGGTGCTGGTGGAGTTGGTGCTTGTGCTCATGGTGGTGCCTGGTTTCACGTGGTGATGGTGGTGGTACGGGGTGCGGGCTCGTCGGCCAGGGCCACGAACGCCGTGTCGATGAGCTGCGGCAGAGAGGCGTGCCCGCCGGGCGCGATCCAGAACCGCACGGCGGTGCCGAACGCGCCGACCGCCAGCGAGACGGCGAGCGCCGGGCGCAGATCGCGCTCGGCGTCGAGGCCGAGCCGGTGCGCGACGATCGCCACCGACTCGGTCTCGGCCTCGTCCTGCACCCGCAGATAGGCGGGCAGCAGCGACGGCTCCGCGTGGAGCAGGCGCAGCAGGTCACCCGAGCGGGCCAGTCGGTGCCAGGCGGTCGGTTCGCCGTCCAGCCAGCTCCGCAGGGCGCGGTAGTAGGCCGTGAGCGGGCTCTCCCCGGCGGGCCGGGCGGCGAGCGCCGCGTTGATCCGTGCGTAGTCGGCGCGCAGGGCGTCGACCACGGCGTCCTCCTTGCCGGTGAAGTACCGGGAGAAGGTGCGGCGCGAGACGTCGGCGCGTTCGCTGATCGTTTCGACGGTGACCTGGTCGAGGCCGTGGGCGAGGACCAGGTCCACGGCGGCGTTCGCCATGGCCTCCCGGCTCTCCTGGACCTTGCGGGTCCTGCGGCCCTGTCCGTTGCTCATGCTTCGACTGTACTCCTCAAACTGTCCCAGTGGGACAGTTGACTCAATGGGCCATCTGGCGCACTGGGACATCTGTCACGCTGGGACACTTCCGAGAAGGGGTGCGCCTGCCGGATAATCCACGGCCTCGGCCGTCACACCGGAGGTTGCTTTGAGCGAGCGTCGACTGGGCGTGGTCCTTGTGCACGGAATCCGGTCCGGCCCGGCCATGTGGGACCCGCTGCGCCAACTCATCGCGGCCGACCCCGCGTTGGGCTTCGTGGAGACGCTGGCCTTCCGCTACGCCACCGGACTGCGGCGCTTCACCCCCACCCGGACGTTCCCCTCGTTCGACATCGCCGCCGACAGCCTGCGGGAGTACATCGATACCCGCACCGAGGCGCTCCCCCGCCTCATGGTGATCGCCCACAGCCAGGGCGGCCTGATCGTGCAGCGCTACCTGACCCGGATGCTCACCGACGGGCGCGGCAGGGATCTCGCGCGCATCGGCCGGATCGTGCTCCTCGCCTGCCCCAACGACGGCTCCGAGATCCTCATGTCACTGCGCCGCGCGTTCCTCGGGTCGCGCCACCCCCAGGAAAGCCGACTGCGACCCTTGGTCCCGGAGATCAAGTACACCCAGCGCATCGTCCTGCGTGATGTCGTCAATGCCCACGAGATCACCGCCCGCACCTGCCCCATCCCCTTCTCCGTGTACGCGGGCACATCCGACAACATCGTCACGGCCGCCTCCGCGCAGAGCGTGTTCCCCGAGGCCACCAGCCTGGACGGCGACCACTCGTCCATCGCCCGCCCGGACTCGCCCGAGCACCAGACGTACGTCTCGCTGCGCCGCCTCATCCTCAAGACCGCCGACACCGGCACCGACCCGCCCAGCGCGCCCGGTTCCCTGCCCGCCGCGGCCATCCGCGACGTGGACCGGGACGCCACGGCCCTCGGCGTCCACCGGGCCATCGACACCGCCGCGCCGCACACCGGCCTCGCGCCGCAGCCTCCGTACGTCCTGCGCGAGCACGACCGCGCGCTGCGCGCCGTCGTCTCCGAAGCGGCCGCGGGCCGCGGCAGGCTCGCCGTCCTCATCGGCGGTTCCTCGACGGGCAAGACCCGGGCCTGCTTCGAGGCGCTGGCCCTCCTCGGCCCCGAGTGGCGGCTCTGGCATCCCCCGAGCGCCGAGGACCTCGTCGCCGGGCTTGCCGCGCGTCCCGTCATCCCCCGTACCGTGCTGTGGCTGAACGAGACCCAGCGCTATCTGACCCCCTCGGCCGACGACCCCGCCGCCCGCGCCCTGCAGGAGCTGCTCGGCGCCCCCGGTCGCGGGCCCGTGCTGATCCTCGGCACCCTCTGGCCCGAACGGCACAAGGAGCTGACCGGCCCCCGCGACACCCCGGCCGCCCAGCTCCTGAAGGACCGCGAGATCCACCTGACCGACACCGGTTTCCGCAGCGCGTCCGAGGCCGAGGTCGCGGCGGCTGTGCGGAGCGATCCGCGGCTCGCCGAGGCCTTCGGCGCCGACCGGGCCCAGGCCACCCAGTACCTGGCGGGCGGCCGGGAGCTCGTCGCCCGCTACCAGGGCGGTACCGAGACGCGCGCGCTGGTCGACGCGGCCGTGGACGCCGCCCGCCTCGGCCACGCCCACGACGTCACGGAACCGTTCCTGGCCGCGGCGGCGCGGGCGCTCCTTCCGGAGCCGTACCTGCGCATGCAGGGCCCCGACTGGCGCGACACGTGGTTCCGGCGCGCGCTCGACGACGCCGGGGCGCCGTGCCGGGGCGTCCCGGGGCCGCTGACGACACTCGGCACCAGCACCGGCACCGGCACCGGCACCAGCACCAGCACCGATTCCGGCGGATCGCCGGGGGACGTACCGACGTATCAACTCGCCGACTACCTGAACCAGCGGATCTCCCTGAACCGCGCGCTGACCTGTCCGCCCGAGGGCTGGTGGGAAGCGGCCGTCCAGCACGTCCCCGCACCGCACCGCCTGCTGGACCTCGCGGAGGCGGCACGCTCCCGCGCCCGGTACCGCGTCAGCGCCCGGCTGGCGCGGCAGGCCCTCGACGCGGGCCCGTCCGTGCGCGCGTACAGCCTGCTGACGGGCCTGCACCAGGGCGCCGGGCACGCGGACGCGGCGGACGACGCCGCGCAGCGGGCGCTGGACCTCGGACACCGGCGTCCCGCACTGAAACTGGCGCGACTGCTGCGCGCGGACGGCGACTTGGCCCGGTCCATCGAGTGGCTGCGGAAGGTGGCGGACACGGCGGACGACGACGATCAGGTCCGCTGGGAGCTGAGCCTGACCCTGCTCGAACACGGCGACGTCGAGCGGGCCCTGCACACCGCGGAAGGCTTGCAGAGCTGGGAGTTGGAGCACTTCGCCGACAAGCTCGGCGCCAAAGAGCAGAGCGAGCGGCGGCTGTCGTTCGCCCGCCGTCTCGCGGCCGCGGGCAACTCCGGGGCGCTCGTCGCCGAGGCGAAGCGGCTGGCGGCCGAGGGCCGGATACCCGAGGCGATCGCCCTCCTCTCGGAACCGGAGCGACTCCACTCGGCGCTCGCGTACGAGTACCTGACGGATCTGCGCGAGGAGGCGGGCGACGCGCGCGGGGCCGAGGCGGCGGGGCGCCGCGCGGCGGTCGAGCACCGTTACGGCAAGGCCCTCAAGCGCCTGGCCAACCGGCGCGATGAGGCGGGCGACACGGCCGGTTCGGCGCGCGCCCTGCTGGCGCTGGGGTCGTGCCCCGGCTGGGAGGGGTGGTCGCTGGCCGCCGCGTCCCTCTTCTGGGCCGCCGGGGACCACGGCGCGGCGGCCGCGGCCGCGGAGAAGGCGATCGTCGGCGGGTGGCCCGTGGGCTGGGTGCTGCTCGCCCACATCGCCGACGACGTGGGGGACGCCTCCCGGAAGGCGCAGGCGCTCGCCGAGGCCACCGCGACCGAGGACGGCGACGTCTGGCGGGCACTCGGCGACTTCTACGCCGAGCAGGACCTCCCCGAGGAGGCGGCGGCCGCCTACGGACGCGCCGTCGCACTCGGCGAGCACGCGGCCCGGGGCGATCTGGCGAGCCTGTGGCAGGACGCCAAGGACCCGGCCCGCAGGGATCAGGCCATCGCGGAAGCGCTCGAAGAGGGACATGCCGAGGACCTGCGCCGCCTCCCCGGCCACTACGCCGACGCCGGGGAGCACGCCGCCGCCCAGGCCCAGGCCCTGCTCGCCGCCGAGCACGGCGACACGGGGACCGGCCTCTTCCTCGTACGCCGCCTGCTGCGCGAAGGGCATACGGCCGAAGCGCTCGATCTCGCCAAGGGGTTGGCCCGCGCGGGGGACCGCCAGGCGCTGCGTGAGCTCGCGGACGCGCTGTGGGAAGCGGAGGATCCGGCCGGGGTGATCGACACGGTCGAGGCCGACTGGTCCGTCGGGGACCCCCAAGTGCCCGAGACCGTCGGCAATTTGCTGGCCGCGTACGCGCAGACAGGCGCCGCCGCGGAGTTCGAACGGACCCTCTCGGCCGTGTCCAGCGCGCCCGCGCTGATCAGGGCGGGTGAGCTGTGCGAGGAGCGAGGCCTGCGCGCCGCCGCCGAGGCCGCGTACGAACGAGCGCGGGCGTGCGGCGACGGCCGGGCCCTGCTCGGCCTTGCCCGCCTGCACGCCGACGACCCTTCCGCGGTCCGTTCACTGCTGCACCAGGCGGTCGACAGCGGGACGCGGGGCGCGCCGGATCTTCTCGCGGCGCACTACGCCGCCATCGGCGACCGCGCGGCGGCACGGTCCGTGCGCCGCTACGGCGTCACGGACGGGGAGCGGCCCGCCGGACCCTGGTGAGTTCCGGCCGGAGCGCGTGGTACGGGCCCCGGGTTTCGGCGCAATCGCGGTCCTGTCCGGCAAGCCCTCGCATGCCAGGGTGGGGAGCCGAATGGTCCGGACCAACTGTCGGCCGATGAGGAGCTCTGCGCATGCGCGGCACAACGGTTCTGCCGGGTGAGGGAAACAACGGAGAGCCGGGCGAGGACGGCATGCCGACCCACCGGCTGCAGGTGCCGATGCCCAACGCCCTGCCGTTCGCCATCGGCACGTTCGACACCATCGGGCCCATGTCGCGTGCGTCCTTCCCGCACCGGCACACCTTCCACGAGATCGTCCACGTCACCGGCGGCACCGGCGGGCACGTCGTCGACCTGAACCGCTTCACGCTGCGGCCGCCGAACCTGTGTTTCATCGCGCCCGGCCAGGTCCACCAGTGGGAGAACGTCACCGGTCTGGAGGGCCAGGTCATCCTCTTCACCGACGACTTCCTCGTGGACCATCCCGCCGACCGGTACGTCCTGCGGACGCTCGCCCGGCGCTCCTGGCTCGACCTGCCCGAGGACGCGGCGCGCTGGACCGGGCGGCTCGTCGCCGACCTGGACGGCGAGTACCGGTCGGGGGCCCACGGGTTCCAGAGCGTCCTGCGGGCCCTGCTGCACGTCCTCGTGGTGCGGGCGGCCCGGCTCCCGGCGCCCCGGGCCGCGGCGATACCGCTCGCGCCACCCCACGCGGACGCGCCGGTCGCGCCCCCGCACTCCCGCCCCGTCTCGGTGACCGAGGACTTCGTGACGCTGCTCGGCTCCGCCGAAGGCGCCTTGCAGTCGGTGCGCTCCAGCGCGGAGCGGCTCGGCGTCTCGGTGAGCTATCTCAGCGAGGCGGTGAAGGCGTGCACCGGCCGCACCCCCGGCGAACTGATCCGCCAGACCCGCGTGCACGAGGCCAAACGGCTGCTGCTGCGCACGGAGTTGTCGGTACGTCAGGTCGCGGGCCGGGTCGGGTTCGGGGATCCGGCCTACTTCTGCCGCTTCTTCCGCCGCGAGACCGGCGCGAGCCCCGGGAGCTTCCGGCGCGGCGGCGGCGATATTCACCACGACCACCGGCTGGAGTCCATCGCCGGGCCCTCCTCCCCCGCATAGCTTCATAGCCGATCCGGAACCCACCCACCCCTTTCAGGCTCAGGAGGAGCGATGGACCACGAGATCGGCACCCCCGGCGCAGCCGACGGCGCCCCCGACGAGGACGGCACCCCAGGCCCGGTCAACGGCAGCAAGGGCCCCACCCGCAAGACCGTCCTGCGGGCCGCCGCCGCGATGGGCATCGCCGTGCCCGTGTCCCTCATGGGCGTGCCCGCCCTTGCGCGGACCGCCCACGAGCGCGGCGAGGCCATCGAGGCGACGCCGACCTGTGACGACGGCGACGACCCGACGATCCCGCAGACGGAAGGCCCGTACTTCAAGCCCAACTCCCCGCAGCGCACGTCGCTCGTCCAGCCCGGCACCCCGGGCGTGCCGCTCACCGTCACCGGCTACGTCTTCGGACTCGCCTGCAAGCCGATAGCCCGGGCCCTGCTGGACTTCTGGCAGGCGGACACCTACGGCACGTACGACAACACGGGGTTCCGCTTCCGCGGACACCAGTTCACCGACGCCAACGGCGCGTTCAAGCTCACCACGATCGTGCCGGGCCTCTACCCCGGCCGCACCCGCCACCTGCACGTCAAGGTGCAGGCGCCGGGCCGCCGGATCCTCACCACGCAGCTGTACTTCCCCGGCGAACCGCGCAACAACACGGACACGATCTTCGACGCCCGGCTGCTCATGAACGTACGGTCCGTCGGCAACCGGAAGGAGGCGGACTTCGACTTCGTCCTGAACGTGCCGCAGTAGGGCGCGGGCGGGGGTTCAGAGACAGGCTCTCAGACCGGGCGTGTCAGCTCCCATGTGTCGACGGCGTGATCGAGCGTCATGCCGTGCCGCTCGTACAGGGACAGCGCGTCGCTGCTGTTGTCGGTGTCCACGCCCAGGCCGATCCGGTCGCGCCCGAGGGCCGCGTAGTGCCCGAAGGCGTGGCGCAGGAGGTGGCTGCCGATGCCGCGTCCGCGGGCCGCGGCCAGGACACCGAGGTGGCCGATCCAGCCCATCGACGGGCGGTCGTTGTGGGTGCGCAGGACGGCGGCGTCGCCCACGCCCTCGACGTGGGCGACCCACATCAGGGACCAGTCGACGCGCTCGGCGTCGATGTCGTCCAGCCACTGCGCGTACGTGCGCGGCTGGTGGTCGAAGTGCTCCTGGAACGTCTCCTGGAGCAGGGCGTGGGCGCGTCGGCGGTCCTCCTCGGCGAGGCAGGTGCGCAGTGCCACGCCGGGCGGCGGCACGGGCGACTTGTCGGCGTCCGGGCTGATGTGACGCTCCATCACGTTGTAGCGGCGCACGGTGCGCCAGCCACGCTCCCGCAGTGCCCGCGGGTCCGTGGTGGGCTCGGCGGTCAGGTGGAGGTGCACGACCGCGCGGGTCGCGCCGTTGGCCGCGGCGCGCTCGCCCGCGCGGGCCTCCATCAGGTCGAGGAGGTGCAGGGCTCCCTGCGGGCGGCCGGGCAGGACGTAGTGGTCGATGTCGATGCGCTCGCCCGCTGACTCGTCCCACAACAGTCCGTACCCGACGAGCAGGTCGCCGTCGAACAGCAGCCAGGAGTCGCGGTCCAGGTCCACCTCGGGGTGCTTCAAGTCACTTTCGACGAAGGACAGTTCGGTGTCGGCGCGGCCGATCTCCAGCAGATCGACCTCGTTCAGGAGGGCGCACACCGCCGCCGCGTCGGCGAGCGTCGCCGGGCGCACGGTCAGGCCGGGGGGCGGTACGAGGGAGGTGGTCATGGCTCCACTCTCCGGTGACGGGGATCCGGCTCGCAACGGAGTTTCCGCGGGGGGGGGCCGGGCCGCCGGGCGTCATGCGTACGGGCCCGGCGCGCCGTACCGGCCGGGACCGGCGAGGCGGCCGACCAGCACCTCGTAGGAGCGCCGGACGACCTGACAGGCACGCCGTGTCGCGCCCGAGTACGTGGGGTCGGCCGTCAGAACCGCCCAGTGCGTGAGGCGCTCGCGGGCGCGGGCGAGCAGGTCCGGGCCGTGCGCGTCCGCCGGAAGGTCGAGGAGTACGTGCGGGTCGTGCCCGTACTCGCCGGTGATCCGGAGCAGGTCGGCCGCGTCGGACGGCTCCAGGAGGACGGCGCCGCTGTAGTGGCCGCGCAGCACGGCGAGTTCGGCGAAGGCGTGCTCCGCGTGCTCCAGGCGCGTGACGGCCGCGGCGGCGCCCCGCAGGGTCGCGCGCGTGCGCGCCGAGCCCCCGTCGAGGTCCGGCAGGGCGCGCAACTGCCGCACGGCGCGCGCCAGTTTGACCAGTTCGGCGCGGTGCCCGAAGTGGTCGGCGAGGAGGGCGCGGAAGTCCGCCAGGCCGCTGACGCGGTACAGCTCGGCGCCGAGCTCCGCGCGGGTGTCGGCGCCCGCACGGATCAGCCCGGCCGCCCGCACGATGCCGTAGCCGCCGAAACGGCCGTGGAGCGCGCGGCGGCGGGCGGCGCGGACCGGCACATCGGGCATCTCCCCCGCCGCGAACTCGGCGCCGAAGTACACCCGGTCCGCGAGGTCGGACGGGGGCAGCGCGGCGAGGGCGGTCAGGTCCGCGACGTCCTCGTCGGTGCAGCTGCCCGCGGCCGCGCCGACCAGACTCGCCAGCGGGCACAGGTCGTAGAGCAGCCGCCGGGCGCCCGCGGCCTCCATCAGGCGCCCGGCCACCCGGCGCCCCTCGGCGACCGGATCGTCGTGGGCCGGCCAGAACAGTTCGACCTTGGTGAGCGCGCCGACCGTGGTGACGGGCCCCGCGCCCCCGACGCCCGCGCCCCCGTCCGCGCCCGTGAAGTCGCGCAGGAGCTCCTCCTCCGACGACGCCAGGCCGCGCGCGAAGACGAGGACGAGCGCGTCGGCCTTGGCGGCCTGGCCCAGCGTCGCCGCCCGGACGTCGCCCTCGTCGAGGGCGAGGAACCGCAGTGTGTTCGCGGAGTCCTCGCCGAAGTGCGAGTCCAGGCCCGGGGTGTCGACGAGGTCGAAGGCGCGCAAGTAGGGGTGCGGGTCGGTGATCTCCAGGTAGTCGATGCGGCGCAGCAGCGCGGCGAGTTCGGGGGTGCCTCGCGCGCGCACGGTCAGTTTCTCCAGCTCGTCGATGTCGCGGCGCTGCGGCGGCGTGCCGTCGGTGAAGTGCACGGTGAGGGTCCGGGACGGACCGTGCCGCAGCCAGTTGACGTTGTACGTGAGCTCCTCGACGCCCGTGGGGACGCGATCACCGCCGAGCAGGGCGTTGGCCAGGGTGGATTTTCCCGAGCTGACCCGGCCGACGAGGGCGATGCGCAGCGGCGCCGCGATCCTGGCGCGCTGCTCGGCCAGCATCGCCCTGGCCCGGTCGAACTCCTCGGACATGCCCAGGAGTTCGTCCGCCGCGACGAACGCGGCGTCCGCGCGGTCATGGAGCACCGGTGTCCTCCGCGGGGCCGAGCGCGGTGCCGAGGAAGTGGGCGAAGAACTCCGGTCCGAGCGCCCGGTAGTACGGTTCGAGGCCCGGTTCGAGCAGCGTGCGCAGCAGGGCGGAGAAGCGCGCCCCGCGGGCGAAGGGGGTGCGCGCGGCAAGGTGGTCGCAGAGGTCGTCGTAGAGCGCGAGGAGCTCGCCGCGGGCCGCGCGGTAGTCGGCGACGGTGCCGCTCACGGCCGCGTGCGGGAAGCTCCCCGCCGGTTCGGGGCGGTCCGGCACGGGCCACGGCCGGGTGAGGCGCAGGTCCACGTACTCCATGGGGCGGCCGGTGGCGCGGTCGAGGGTGACCGTCGCGAACGGCGGGAACAGCTCGGCGCCGCCGCCGGTCCGCGGGCGCATGCCGAAGAGCGGCACGCGCAGACAGATCCGGCCCGCGTCGCCCGAGGCCGGACCGAGGCGCAGGGGCACGGGCCAGCCGAGGCCGGACTCCATGGGGGCGAGCTGCCGGAACAGCGGCATGCGGCGCAGGCGTACGAGGAGTTCCTCGGTGCGGACGGGGGCGGGTCCGCGGGACTTCGGCGGGCTCGCGTACGGATCAGGCATGGCGGCTCCCTCCGGCGGTGACCGTGAACCGGCCCGAGTCCTCCCAGGCGGCGAGGAACTCCCGCTCGGGCGCTTCGAGGCCCGCCCCGTCCGGGCGGCCGGGATCGTTGAGGATCACTTGGGGGTGGTCGGGGTCGTCGCGGTCGATCCCGATGACCTGGACCACGTGGTCGGCGCCCTGGTCCGGCACTCCCATCCGGTCGGCGAGCTGCTGGCTCTCCGGGTCGGCGGCGAGGATCTCGTCGCCGTCGACGGCGACGAGCACGCCCGCACCGTCGGAGAGCGCGGACGCCAGGCCGTCCAGGGTCTCTCCCTCGGAGCGCTCGACGGGCACGCCGTAGTGCTCCAGGAGATTGCCGACGTCGTCGATGGGGGTGCCGCCGCCCGGCCGGTACCAGCCCTCGGCCTCGGCGACGGCGACCAGCTCCTCCTCGGTGTGGTCGACACCGGTGAACCGGTCGATCAGGAACTCCTGGCCGACGACGGCACATGTGTCGTGGGCCTGCTGCTCGTGCCAGCGGGCGATGTCCTCCGGGGCGGCGGTGGCTTCGGCGGTGTCCGCGTCGGGGCGGCCGAACAGGTCCGGGCCCGGGCCCGGGTCCGGCTCCGTGAACTCCGGCTCGGCGTGGGCTGCTTCGGGCTCCGCGTGGTGGGCTTCGTGGCCGTCGTCACCGTCGTAGCCGTCGTGCTCGGTCATGCGTCCGCCCACCCGCTGTCGTCGTCCCGGCCGCCGCGCTCGCCGTCACCATCTCCATCACCATCAGCGTCGGCGCCACCGGCGGCGGGCCCGTGCTCCGCGTGCCCCAGCGCCGCGGTCTCCGCACGCAGCGCTTCGGCCTTCCTGCGTACGTCGAGGAGCGGGGCCCGCCGCTGCCGCAGCCGGGTCGTGCGCTCGGCGGCCTGGGCGCGGGTCGCCGCCCGCGCGCCGTTGATCCGGGCCAGGGATTCCGTCACGCTCTCGTGCTCCTGGCGGATCCGGCTGTCCAGCTCCGTCATGACGGCGGCGATCAGCTCGTCGGTCATCTCGGCGACCGCGTCCTCGATGTGCCGCTGCTGGGCGGCGCGCAGCGGAGCCAACTGGGTCTGCAAGCCGTTGCGTTGCTGCTGCCGGTTGCCGTGCCGGGAGGTCCGGATGGCACTGGCGAGACCGATGCCCGCTCCGACCAGGGCCCCGATGGCGGCGCCGATCGCACTGCCAGGACCCGGGCCCGCGAAGCTGCCGATCACGAAGCCCATGCCCGCGCCCGTGCTCGTACCGAAGGACGTCTCGCGGACGGCCCGCATCCCGGCGCCCGGGGCCCGGTCGTCCCCGAGACGGCCGGTCACCTTCAGCGGCGGCACCGGCGGGTCGGGCAGCGCGCCGACCTTCTGCTCGGCGAGGTCGAGCCCGTGCGCCGAGCTGAACTCCCGCAGAATGCGGGCCGACTGACGGCGCGCCAGTTCGTCGACGCTCGCGACGACGGCGGTGGCGTCCGAGGAGAGCTGGCCGACGAGCCGCTCGGGGGCGGCGAGGAACATGTCCCGGAAGAGGTAATCGGTCTGGAAGGTGTTCCACACCCGGTCGATGCCCTCGCGGCCCTTGCTGCGCAGCCCGCGGCCGAGCGCGTTGAACTGCCGCCGCAGCTCCGCGCGCCAGGCCGCCTCGCCCTTCCCGAGGCCCGCGAGACGATTCTTCTGTAGCTCCAACTCCTGTGTGAGCCGGGCCAGTTCGTCCTCCGTCTGCTGGGCGAGCACCTCGAGTTCGGTCTCTACGGGACGCAACAGCGCGAGCGCCGCGCCGTCGAGGTCGGCCAGCGCGCCGCCGAGGAGGAGCTTGGCGCGCCGACGCTCCAGGGCCTGCCACAGCAACGCCTCCAGGGCGGGAAAGTTGCTCAGCCGCAGATGGCGCTCGCTGCCCGACTCCAGGGCGCGCAGCTTGGCGAGGCTCGACACGGCGACGAGCGGCAGTTCGGCGGCGCGGCGCCCGGTGACCTCGGCGAGCTTGGCGACGGTGTTCTCTCGGATGCCCGTGCTGTCGGTGGGCACGTCGGTCTTGGTGAGGACGAAGAGGATGCCGTCGATGTCGTCGGTGACTTTGGCCGCCTCGGCCGCCTGGCGCAGGAAGACCAGTTCGCTCTCGGTCAGCGGCTGCGTGGCGTCCGCGACGAAGAGCAGGGCGTCCGCGGTCGGCAGGAAGGCGGACGTCACGGCGGTGTGCTCGCGGTAGACACCGCCGACACCCGGGGTGTCCACGACGTGCACGCCGGAGGCCAGTCTGCGGTTGGGCGTCTCGATCTCCACGAGCAGGGCCCGGCGCATGTTGTGCGGGTTGCCGCCCTCGGTGGCGTAGTCCGCGATCTCGGCACGGCCGATGGCGCGCCTCTCCACCTCACCTTCCCCGTCCTGGCCCGCCCGCTCGCCCTCCAGGACGACGGTGATCCGCTCCGTCTCGCCGTACCGCACCGTGGTCACGAGACGGGTGGCGTACGTCGTGTCCACCGGGAAGAGACCGGGATCCTCCAACAGGGCGCCGAGCAGGCTGGACTTGCCGCGCTTGAACTCGCCGCAGACGACGACGGTCAGTCCGCCGTCCCGCAGCCGTTCGCGGGCCGCGCCGAGGCGCCGTACCGTCTCGGCGGCCTGCTGTTCCTCGGCCGCGCGCTCAAGCCCCCCGAACAGACCGAGCACCTGGTCCCGCAACGCGTCGTACGTACGCATGGCCCTCCCCTTCCGGCGTTCCGCACCTTCGATCCGGGGCGGGCCCGGAATGTTCCCGGGCACCTCAGTCCGCGGTGTCCTCGCGGGTGAGGGCCCAGACCCGGGCCGTCCCGTCCTGGCAGGCGGTGGCGAGGCGGCGCCCTTCGCCGCTGAGGCAGACGCCGGTCAGCGCCTCCGGGTGCTCGATCTCGCACAGCACGCGGCCCGTCGGCACCGCCCTGACCTGGGTCCTCCACAGTGCGGGCGCCACGGCGAGTACGCTGCCGTCCGCGCTGAGCGAGACGCTGTTGACCCCCGCGCCGTGGTCCGCGGTCAGTTCGCGGACGCGGTCCCTGACCTGCCACACCTGGACACGGCCGCTCTGCACCCCGAGGGCGAGGCGTTCCCCGTCGGCGCTCAGCGCCACACTGTTCACCGGGGCGCCGAAGGGGATCGACCACACCTCACGCCCGTCGGGCACGTACCGGACACGGCATTCGCCGGTGCGCTCCCCCGACGCGAGCCACCGGCCGTCGGCGCTCAGCGCGAGGGAGAGCACCCAGCTCTCGTGCCGGAAGGTGGCGAGACGGCGGCCCTGCCGGACGTCCAGGACATGTACGGTCCCGTCGTCGGACCCCGAGGCGAGCCAGCGCCCGTCCGCCGTCAGGGCCAGGGCCCGCACCCAGTCGCTGTGCGCCGAGGCCACGACCGCACTGTCGTCGCCCCGGTCCAGGCGCACCCTTGGGGCCCGCGACCCGGAGGCGACCAGCGTCCCGTCCCCGCTGAGCGCCACGGCCAGGACGGGCTCCGGATGGCGGACGGTCATACGGTCGCGGGCGCCCGCCTGTTCCCGTACGCGCACGGTCCCGTCGGCGGCGCCGATGGCCAGCCACTGTCCGTCGGCCGAGAGCGCGACGGCGGTGATCTCCGCGTCCGGCCGCTCGGGGCGGACCTCGCGGAGCAGGCTTCCCCGGGGGAGCCAGGCGGTGCTGCCGCCGTCCCCCGGCCCCGGGGGTGGGGGCGCCGGGCCGCCCACCGTCACCAGCCAGTCCCCCGACACGATCGTCTGCCCCACCGCCGCGTGCCACGCGACGATCCGCCCGGGGCGGTCGTCGGCGCGCAGCTCCCACAGGCTGCCGTCGGACGGGCGGGCCAGGGCGAGCGCCCGGCCCGGCGGGTAGGGGGCGCCCGGCGCGTGCAGCCACTGCACGAGCTCCGCCGTGCCGCCGGGCAGCTGCCAGCTCAACGGCCGCTCGCCGCGCGGGCGTTCGGCCGGGGCCAGACGGCGTTCGCCCGCGTATCCGGCCCAGTGCGCGGCGCCCTGCGCCACCGCGAGCTCGGGATCCTCGACGGAGCGCAGTGGGCGGCCGAGCGCCTGGTGGACCAGGTCGGCGACGGCGGGCATCCGCGTGGTGCCGCCGACCAGGAGCACCGCGTCCACCTGCTCCATCGTCAGTTCGGCGGCGGCCACCAGGTTCCGGCAGCAGTCGACGGTGCGGGCGAGGAGGGGAGCGACGATCTTGACGAAGCGTTTGCGGTCGAGCTCGACGACGACGTCGGTCGAGCCGAAGACGTCCTCGACGTAACTGTCCGCGCTCAGCTGGTGTTTGAGTCCGCGGGCGAAGTCGCCGAGCTCCAGGGCGTTCCTGCGGGCCGCCGTGCGGGCGGCGGCCGTCTCCGTCGGCGGGCGCAGCAGGGCCGCCATCCCTTCGCCGCCGCGCTCCCGGATCTCGGCGATCAGCAGGGCGTCGATGTCACTGCCTCCGCAGTCGTCGAGCGCGTCGTGCCCGAGGACCTCGTGGCTGCCTCCCGCACGCAGGCGCACGAGGGCCGCGTCGAAGGTGCCGCCGCCGAAGTCGTAGACGAGGAGGGTCTGCCCGGGTTCCACGGGCTTCCCCGCCACCGGCGCGTACGCCGCCGCGGCCGGTTCCGCGAGCAGTTCGACGGCGGTGAAACCGGCCGCCCGGCCCGCCCGCAGCATGACCTGCCGCCGGGGGTCCGCCGGTCCGTACGCGGCGGGGACGGTGAGCACGGTCCGCTCGACCGGCGCGCCGGTCAGCCGGGTCGCCTCGGCGCGGAAGGCGGTGAGCACCTGGGCCACGAGGTCGCCCGGCGCGAACGAACGTGTCCCGAGCGGGATCGGCGCGTCCTGCCCGATGTCCCGCTTGAACTCGCTGCGGTAGAGCTCGGGGCGCACCTTCTTGCGGTGCTCCGCCGGGGTCCCGACCAGCAGGGTGTCGTCCCGCAGGCAGACGGCTGTCGGCCAGGCCCACGAGCCGGTGGAGTGCTCCTTCAGGAGCCGTATGCCGTCGGCGGTCAGCAGCGCGGCCGAGGACGCGGACGTGCCGAAGTCGATGGCCAGGACGGGCTGTTCCATGGTGCTTTCCCCCGCTTCCGGTCACTCTGCGCTGCCCGCGGCGCCTGTCGCGGCCGCCACCATCCGCTCCCAGTCGGCCTGCCGCCACGCGTCGTCCGGGACGCTCCCGATGGCCGCGGAGAGCCGGTGCAGCAGCGGGGCCGGTCCGGCGCGGTCCGGGTCGACGTCGGGGTAGACCGTCATGTCGGCCCACTCCTCACCGCTCACGGCCGCCCTCCCCGCCTCTCCTCCGGCTCCGGGCCAAGCAGGACGAGGAGCGCCTGGCGGGCCCGGGAGATACGGCTCTTGACGGTGTTCAGCGGGATGCCGAGGATCTCGCCGACCTCCGCGTAACTGCACTGCAGGCACTCGCGCAGCACGATCGCCGCACGGAACTCCGGGGGCACCCGGTCCAGGGCATCCTGCACCGACAGGGTCGTCACGACCCGTTCGGCGACGGCGGGCACGTCGTACACCTCGTCCGGCAGGTCGAGTCCGGCCGGGCGCGGCCGCGCGGCGCGGCGCGCCACCTCGGCGAGCGCCGCGTTGACGGTGATGCGGTACAGCCAGGTGGAGAAGCGCGCGGTGCCGCGGAAGCCGACCAGGCCGCGCCAGGTGCGCGTCAGCGTCTCCTGCACGGCGTCGGCCGCGTCCTCGGGGTTGCCGGTGACGCGCAGGCACACGGCGTACACCTTGGCCCGGTGGCGGCCCGCGAGCTCCGCGAACGCCTCCCGGTCCCCGGTTCTGCAGCGTGACACCAGCTCGGTGTCCGAAACCCGTTCCAGCGTGCTGTGCGTCAGGTCCACGACGCATCACCCGTCCCCCGAGAGCGACCGCGCGAGCCACCTCCTGCGGAGCGCGGCCGGTCCCACGGTAGGGCGGCTTCCGCGCCTGCTCCGCCCGCTCGGGCCCGACCGACTCCCAAGTCGTCCCGTCGCAGTATCCGGCGCCCGGGGCATACGCGTAGGCCATCCGGTCCCGCGGGGCGGGCCGGGAACTTTCCGGCGCCCGCGACGGTCCGAAGTCGGCAGGGTTCCGGGGATCCGCGGGGTCCCGGGGTCCCGGGGAGCTGAGCGTCCCGGTGAGCGGAGGGAGCATTCGATGGCGTACGCCGAGGCCGGTCTCGCCGAGCTGTTCGCCCGGCACCGCGACGAAGTGCTCCCGCGCCGCGAGCGGTTGTCGGTGCGCGAGGCCACTCAGGAGACCGGCGCCCTCCTCGACCGGCTGCACGAGCGGTGGCTCGACCAGGCCGACCGCCCCTCGCGGGAGAGGTGCGACGCGGTCCGCGACGCGCTCGCCGCCCTCCGCATCGCCGTCGGGCACACGCTGCGCGGCGTCCTCGTGCACGCGCCCGGGGGGCTCGGCACGCCGTACTCCGGCACCCCGCGTCCCGCCGCCGGCCGGCCGCGGCACGCCCAGTCCTCGAACCGATTCGTCCGCTTCCTGCGCGGCGAGGCCGACGCGGGGCCGCCGTCCTGGCCCCCTCCCCCGCCGCCGCAGCCCGTCGTGTCGAAGGACCGGCTCCTCGACGCCCTCGGCCACGCCCTCGAAGCGGTCGACCGGTCCTTCGGAGCCCTGGCGGCCGAGCCCGCGAAGGCCCCCGCGTGGGACGAGGACGAGGACCTCGTCGAGGTCCTGCACGACCTCCTCACGGCCGCCGTGCGCGGCAGCCCCGACCTCGCCCTCGCCAAGATCACCGCCCTGCGCGACAAGGTGCGGCTGCAGCGCGGCATCGAGGCGATCGGCTACGACCCGCACAATCCCGCCCACGACGCCCGGCTCTTCGAGTTCGCCGCGCCCGCGGTCCCGGGCGGCCCCGGCCGCTGCCAGGTCCCCGCGCTGGTCCACGGCACCCACGTGCTGCGCCGCGGCACCGTCCTCCCGCTGCCCGCCGCCGACGTTCAGCCGCCCGCCGCCGACCTTCAGCCGCCGCATCGTCCCCGTCTACCGCCACCCACCGAGGAGGGCTGACCCGTGACCGACCCGGCCACCACCATCGTCATCGGCTTCGACCTGGGGCACGGCGAGACCGCCCTCGCCTCGGCGCACGCGGACCGCACCGCGCCGCCCGAGATGCTCGACCTGCCGGGCAGCCGGGCGCGGCGGCACATCTCCGCGGTGCTCGACCACCCCACGCTCGGCGTGCTCGTCGGGGAGAGCGCCATCACCGCGCGCGAGGGCAGCCCGTACCTCGGCTTCAAGAGTCCGGACCTCGGCAGCCCCGAAGTGGCCACGCCTCTGCGGCTGTTCGTCACCCGGATCGTCGCGGACGTCCTGGACACGACGCCGCCGCGCCCGGGGCAGGAGCTGCGCTGGGTGTTCGGCACACCCTCCGGCTGGCCGCCGGAGACCCGCCGACGGTACGCGAAGATCCTCTCCGAGCTCTGCCCCGGCCACGTGGAGGTCGTCTCGGAGTCGCGGGCCGCCCTGCTGTACGCCCGCGACTCCGGCGAGGTGTCCGGCTCCGCGCACCGGGTGACCGGCTCGGTCCTGATCGTGGACAACGGGGCGTCGACCCAGGACTACACCTATGTGTCCGAGCACAGCGGACGCCCCGTCGACCACGGGAACATCAGGCTCGGCGCGGCGCTGATCGACAAGGAGATCTACCGCCGCCTCGTGCTCCGCAGCCCGCAGCGCCCGCTCCTCGAAAAAACCCTCGCGATCTCGCCCGCCCAGTCGCGCTACCTCGAACTCCTGTGCCGCAGGGCCAAAGAGGAGTACTTCAGGACGGACCAGCAGCAGCTCGCGGTGAACCCGAAGAACCGCATCGGCGTGATGGAGACCATCGAGGCGGTCGACGGCGAGGAGATCATGGTCGACATCCGCCTCTCGTACGCCGACATGCAGGAGGTCCTTGACAGTCCCCGCCCGGAGCTGGGCGGCCTGACGTGGCGGGATGCCTTCCGCAAGGACCTCGCCACGGTCCTCGGGAACCTCCCCGCCCCGGCCGGTCTTGTGCTCCTCACCGGCGGCCCGTCGCGGATGGCCTTCGTGCGCGAGATCTGCCGTGAGCTCGTCGCCGATCCGGACCGGGTGGCCCTGGGCGGCGAGCCGGAGTTCGCCATCGCCCGCGGTCTGGCCCTCGCGGGCCGCACCTCGGTGCGCACCGCCGGGTTCCGCGCGGCGGTCGAGGAGTTGCTGCACAGCGGGGTGGTCGAGGAGATCGCGCGGGAGCACCTGCCGGAGCTCGCGGCCGCCCTCGGCACCGCTGTGGCGGGCGGGGTGACGGAGCGCCATGTGATCGGGGCCTTCAAGCGCTGGCGCGAGCGCGAGTTCGTGACGCTGCAGGACATGGCGGAGCGGGTGGCCGCGGACATCGCCGAGGAGCTGAGGGACCCCGCCAACCCGCGCCTCAAGCAAGTGATCGCCGACTGGCAGAACGCCATCGCTCCCGAACTGGAGCAGCTCACCCGGCCGTTGGCGGAGCGCTGGCGGCTGCCCGCCCACGCCCTGGAGCTGCCCGAGGTGAGCGTCACGGGCGCGGGCGAATTCGATGTCCAGGTGGATCTGGGCGCGGCGACCGGCATCGTGGAGAACGTGGCACGCGTGATGAACGTCGCCGTCGCCACCGTGGTGGCGACGGTGCTGTTCGGCGCGGGCACCGCACTCATCGCCACGACGGGGCCGTTCGCGGTCCTGGTCACCTTCGGCGCCGTCTGGTGGGGGGTCAAGCTCGGCAGGGACGAGATGATGCGCAGGATGCGTACGGCCGACTTCCCGATGTGGGTGCGGCACGCCAGGTCCGAGGCCTCGCTCGCGGCGAAGCTGCGCGGGAAGTCCGCGGAGGCGGAGACCGAACTGGCGCAGAAGATGGCGGACCAGTTCCTGACGGACACCGGCGACACTCTGGTGCGTGACGTATCGGCGGCCATCGCCGCGCAGCTCAGGGCGCTCGCGGACGAGGCGGCGCTGGAGATCTCCTGAACCTGAACCTGAACCCTGATACCGCCCCGCCCCGCCCGCGCCCCGCCGTGGGCCGTGCGGCGCCGTGGGCCGTGCGGCGCCGTGGGCCGTGCGGCGCCGTGGGCCGTGCGGCGCCGTGGGCCGTGCGGCGCCGTGGGCCGTGCGGCGCCTTCAGACCAGTACGGCCCGGACCGTCTTTCCGCCGCGGTGTGCGCCCACGACCTCCAGTCGGTGGGCGAGTTCCCGGACCATCGCGAGGCCTCGTCCGCCTTCCCGGTCGATGCTCGGCTTCTTCAAGCGCGGACGCTCCGGGCTGGCGTCGGTGACCTCGACGGTCACCCGGTTGCCCGTGACCTCGACGCGCAGCCGGCAGCCGCCGTCCGCGTACCGCACGGCGTTGGACACGAGCTCGGAGACGACCAGTGTGGCCTCGTCCACGCGCTCGGCGGCCACTTCGGTCTTGCGGCGCCGGGATCCGGCGAGAAACGTGGAGGCCAGCCTCCGTGCCCGGCCCGCCGATGCGGGCTCCGGCGGCAACGCGTACTCGACCCGTTCCGTCGGCCGATGGGCGCGCTGGTGCGCACGCATGGCAGCTCACTCCCCTCCCTGGGACAAACCGGTGTCCACCCGCGATCCATGTCGCCACCGGGGTCGCGGCATGTGGCGCGCGACCGGTCCTGCCCCACGGTGATGCCCTCGCAGCGTGATCGCCAATCCGCCCGCCGACGCTTCCCTTGTCGTCCATTGACCCTGACGTCAACATCGAACGACACTGGGCGACCCTTGGAGCCTGTGTCATATCCACGCCGGGAAAGGCGACTTTCATGAACCCGACGCCCCGCCCCTACAAGGACTATCAGGACGAGATCTACCTCGACGGGCTGCGCGGCGTCGTTCCCACGTACCCGATGTCGTACGAGGAGTTGGAGTCGCGGGCGCAGGCCGCGATGGCCCCTTCCGTCGTCTCGTACGTCGCCGGTGGCGCGGGCGACGAACTGACGCAGCGCGCGAACGTCACCGCGTTCGAGCGCTGGGGGCTGATACCGCGCATGTTCGTCGGGGCCTCGCAACGCGATCTGTCCGTCGACCTGTTCGGCATGACGCTGCCCTCGCCCCTGTTCATGGCGCCCATCGGGGTCCTCGGCATCTGCGCGCAGGACGGGCACGGCGATCTGGCGACCGCGCGGGCGGCCGCGCGGACCGGTGTCCCCATGATCGCGTCCACCCTGTCCGCCGACCCGATGGAGTCCGTCGCCGCCGAGCTCGGCGGGACTCCCGGCTTCTTCCAGCTGTACACGCCGACCGACCGGGCACTCGCCGAGAGTCTGGTGCGCAGGGCGGAGAAGTCCGGGTTCAAGGCGATCGTCGTCACCCTGGACACCTGGATCACGGGCTGGCGCCCCCGCGACCTGAGCACCGCCAACTTCCCGCAGCTGCGCGGCCACTGCCTGGCCAACTACACGAGCGATCCGGTCTTCCGCGCCCAGCTGCCCGCCGCGCCAGAACAGGACATGCAGTCCGCGGTCCTGAAGTGGGTGCAGGTCTTCGGCAACCCGCTGACCTGGGATGACCTTCCGTGGCTGCGCTCCTTGACGTCACTGCCGCTGATCGTGAAGGGCCTGTGCCACCCCGAGGACGTGCGGCGGGCCAGGGACGGCGGCGTGGACGGCATCTACTGCTCCAACCACGGCGGGCGCCAGGCCAACGGCGGGCTCCCCGCGCTCGACGTGCTTCCCGCGGTCGTCGAGGCCGCCGACGGACTGCCCGTCCTCTTCGACTCGGGAGTGCGCGGCGGCGCGGACATCGTGAAGGCCGTCGCACTGGGTGCCACCGCCGTCGGCGTCGGCCGCCCGTACGCGTACGGCCTCGGGATCGGCGGGGCCGACGGCGTCACCCACGTCCTGCGCTCGCTCCTCGCCGAGGCCGATCTGCTGATGGCCGTCGACGGCTACCCGAGCCTCGCGGATCTCACGCCGGAGGCACTCCAGCGCGTGGGGTGAGCCGAGCAGGCCACGGAGGCCCAGTAGATCTTCACTGGATGCCTCTGGTAGACACCTTCACGTTTCATGTGAGACATTTGTGTCTCATTCGAAATTGAGGTGTTACACCACATGACCCCGCCTCGTGATCCACGGCGTTGGGCCGTCCTCGCGATCCTCTCCGGCAGCCTCCTGCTGATCGCCATGGACACCACGATCCTGAACGTCGCCTTCCCGTCCCTGGTCGCCGATCTGCGGCCCAGCTCCGTGCAGCAGCTGTGGATCATCGACAGCTACGCCCTGGTGCTCTCCGGTCTCCTCGTGACGGCGGGTGCGCTCGGCGACCGGTGGGGGCGCAAGCGGCTGCTCCTGATCGGCTTCGGCGTCTTCGCCCTCGCCTCGCTGCTCGCCGTCTTCGCGACCGCAGCCTGGCAGGTCATCGCCGCCCGGGCGCTGCTCGGCGCGGGCGGCGCGGCGATCATGCCGGCCACCCTGTCGATCCTGCGCAGGGTCTTCACCGACGCCCGCGAGCGCGCCCTCGCCTACGCCGTGTGGTCGGCCGTCTTCGGCGGCGGCATGGCGCTCGGCCCGGTCGTCGGCGGCCTGCTGGTCCAGCACGACGGCTGGCACTCCGCGTTCCTGATCAACATCCCGGTCGCGCTGGTGATCATCGCACTCGGCCTGTGGATCCTGCCCGAGTCCCACCAGCCCCGGGCGGGCCGCTGGGACTGGTGGGGCGTCGGCCAGTCCGTCGTCGGCATGCTCGCCCTCGCGGGCGGCATCAAGCAGCTCGGCAAGGGCGGGCCCGCCGACCCGGTGGCCTGGGCGCTCCTCGTGCTCGCCGCCGTGGCGCTCACGGTCTTCGTCCGCCGCCAGCTGCGCCTCGAACACCCGCTCCTGCGGGTACGTCTCTTCGTTTCCCGGCCCTTCGCCATCGCCGCCGCCTCGATCTTCCTCGGCATGATCGCGCTGGGCTCGGCGCTGTTCCTGATCACCCAGTGGTTCCAGTACGGCCAGGGCTACACCCCGCTGGAGGCCGGCATCCGGCTGCTGCCCGCGCCGCTGGGCCTGGTCCTCACCTCGCTGGTCACCCCGGCGCTGATGCACCGGCTGCCGATCCGGCACGTCATGGGCGGCGGTCTGGTGCTGATGACGGCGGGACTCGCCCTGCCGTGGCTGCTGCAGCTGTCGGGACCGCTAGGGTACGGCGAGGTCGCCGTGGCGCTCGGGGTGCTCGGCTGCGGGGTCGGCGTCGCGACGACCGCGGCGTCCGTGACGCTGATGGCCGCCACCCCGGCCGAGGACGTCAGCGGTGCCGCGGCCGTCGAGGAGACCTGTTACGAGCTCGGCGCCGCGATGGGCGTGGCGATCCTCGGCAGCGTCGCCACCGCGCTCTACCGCGTGAACCTGCCCGAGCTGGGCCTCCCCGCCGACACCACCGCCGCCGTGAGCGACTCGATCGGCGAGGCGGCACGGGTGGCCTCCGAGCTCACGGGCCCGGCCGGAAGCGCCCTGCTGACGCGGGCCTCCGACGCGTTCACCTCGGGGATGACGCCGACGTTCCTGATGGCGGCCGCGCTGCCGCTGGTGGCCGCGGCGCTCACCTGGGCGAAGATCCCCAAGAGCCTGCGCCCGACGGAGAACGCCCACTGAGGGGACGCACCGGCTCAGAGCCTGTCCTTGACCCGCAGCCAGACCGCGGTGTCCGGCGGCAGCATTCCCCGCGGTGACAAGGGGCCGCTGGCCAGCAGGAGTTCGGCGTCGGGCGGCAGCGCCACGTCGTCAGGACCGAAGTTGACCAGCGTGATCCAGGCGGCCCCGGCCCGGCCGTCGTCCGCTGAGGCGCGGGCGAAGCAGAGCACCCCGGGCTCGTCCGTGCGCAGCCTGCGCAGCGGCCCGGCGTCCCCCAGGCAGCGCCTCTGCCGCAGTGCCGTCCGGTACAGGGAGAGCATCGAGTCCGGGTCCCGCGCCTGCCGTTCGGCGGCGCGTCCGGCCCAGTCGGGCGGTACGGGCAGCCAGCTCGGGGCCGGGGCACCGTCCCAGGGCAGCGGCACCCGGCAGCCGTCCCTGCCGGGGTCGAGTCCGCCGGAGCGGGCGTGCATCGGGTCCTGGACGAGCTCCCGGGGGATCTCCACCTCCGGGAGCCCCAACTCCTCGCCCTGGTAGAGGTAGACGGAGCCGGGCAGGGCCAGGGTGAGCAGGGCCGCGGCCCGGGCCCGGCGGGTGCCGAGGGCCAGATCGGTGGGTACTCCGAAGCGCTTGCGTTCGAAGGCGAAGCCGGTGTCATCGGCCCGTCCGTAGCGGGTGACCGTGCGGGTGACGTCGTGGTTGGCGAGGACCCAGGTGGCGGGGGCGCCGACCGGGGCGTGGGTGGTCAGGGTGAGATCGATCGACTCCCACAGCTGCGCCGGGTCCCAGGGGCGGGAGAGGAAGTCGAAGTTGAACGCGGTGTGCAGCTCGTCGGGGCGCAGATAGCGGGCGAACCGCTCCGCGTCGGGCAGCCAGATCTCGCCGATCAGCGCGGCGCCGTACGCGTCGGCGATCCGCCGCCAGGAGCGGTAGATCTCGTGCAGCTCGGGCCGGTCGTGGAAGGGGTGCGGGCGGGCGTGGTCCATCGGGGGCAGCCCGTCGGCCTTGGCGAGGAGCGCCGCGGAATCGATCCGTACGCCGGCCGCGCCGCGCTCGAACCAGAACCGCAGCACCTCCTCGTGCTCCCGGCGGACCTTCGGGTGGCTCCAGTTGAGGTCGGGCTGCTCGGGGGCGAAGAGGTGGAGGTACCACTCGCCGTCCGGGGCGCGGGACCACGGCACCCCGCCGAACTCGCCGACCCAGTCGTTGGGCGGTTGTTCGGAGTACGGCCGGAAGTGGAACAGCTCGCGCTCCGGGGAGCCGGGGCCCGCCGCGAGGGCCGCCCTGAACCACGTGTGCTGGTCGGAGACGTGGTTCGGGACGATGTCCACGATGCACCGCAGCCCCAGCTCCTGGGCCTCGGTCATCAGCTTCTCGGCCTCGCCGAGGGTGCCGAAGGCCGGGTCGATGGCGCGGTAGTCGGCGACGTCGTAGCCGCCGTCCGCGAGCGGCGACAGGTACCACGGGGTGAACCACAGCGCGTCCACGCCCAGTTCGGCCAGGTAGGGCAGGCGGGCGCGGACGCCGGCGAGATCGCCGGTGCCGTCGCCGTTCCCGTCGGCGAAGGAGCGTACGTACACCTGATAGATGGCAGCGCTGCGCCACCACTCCGTGCTGGACAAATGAGTGTCCTTTCGTACGAGACGCGTACGGACCTGTGGGCGGGGGTGGATGCCGGGGGCGGGCGTCGCTCAGCCCTTGAGGCTCCCGGCGCCCAGACCGGCGACGATCTGGCGCTGGAAGACGAGGAAGAGCGCGATCAGCGGCAGTGAGGCCATCACGAGCCCCGCGACCAGCGAGTTGAGCGGCGTGTCCTGTGCCACCCGCTGGAGGAACACGCTCAGCGGTTGCTCGGCGGGGTCCGGCAGCACCAGGAGCGGCCAGAGGAAGTCCTTCCAGGCCGTGACGATGGAGAGGATGGAGACCACCGCGAGGATCGGCCGGGACAGCGGGAGGACCACGCGCCACATGGTCGTCAGCGGTCCCGCGCCGTCCATCTTCGCCGCGTCGAGGATCTCGTCGGGGATCCGGTCGAAGAAGTTCTTCAGGATGTAGATGTTGAAGGCGTTGGCGGCGGCCGGGAGCCAGACCGCGCTGGGGCTGTTGATCAGGTTGCGGTTGAACAGGGGTACGTCGACGACGGTGAGGTAGACCGGCACGAGGAGCGCGGTGGCGGGCATCATCAGGGTCAGCAGCATCATCGCGAGGACCACGTTCCCGAACCGGGGGCGCAGCTTCGACAGCGCGTACGCGGCGGGCACCTGCACCGCCAGCTGGACCAGCCAGGCACCACCGGCCAGGACGACGGTGTTCAGGAAGTAGTCCGCCAGGTCCATCTCCCGCCACGCCTTGGTGTAGTTCTCCGGGTGCCAGGATTTCGGTACGTAGGTGGGCGGGGACTGCGCCAGCTCCGTGGAGGACTTCATGGCGCCGGTCGCCGCCCAGTACAGCGGCACGACGAAGGCCAGCGTGAACAGGACGAGCGTGACGGCGAGCAGCGACCAGTAGACGAGTCGCCCCTTGCGGGTCCGCAGGACGGCGGGGCGTACGAGCGTGCGCGTCGAGGCGGACATGCGGTCACTCCTTGGCGGCGCGGGTGACCCGCAGATAGAGGGCGGAGAAGGCGGCGAGGACGAGCAGGAGCAGCAGGCTGAGCGCGCTGGCGGTGCCGAAGTCGTTGTAGACGAAGGCGTACCGGTAGACGAGGAACATGACGGTCACCGTGGAGTCCTCGGGGCCGCCGCCGGTCATCACGTACGGCTCGGTGAACACTTGCATCGTCGCGACGATCTGGAGCAGCAGCAGGACGAGGAGCACGAACCGGGTCTGCGGGACGGTGACGTGGCGCAGACGCTGCCACACGTTGGCGCCGTCCAGCTCGGCCGCCTCGTACAGCTCGCCCGGGATGGTCTGCAGCGCGGCGAGGTAGATCAGGGTCGTGGTGCCCATGTTCGCCCAGGTGGAGACGATGACCAGGGAGATCAGTGAGGTGGACGAGGAGTCCAGCCAGGCCGAGGTCGGCAGGTGCAGGGTGCGGAGGATCTCGTTGAGGAGGCCGGGGCCCGGGTCGTAGAACCACTTCCACATCAGGGCCACGACCACGGGCGGCAGCATCACCGGCAGGTAGACCAGGACTCTGAAGTACGCCCGCGCGTGCCGGAACTCGTTGAGGAGCACCGCCGTCAGGAACGGCACGGCGAAGCCGAGCAGCAGCGCGTACAGGGTGAAGAGGCCGGTGTTCTTCCAGGCGGTGAGGAACAGCGGATCGTTGAACAGCTTCTCGAAGTTGGCGAAGCCGGCCCAGGTGTTCCCGGTGGCGAAATTGACGTGCTGGAAGCCGAGGAGCACGTTCCGGACGATCGGCCACCACGAGAACAGCGCGAAGATCACCACGGCGGCGCAGAGGAACCCGTACGCCGTCAGGTGCTCGCGCAGGGCGCGGCGCCGGGCCGCGAGCGGCCGCCGGGTGGCGGGTGGCGGCGGGGGCGCGGCCGTGTCCCGGGGCGGGCTCTTCAGCGACATGCTCATCAGGAGGCGTCGTAGATCGCGTCGACCTTGTCCTCGGCACTGTCGAGGAGGGCGTCGATGTCGGCGTCCTTCTTGGTGAGGACGGCCTGCATCACGGAGTCGAGGACCGCGTACACCTCTTGGGCCTTGGGCGGTTCGATCACGCCGGGCACCTTCGGTGCGGCGTCCATGAAGGCCTGGTAGTTGCCGGTCGGCATGTTGGCGTTGTCCTGCTTGGCCTTCTCGATCCGGTCGCGGGCCGGGCCCTCGAAGATGTCGGGGACCATGGGCATCGGGATGCCGACCGGGAGCTTGGCCCCGGCGTAGTCCTCGACGTTCTTCTCGATGAGGCCGGGGTTGAGGTAGCGCCACTGGACCCACTTGACGCCGGCCTTGATCTTCGCCGGGGACGCCTTGGCGTTGAACATGTAGCCCTCGCCGCCAAGCAGGGTGGCCTTCGCGTCCGGCACCGGGGCGAGTGCGTAGTCCTCGTACTTCCCGCCGAACTGTTTGGCGACGACGGTGATGTTGTCGGCCGCCGAGACATACATGCCGAGCTTGCCCGACCCCATCATCCGCTGGACGTCCTCGACCTGGAGCAGCTGCTTGCTGCCCATCGAGTCGTCCTTCCAGCGCATGTCGTGCAGGTCCTGGAGGGTCGCCTTGCCCTCGGCGGTGTTGAATGCCGCCTTCCACTCGCCCCCGCTCTCCTGGGCGACCCGGCCGCCGCGGGAGTAGAGCTCGGCGGTGAAGTGCCAGCCGCCCTGGTTGTTCTTGGAGAAGTCGGCGTATCCGACGTGGTTGTCGCCGAGACCGGCGATCTTCTTGGCCGCTTCGCGGACGTCCGCCCAGGTCTTCGGCGCCTTGTCGGGGTCGAGGCCCGCCTTCTCGAAGAGCGCGCGGTTGTAGACGAGGCCCATCGAGTAGTTCGACGTCGGCAGGCCGTACTGGCGGCCTTGCCCGTCCTGGAAGATCTTCATCAGGGGGTCCTGGATGTCCCCGCGGCCCGGCATGTCCTTGATGGCGTCGGTGATGTCCGCAGCCTGCTTCTTCTCGATCAGGGACCGGGTGTCGGTGAAGTAGACGTAGAAGACGTCCTCCAACTTGCCGCCCGCCAGCTTGGCGTTGAAGGTCTTCGGGTCCATGAAGCCCTCGTGCGGCACGATGTCGATGTCCGGGTTGGCCTTCTCGAACCGTGCCACGTGCTGGTCGAAGAGCTTGCGCTCGAAGGCCTGGGTCTTGGGCGGCTGCCCGTTGACGTCGAGCTTCACCCTGCCTCCCGAGTCCGCGTCGGATTCGTCGCTGCTGGTGCCGCAGGCGGACGTCGCGACCAGCGCGAGAACGGTGACGGTGGCGAGTGCGAGCGTACGGCCGCTCATGGATGACATCGGGGGACCCCCTCCGGGTCGTGCTGCACGGCGCGAGGGCGCGCCGGGTCGGCGGCGCGTGGGCGGCCCTGTCGGGCACGGCCGGTCCGCCGCGGTGCTGTGGCTGTCGGGTGCGGCGCACACTCAACCACCGGCGACAGACCAGCACAATATCTCGCGCATATATTGCAAAATCCTGATCGCCCCTGCTGTCAGGGGCAGTTGGCCCTGCGATCCGGGCCGGGAGGATCCGTGCGCCACCCCTCCTCGATACGGCGTCACATGGCTCTACCAGCCCTGACAGGGGGACCGGAGCCGCACGGTCACAACTTCCGCTCCGGCTGTAGTCAGATTGACAGTTCTCTGCAACTCTCCAACTTCTCCGCGCCAAATCTTGCGCGTCGACCCACGTGAGGGAGTTGTGAGACCCATGAGCCGCAGCTGGCCCGCTCAGGGCAGAACGACGACACGAAGACCCCGAAGGGAACGGCCGGCCGGCCGGAGACGGCGGTACTTCGCCGCCGCCCTCGCCGCCACCCTGCTCCTGCTGGGCCTGCCCGCCCTGGCCGCCACCGCCACCGCCGCCGGTGGACCGGACCTGGCGGCGGGCAAGCCCACCAAGTCGAGCAGCAGCAAGGCCGAGTACGGCGCGGCGAACATCACCGACGGCAACTCGGCCACCTACTGGGAGAGTTCGGGCAGCGACCTGCCGCAGTGGGTGCAGGTGGACCTCGGCCGCACCGCACGCGTCGACGAGGTGGTCCTCGAACTGCCCCCGGCCTGGGAGGCCCGCAAGCAGACCCTCGCCGTCCAGGGCAGCCCGGACGGCACCGGCTTCAGCACCCTGGCCGCCTCGGCCGCGCACTCCTTCGAGCCCGGCAGCGGCAATACGGTGACGGTCCGCTTCCCCGCCGCGCAGACCCGCTTCGTGCGCCTGCACATCACCGCCAACACCGGCTGGCCCGCCGCCCAGCTCGGCGGGGTGCAGGTGCACGCGGCGGACGACACCTCGCAGAACCTGGCGCGGGGCAAGACCCTCAAGGCCTCCGGCCACACCGAGGAGTACGTCGCCGCCCACGCCAACGACGGCAATCGCGACACCTACTGGGAGAGCGAGAACGGCAAGCTGCCGCAGTGGATCCAGGCCGACCTCGGCGCGTCGGCGCGCGTCAACCAGGTGGTGCTGCGCGTGCCCGTCGGCTGGGCCGCCCGCAGCCAGACCCTGAAGCTCCAGGGCAGCGGCAACGGCACGGACTTCACCGACCTGACCGCGTCGAAGGACTACGCCTTCAGCGACACGACGGATCACTCCGCCACGCTCTCCTTCGACACCACCAGCACTCGGTACGTGCGCGTCCTGATCAGCGCCAACACCGGCCGGAACGCGGGGCAGTTGTCCGAGCTGGAGATCTACGGCCCCGCGAGCGGCGACAACGAGGCGCCCACCGCGCCCAGGAACCTGACCCTCACCGAGCCCGACCCCGGCCGGCCCAAGCTGACCTGGGACGCGGCCACCGACGACAAGGGCGTGACCGCCTACGACGTGTACGCGGACGGGGAGCTGCGCACCAGCGTCGCCGGTGATGTGCGCACGTACACGGACACGCAGCCCGCGAGCGCCACCGTCACCTACTACGTCCGGGCCCGCGACGCGGCGGGCAACGCCTCACCGAACAGCAACTCTGTTGTCCGCAAGGGCAGTTCGGGTGACACCCAGGCCCCCACCGCGCCCTCGAACCTCTCCTTCACCCAGCCCTCCGGCGGCGAGATCAAGCTGGTCTGGGGCGCCTCCACGGACAACGTGAAGGTCACGGCGTACGACGTCTACGCCGACGGCAAGCTGCTCAAGACCCTCGGCGGTGACGTCACGACGTACACCGATCAGCGGGCGGCCGGTGCCACGGTCTCCTACGCGGTGCGCGCCCGTGACGCGGCGGGGAACGTATCGGCCTTCAGCAACACCGTGACCCGCCCGGGAGCGAACGACGGCACGAACCTGGCCGAGGGCAAGCCGATCACCGCGTCGTCGGTGATCCACACCTATGTCGCGGAGAACGCCAACGACGGTCGTACGTCGACCTATTGGGAGGGCGCCGCCGGAAGCTACCCGAACACGCTGACCGTGAAGCTGCGGGCCAATGCGGACGTCGACGCGGTCGTCGTGAAGCTGAATCCGGACCCCGCCTGGGGCCCGCGCACTCAGACGGTGGAAGTCCTCGGCCGCGAGCAGAAGGCCACGGAGTTCACCACGCTCAAGGAGGCCAAGGAGTACTCCTTCAGCCCCTCCGGCAACCAGAACACCGTCACCGTCCCGGTCTCCGCACGGGTCGCCGACGTCCGGTTGAAGTTCACCGCGAACAGCGGGTCGAGCGCCGGGCAGGTCGCCGAGTTCCAGGTCATGGGCGTGCCCGCGCCCAACCCCGACCTGGAGATCAGCAAGCTGACGTACTCCCCCGAAGCCCCGGACGAGTCCGACGAGCTGACCCTCGGCGCGACCGTGCACAACGGCGGCAAGGAGGCGTCCGGCGCAAGCGACGTCACGTTCCGGCTCGGCGGCGACAAGGCCGGCACGGCGCCGGTGAGCGCTCTCGGCGCGGGCGAATCGGCGACCGTGAGCGTCAAGGTCCCGGCGCGCGACGCGGGCTCGTACGCGTTCGCCGCGACCGTCGACGAGGCGGACAAGGTCATCGAGCAGGACGAGGGGAACAACACGCGCACCAGTCCGACACCGCTGACCGTCAAGCCGGTGCAGAGCTCCGACCTGGTCGCTTCGCCGGTGAGCTGGACACCGAGCGCGCCCGCGGGCGGCAAGGAGGCCGCCTTCAGCGTCGCGATCAAGAACCAGGGCACGCAGGCCTCCGCGTCCGGCGCCCACGGCATCGCGCTGACCCTGCAGAACGCCAAGGGCGACACGGTCAAGACCCTGACCGGCACGTACAACGGGGTCATCGGCGCGGGCGACACCACCGCCCCGGTCAAGCTCGGCGCGTGGACCGCCGCCAACGGCCGCTACACGGTCAAGGTCGTCCTCGCCGACGACGCCAACGAGATCCCGGCGAAACGCGAGAACAACACCAGCACCCGGCCGCTCTTCGTAGGCCGCGGCGCCGCCATGCCGTACGACACGTACGAGGCGGAGGACGGAGCACTCGCGGGCGGCGCCAAGGTCGTCGGCCCCAACCGCACCATCGGCGACCTGGCGGGCGAGGCCTCGGGCCGCAGGGCCGTCACGCTCGACTCGACCGGATCCTCGGTGGAGTTCACGGCCGACCGGCCCACGAACACCCTGGTCACCCGCTTCTCCATCCCGGACGCACCGGGCGGCGGAGGGACCGACGCGACCTTGAACGTGTACGTCGACGGTGTTTTCCGCAAGGCCATCGACCTCACCTCCAAGTACGCCTGGCTGTACGGCGCGGAGGCCTCGCCCGGCAACTCGCCCGGGGACGGCCCGGCCCGGCACATCTACGACGAGGCGCACCTCCTGCTCGGCGAGACCGTCCCGGCCGGCAGCAAGATCAAGCTCCAGAAGGACGGCGCCAACACCTCCCGGTACGCTATCGACTTCGTCGACCTGGAGAAGACCGCGCCGAAGGCGAACCCGGACCCGGGCGCGTACGTCGTCCCCGCCGGGTTCTCGCACCAGGACGTGCAGAACGCCCTGGACAAGGTCCGGATGGACGCCACCGGGAAGCTGACCGGCGTGTACCTGCCGCCCGGTGACTACGAGACGAGCAGCAAGTTCCAGGTCTACGGCAAGTCCGTGCAGGTCACGGGCGCCGGGCCCTGGTACACCCGCTTCCACGCACCCGCCGCGCAGCAGAACACCGACATCGGGTTCCGCGCCGACGCCGACGCGAAGGGCTCGTCCTTCTCGGGCTTCGCCTACTTCGGCAACTACACGTCGCGCATCGACGGCCCCGGAAAGGTCTTCGACTTCCAGAACGTCTCCGACATCACCATCGACGACATCTGGAACGAACACATGGTGTGTCTGTACTGGGGCGCCAACACGGACCGCATGACCATCAAGAACTCACGGATCCGCGACATGTTCGCCGACGGCATCAACATGACCAACGGCAGCACGGACAACCTCGTCGCGAACAACGAGGCACGGGCGACGGGCGACGACAGCTTCGCCCTGTTCTCGGCCATCGACGCCGGTGGCGCGGACATGAAGAACAACGTCTACGAGAACCTGACCTCGTTGCTGACCTGGCGCGCGGCGGGTGTCGCCGTCTACGGCGGCTACAACAACACCTTCCGCAACATCCGCATCGCCGACACCCTGGTCTACTCCGGGATCACCATCAGCTCCCTGGACTTCGGCTATCCGATGAACGGCTTCGGCACCGATCCCACGACCTTCGAGAACGTCTCCGTCGAGCGGGCGGGCGGCCACTTCTGGAACGGCCAGACCTTCCCGGGGATCTGGCTGTTCTCCGCCTCGAAGGTGTTCCAGGGGATACGCATCAACAACGTCGACATCACAGACCCGACGTACCACGGGATCATGTTCCAGACGAACTACGTGGGCGGGCAACCGCAGTTCCCCGTCAAGGACACGATCCTGCGGGACATCACCATCACGGGCGCCCACAAGAGCGGCGACGCCTTCGACCACAAGTCGGGCTTCGGCGTCTGGGCCAATGAGATGCCCGAGGCCGGGCAGGGCCCCGCCGTGGGCGAAGCCACCATCCACAACCTGAAGTTGAACGACAACGCGCAGGACATCAAGAACACCACGTCCACCTTCAAGCTGAACATCGAGCCCTGACCGAAGCGGAGGGGAGGGGGTAAGCAGGAGGCGCTCCCTCCCCGCCCCCTCCCCTCCGCACAGTCCGTCCGCAACACCTCAACAACTCACTGAAGAAAGTGGCGCACAGGACCGTAACTGGCTTGCGGGGCTTGCTATATGGTTGCGCATATGACGCGACGACTTGCTCAAGTTGCGAAGAAGGTGGGGGTGAGCGAGGCCACGGTCAGCCGTGTCCTCAACGACAAGCCCGGAGTCTCCGCAGCGACACGACAGTCCGTGCTGACGGCGCTCGACGTCCTCGGTTACGAGCGGCCGACGCAACTGCGCGGCGAGCGCGCCCGGCTCGTCGGCCTCGTCCTTCCGGAGCTGCAGAACCCGATATTCCCCGCGTTCGCCGAGGTCATCGGCGGCGCCCTGGCCCAGCAGGGGCTCACGCCCGTGCTCTGCACCCAGACCAGGGGCGGCGTCTCCGAGGCCGACTACGTGGAGCTCCTGCTCCAGCAGCAGGTCTCCGGCGTCGTCTTCGCGGGCGGCTTCTTCTCGGAGGCCGACGCCCCCCACGACCACTACCACCAGCTGGCGGAGCGGAAGATCCCGGTCGTCCTCATCAACGCGTCGATCGAGGGCCTCGACTTCCCCTGCGTCGCGTGCGACGACGCCGTCGCCGTCGAACAGGCCTGGCGCCATCTCGCCTCGCTGGGGCACGAGCGGATCGGTCTGCTGCTCGGCCCGCCCGACCACGTCCCGTCCCGTCGCAAGCTCGAAGCCGCGCGGCTCGTCGCGAAAGCGGCGGGCATGCGACTGGCCGACGAGTTCGTGGAGCGGTCGATCTTCTCGTTGGAGGGCGGCCAGGCCGCCGCCACGCGCCTGCTGGGGCGCGGAGTCACCGGCATCGTCTGTGGGAGCGACCCGCTCGCGCTGGGCGCCATCAGGGCGGCCCGCCGCCGAGGTCTCTCCGTCCCCACCGACGTCTCGGTCGTCGGGTACGACGACTCGGCGTTCATGACGTGTACGGAGCCGCCCCTGTCGACGGTGCGCCAGCCCATCGAGGCGATGGGCCGCGCGGCGGTCGACCTGCTCTGCACCCAGATCCAGGGCAATCAGGCCCACCCCGGCGAGCTGCTCTTCGAGCCCGAACTCGTCGTACGCGGGTCGACCGCGCAGCTGTCGGCAGGCTGAACCCGCCGCCGCCTCCACAGCCGCCACGGGCCTCTCCGGACCCCAACTGGCACAGCGACCCCGGCACTTCGCCCCTATCATCTGTTCGGCACATTGCTGTTCAGTGAGAGGACAACGGGGACTTGAGTTCCATACGGAAGCGCGGCGCGCGCAAGCGCCGCATCACGATGGCCGCGGTGGGTGCGGCGGCGGCCGTCGTGGCGGGGATACAGCTGTCGCCGGCCGCGTTCGGCACCGACGACACCGACGGCAAGGAGCCGCAGACCACGCAGGCGGCCGCGGCCCCCGCGGCCCACGCCGAGACGGACGACTTCGGTTCCTCCGGCGCGGACGGCACGGCGTTCGAGAACGGGGTCATGAGCCTGAAGACGGCTCCCCCGGCGCCGTCCGCACCCTCCGCGCCCTCCGCGGCCTCGTCGAGGCGGGCCGCCGCCGCAGCCCCGCACGGCGAGGGCTGGAAGTCGGGCGGCCAGTCCAAGTACCTCGGCACCGGCTACACCATCAAGTTCTACGACAAGAGGGCCGCGGACTGGCTGGCCCCCTACGTGAAGCGGTCGGCGGCGGAGCTGCACCGCGTGACGAACCTGCCCATCACCGTGGACACCGCCCCGGTCGGCTGGGACTACGTGAGGCCCAAGGGCGAGATCATCGTCGGACTGCTGAAGCGTCCGTGCGTGCCGCCCGCGGACGGCGGCTCCACGGGCTGGAAGATCGTCCGTGACGGATCCGGCAGCAAGAACTTGAGCTGTGGCCTCTACTCCGCGTCCGTCCCCGACACGGTGACCAGCGGGCACGCGTACATCGACGACGAGTTCTTCACCGCCGACGGCAAGCCCGCGCCCTCCATGGGCGAAACGTACATGCGCAACCACATCAGCCACGAGCTCGGGCACACGATGGGCCTCACGCACGCCAACCGCAGCGCGACGCGCGGCGACTGCGTCAAGGGCACGGACTCCGGCGAGTTCCCGGTGATGTGCACGCCGACCACCGCCTACCAGGACAAGCGCGCGGGCACCTATGTCCAGCAGTTCGACATGCAGGGCCTGCGCTACCTGGCGCGCGGCGGCGGCGCGGCCCTCCCCCCGCAGGGCAAGGTGACCGGCATCGGCAGCAAGTGCCTCGACGTCAAGGGCGGCAAGGCGGCCAACGGCACGCAGATCCAGCTCTACGCCTGCAACGGCGGTGTGGCGCAGTCGTGGATCCTGCAGAAGGACGGCACGTTCCGGGCGCTCGGCAAGTGCCTGGACAACTACCGCAACCTCAGCACCAACGGCAACAAGATCACCCTCTCCGACTGCCACGGCGGCGCGTCCCAGCGCTGGTCGGTGAACGCGAAGGGCCAGATCGCGCACGTAGCCTCCGGCAAGGTCCTCGACGTGACGGGCGGCTCCACCGCCAACAGCACGAAGATCCAACTGCACTCGGCGAACACGAACAAGCGACAGGTCTGGGTCACCCCCAAGTAGCACGACCGTCGGGCGGGGACGGCACACGCCCGGGGAACTGCCGCCCCGCCCGGACGAGCAGCGGCTACAGTCGCCTGCGATCGGCCCCGCTCACCTGGGAGAACCTCGCGCCATGACCGTCGACGCACTCGACACCCGGATCCTGCGGCTGCTCCTGGAGCAGCCACGCACCAGTCTGCGCGAGTACGCGCGCGTGCTCGGTATCGCCCGCGGCACCCTGCAGGCCCGGCTCGACCGCATGGAGCGCGACGGTGTGATCACCGGTACCGGGCCGTTCCTCTCCCCCGCGGCGCTCGGTCACCCCGTGCTCGCGTTCGTGCACATCGAGGTCACGCAGGGGCATCTGGACGAGGTGGGGGACGCGCTGGCCGCCGTGCCCGAGATCATCGAGGCGCATTCGATCACGGGCAGCGGCGATCTGCTCACCCGGGTCGCGGCCCGGGACAACGGCCACCTCGAAGACGTCGTCCAGCAGTTGATCAATCTGCCGGGCGTGGTGCGCACCCGGACCGAGATGGCGCTGCGGGAGCGGGTGCCGCACCGGCTGCTCCCGCTGGTCGAGTCGGTGGGCAGGTCGGCCGCCGGACCGGGATGACCAGGCCGTTTGGCATGCTGGAGGCCATGAGCACCTTCGGCAGGACCTCGGTCGTCTTCGACCTCGACGGCACCCTCGTGGACAGCGAGCCCAACTATTACGAAGCCTCGCGGGCCCTGCTCGCCGACCTCACGGGCCGTGAGTACACCTGGGCCGACAACGAGCAGTACGTCGGCATCAGCTCCCACGAGACGCTCGCGCTGTGGAAGCGGGAGTACGGGATCGAGGCGCCGGTGGCCGAGCTCCTCGCCGACCTCGACCGCCGCTATCTGGCGCTGGCCCGCGCGGCGACCCCCGTCTACCCGGAGATGCGGGGGCTCGTCGAGCACCTGCACGACGCGGGGGTGCCGATGGCCGTGGCGTCCGGGTCCTCCCGCGCGGCCATCGAGGCCATCCTGACCGGCACGGGCCTGGCCGCCCGGCTGACCACGTTCGTCTCCGCGGAAGAGGTCCCGCGCGGCAAGCCCGCGCCCGACGTGTTCCTCGCGGCAGCCGCGCTGCTCGGCGCGGAGCCCGCGGACTGCGTCGTCTTCGAGGACGCGGCACCGGGCGCGCTGGCGGCGCACGCGGCCGGGATGCGCTGTGTGGCGATCCCCTACGTGGCCGCCCACGCCGACGACCCGGCGTTCACGAAGGCGGAACTGCTCTTCCGGGGCGGGCAGGCCGAGTTCACGGCGCAGGCGGCACTGGACGTACTGACGCCCCGTTAGGGATGGCCTCGTCAGGGACGGCCCCGTCAGGCACGGCCCCGTCAGGGACGGCCTCGTCAGGCACGCGCGGAACCGCTCACGCGCCCCGGCCACCCGCCCCGGCCACCCGCTCGGGGGTCAGCAGCTCGGCGAGCCGATCCGGCGGCAACAGCCCCTTCTCCAGGACGAGTTCGGCGACGCCCCGCCCCGTACTGAGCGCCTCCCGCGCGATTTCCGTGGCTGCCGTGTAGCCGATGTGCGGGTTGAGCGCGGTGACCAGGCCGATGGACGTCTCCACGGAGTGGCGCAGCACCTCCGTGTTGGCGGTGATGCCCGCCACACACCGCGAGGCGAGCGTTTCGCAGGCCGCCCGCAGCGAGGTGATGCTCTTCGCCAGCGAGTGCAGGATGATCGGCTCGAAGGCGTTGAGCTGCAGCTGGCCCGCCTCCGCCGCCATGGTGATGGTGACGTCGTTGCCGATCACCTCGAAGGCGACCTGGTTGACGACCTCGGGAATGACCGGGTTGACCTTGCCCGGCATGATGCTCGAACCGGCCTGCACCGGCGGCAGGTTGATCTCGTTGAACCCCGCGCGCGGCCCCGACGAAAGCAGCCGCAAGTCGTTGCAGCTCTTGGAGAGCTTGACCGCGATCCGCTTCAGAACGCCGGACAGATGCACGAAGGCCCCGCAGTCCTGCGTCGCCTCGACCAGGTTGGCGGCGGTCACCAGGGGCATGCCGGTGATCTCGGCGAGGTGGCGGCGGGCCGTCTCGGCGTACCCCGCGGGGGCGTTGAGGCCCGTGCCGATGGCGGTGGCACCGAGGTTGATCTCGTGGATCAGCTCGACGGCTTCGGCGAGCCGCATGCGGTCCTCGTCGAGCATCACCGCGTACGCGGAGAACTCCTGGCCGAGCGTCATCGGCACGGCGTCCTGGAGCTGCGTACGCCCCATCTTCAGGACGTCACGGAACTCCAGCGCCTTCGCCGCGAACGCGTCCTGCACGATCGACATCGCGCGCAGCAGCCCGTGCACCGCGCTGATCGTCGCGACCTTCACGGCGGTCGGGTAGACGTCGTTGGTGGACTGGCTGAGGTTGACGTCCTCGTTGGGGTGCAGGTGTTCGTACGCGCCCTTGGGGTGGCCGAGGAGCTCCAGCGCCCGGTTGGCGACGACCTCGTTGGCGTTCATGTTGGTGGAGGTGCCCGCGCCGCCCTGGATGACGTCGACGACGAACTGGTCGTGCAGGCGTCCCTCGCGGATCTCCCGGCAGGCCGCGGCGATCGCGTCGGCCTTGGCCTTCGGGAGCAGCCCCAGCTCCTCGTTGGCGCGGGCGGCGGCCTCCTTGACGGCGGCGAGCGCGTTGATCAGCTGCGGGTACACGGAGATGGGGATGCCCGTGATGGGGAAGTTCTCCGTGGCACGCAGGGAGTGGATGCCCCAGTAGGCGTCGGCGGGGACGTCCCGGTCACCGAGCAGGTCGTGCTCGCGGCGCAGGGCAGGGGTGGAGGTGAGGACGGGGGCGGGGGCGGGGCTCATGGTGCTGCTGTTCTCTTCCGGCGCGGGGCGCCCCATGACGGGGCGCGGGGAACTGCGCGACCGGCCACAGCCGGTCCGCAGACTTCTGATCGGTCCTCTGACCGGTCCTTCGAGGCGGGAGCCTCAGGCCGCCCGGCCGGCGGCGCCGCCCGTGACGGAAGGTGCGGGCTCCCCGACGATGCGCCGCAGCTGAGCCGTGCGCTCGGCCGGTCCGGTGGCGGAGAGAAGAGCGGCGAGCAGGGCGGTGCGTGCCTGACCCGCGCGCAGCGTACCGGCCAGAACCGCGCCCGCGGCCGAGAGGTCGACGGCGCCGCCGTGCGTGTAGATCTCGGTGACGGGACCGCCCTGTACGCGGGTGGTCAGGGCGACCACGACGCCGCGCTCGATGGCGGCCGTGACGGCGGTGACGAACTCGGGCGTGGCGTTGCCCGCGCCGGTGGCGACGAGCACGATGCCCTGGGCGCCCGCCTCGACCGCGGTCTCCAGGAACAGCGGGTCGGCGTCGACGTGGTGCATGACCATGTCGATGCGCGGCAGGGATCCGGTCGGGACGGCGGCGGGCAGGGGCAGCGGCTCGGGGCGTGCCGGGCGGTGCAGTATCGAGACCTTGCCGAAGCCCACCTTGCCGACGGGCGGCCCGGAAGGGTCGGCGAAGGCGTCGGCCGCGAGGGTCTGGGTCTTCACGGTGCCGCGCGCGGCGTGCACCTTGCCGTCGAAGACGACCAGGACGCCGAGGTCACGGACGGTGGCGGCGGTGAGCAGCGCGTCGTAGAGGTTGCCGGGCCCGTCGCCATCCTCGGCGCCGAGCGGCTTCTGGGCGCCGGTGAAGACGACCGGGCGGGGGTCGTCGTGGTGCAGGTCGAGCAGGTACGCGGACTCTTCGAGGGTGTCCGTGCCGTGGGTGACGACGATGCCGTCGACGCCGGGGTCGGCGAACACCTCGCGCACGGTGCGCAGCAGGGTGAGCTGCTGGGCGGAGGTGAGGCGCGGGCTGTTCACGTTGAACAGGTCGATGACCTCGGAGGCTATGCCGTGGGGTATGGAGGCGGTGGCGAGCACCTCGCGGCCGGGGGCGTCGGCGGCGAAGCCGGTCCCCTGCCAGCGGCTCGCGATCGTCCCGCCGGTGCTGATGACGACGACCCGTCGCGCCTGTGCTTCCACGTCTGCGTACCTCCCAGGAATCCTGCGGACCACGGGCCCCCCGAGCGGTGGACGGTCCCACGCAAGGATAGGTCGAACATTACGCAATGTGTTTGCCAAGATCCGGCGTGCTAGGCATACAAGTGGTGGATAATTGCGCCATGGACGAGATCGACCGCAATATCTTGCGCGAACTACAGAACGACGGCCGCCTGACCAATCAGGAGCTCGCCGCGCGGGTCGGCCTCAGCCCGTCGCCCTGCATGCGGCGGGTGCGCCAGCTGGAACTGGACGGCGTGATCCAGGGGTACCGCGCGGTCGTCGCCCCGGAGGCGGTCGGCCGGGGGTTCGAGGTCCTTGTCTCCATCGAGGTGCGGCGCGACCGCGAGACGGTCGAGGCGTTCGAGGCCGCCCTTGAGGGCATCCCGGACGTCATCGAGGCGTATCGCCTGTTCGGGAGCCCCGGCTGCCTGCTGCGCATCGCCGTCGCGGACCTGGCGGCGTACGAGCGCCTCTGGATCGAGCGGCTCACGGCGCTCGCGGGCGTCACCGAGGTCAACTCCCAGATCATCATGAAGCGGATCAAGGAACCGCAAGGACTTCCGGTGGACGGCTGACGGCCACGCACGCACCACCGAGCCTCCAACCCCCCTTTGGTACAGACCTATTGACGGCTGGTCCGGACCTGCCTAGCGTGACGCCTCGCACCCCGCACGTCTCCTCCTCCCCCGTCCCCTCCCCTCCTCCCCTCCCCCCTCGCAGCCAAGGAGCCCAGCGTGTTCGGTCGGACGTTACGCCTGCTGGGGTCGGCCATCGCGCTGGCCTGTGTCGCCCAACTACCGGCCGCCGCCGCGGCCCCCGCCGCGCCCCGCGCCGACACCTGCGCGGTCAAGTCGAAGCCCGCGGGCAAGGTGCTCCAGGGATACTGGGAGAACTGGGACGGCGCGTCCAACGGCGTGCACCCGCCCTTCGGCTGGACCCCCATCACCGACAGCCGCATGAAGCAGCACGGCTACAACGTGATCAACGCGGCGTTCCCCGTGATCCGCTCGGACGGCACCGTCCTGTGGGAGGACGGGATGGACGCGACGGTGAAGGTCGCCACCCCCGCCGAGATGTGCCAGGCCAAGGCGGACGGCGCCACCATCCTCATGTCCATCGGCGGGGCCGCGGCCGGGATCGACCTCAGTTCGAGCAGCGTCGCCGACCGCTTCGTCGAGACGATCGTGCCGATCCTCAAGAAGTACAACTTCGACGGCATCGACATCGACATCGAGACCGGCCTCGTGGGCAGCGGCAACATCAACCAGCTCTCCGCCTCGCAGTCCAACCTCATCCGCATCATCGACGGCGTGCTGGCGAAGATGCCCGCGAACTTCGGCCTGACCATGGCCCCCGAGACGGCGTACGTCACCGGCGGCAGCGTCGTGTACGGCTCGATCTGGGGCGCCTACCTGCCCATCGTCAAGAAGTACGCCGACAACGGCCGCCTGTGGTGGCTCAACATGCAGTACTACAACGGCAGCATGTACGGCTGCTCCGGCGACTCCTACTCCGCGGGCACCGTCCAGGGCTTCACCGCCCAGACCGACTGCCTCAACAAGGGCCTGGTCATCCAGGGCACCACCATCAAGGTCCCCTACGACAAGCAGGTCCCCGGCCTCCCCGCCCAGCCGGGCGCCGGCGGCGGCTACATGTCCCCGAGCCTGGTGTCCCAGGCCTGGAACCGCTACAGCGGCGCCCTGAAGGGCCTGATGACCTGGTCCATCAACTGGGACGGGTCGAAGGGCTGGACCTTCGGGGACAACTTCAAGCGGCTCACCGGCTGACGGCTCTCCCCGGCTGACGGCTCACCGGTCGGCCTTGAAGACAGCCACCGTTCGCGCGGGGACGGTGAAGGTGCCCGAACTCCGCTCATACGTCGCCGACTTGACGGTCCGGTCGGCGCCGGAGGCCTGCACCCCGTGCAGGGCATAGCGCGTCGCCTCGACGGAGGCGACGCGCTGCCGCTGCTCCCGCGGGGACGCGTTGAACACGACCACGAGGTCGCCCAGCCTCATGGTGATGACACCCGGCGTCTCGGCCGCGGTGCCGGACAGCGGGAAGGAGAGCGCCGACTGGACCTGCCCGCCCGTCGCCAGCGAGAACGCGGGCTCGGTCGTCCGTATTTTCAGCAGGTCCTGGTACGCGGCCGACGCGCCGTTGATCTCCGCACAACCGGGGGCCGAGATTCCCGAGGACGCCAACAAGGGCTTGGCATAAGGCCACTTGTCCTTGTTGTCCGCGGCCGGGGGCAACCCGCGGCCGAAGCCGTTGCCCGCCCGGCAGTTCCAGTGGATCGCGTTGAACCAGTCACCGCTGTCGAAGGAGTTCCGGTCGAGGGACTTCGAGCGCAGCAGGTCCGTGCCGGCCTGGGAGAGCGCCGGGCCCTGGGAGAGGGAGGCGGTCGCCATCGCGAGGACCTGCATACGGGCGCGGTCGGCCGCCGTCGTGCCGCGGGGCAGTTTGAAGACGAGCGCGTCGTACAGCGATTCGTTGTCGTGCGCGTCCGCGTAGGAGACGGCGTCGCCGGGGGCCGCCGCGTATCCGGCGGGCGCCCCGTTGTAGTCGACCTCGGAACCCCTGACCTCGCGGCCCGCCGAGTCGGTGAAGCGGAAGCCCGCGAGGTTGCCCGTCAGGCCGACCTTGATGAGGTCCTGGTAGTGGAGGAGGCGGGCCTTCTGTTCGGCCGGGGTGCCGTTCGCCTTCGATGAGTTGGGGTCGGTGTACAGGCCGGTGGCGAAGCCCTGCACGCCCGGGTCGCCGTCGAAGGGACCGCCGCCGCGCAGCGCGTCGCGGGACCGGTCGGAGAAGGTCGCGACGCCGGTGCCCGCCATGTTCTTCTGCGTGGCCTGCACGAAACGGGCGTCGTCGGCGACCTCGCCGAAGTTCCACCCCTCGCCGTACAGGACGATGCTCTTCCCGTCGACGCCGTCCTTCTTCACGGTCAGCGCGTCGAGGGCTCTGCGGACGGCGAGGATGTTCGCCTTGGGATGGTGGCCCATCAGGTCGAAGCGGAAGCCGTCGACCTTGTACTCCCTAGCCCAGGTGACGATCGAGTCGACGACGAGCTTGCCCATCATGGCGTTCTCGGGGGCCGTGTTGGCGCAGCAGGTGGAGGTGGCGACCGTGCCGTCGGCCGCGAGGCGCTGGTAGTAGCCGGGCACGATCTTGTCGAGGACGGACTTGTCGGCCTGGCCGCTCGCGACGGTGTGGTTGTAGACGACGTCCATCACCGTGCGCAGGCCCGAGCCGTTCAGACCCTGCACCATCCTGCGGAACTCGACCGTGCGGCCGGTGCCCTCGGGGTCGCTCGCGTACGAGCCTTCCGGGACGGTGTAGTGCAGCGGGTCGTAGCCCCAGTTGTACGCGTCCTTGGCGGCACCCCTGGAGACGCAAGCCTGCTGTTCTTCGGAGTCGGGGGCGTACGACGGCAGGTCGCAGTCGGGGGCGGGCCGGTCGGACGCGCGCTCGGGGACGGTGCCGAAGTCGAAGGCGGGCAGCAGGTGCACGTACGACGTCCCGGCGCGGGCGAGACGGCGCAGGTGCCGCATGCCGTCGGAATTCCTGTCGGTGAACGCGAGGTACGTGCCGCGGTGGGCCGACGTGCGGTCCTCGACGGAGAAGTCGCGGATGTGCAGCTCCTGGATCTGCGCGTCGCGCAGCGGGGTCGCCCTCGGCTTGCGGAGCGTGGACCATCCCTCGGGCGCGAGCGCCGGGTCACCGAGGTCGACGGCGAGGCTGCGCGCGGAGTCGCTGGTGAGGGCGGTCGAGTAGGGGTCGGTGACCTGGTTGGTGACGACCCTACGGACGCTCGGCGCCCACACCTTGACGACGTACCGGTAGGCCTTGCCCGACCAGCTCCCCGGGCCGGTCACCGACCAGACCCCGGAAGCGCGGTCGCGGTGCATCGGGACGGTGCGGCCGCCGATGTCGAGGGAGACGCGCTGCGCGGTGGGGGCCCAGACGGAGAGGGTGGTGCGGCCGTGCTCGAACCGCGGGCCCAGGGTGGCCCGGGTGGCGGCGGAGCCGTACAGGTCGTCGAGGACGCCTTGGGTCTGCACGCCGGTGGCGGCGCGCAAAGTGCCGTCGGCGGAGCGCGCTGCGGCGACGAGCTGGCCGGTGAGGGCCGCGCGGATCCGGGCGCGGTCCCGGGGGGCGACGGTGAAGGCGGCGTAGTCCTTGAGGTGCGGGTACTTGGCCTTCTGGGTGTCGGTGAGGCCGCCGCCCGCCGGGGTGAGGCGCAGTCGGTGGGCCGTCCCGCCGATGTCGCCGTCCTTGACGGTGAGGCCGCCGTGGGGCGCGTACAGAAGTGTGTGCGTGCCCTCCGTGCCAGTGTCCCAGGCGAGGGTGTTCCGGTCGATCCACTGGGCCCGCGATGCCGCAAGGTCCGGGACGTCGGCTTGCCCCGCCGCCGCGGACCGCGCCGGGGCGGGCGGCAGGGCCGCCGCCGTGGTCAGGGGCACGGTGGCGGCGAGCAGGGCGACCGCCACGGTCACGGCGGTGCGGCGCGGGGAGCCGGTCACGGGACATTCTCCTTGGGGCGAGGGAATCTGAAGGGGCGGGTCAGCAGCCCTTGGCGCCGGTGTGCAGCGCGAGGGCGGTATTCGGGGCGACCGAGGCGGTGAACCGGCCCGAGCCGTCCACGGTGACCTTCCTTCCGCTCTGCACGTCGCAGTACGTGCCGCCCGTGAGGGAGGTCTGGAAGGTGCGGTCGACGGCGGAGCCCTCGTGGTTGATGACGACGTACGCTTTGTCGCCGCGGCCGAAAGCTATGGTGTTGTTGCCGTTGTCCCACCAGTTGGTGACCGCCGAACGGCCCGCGGCATTGCGGAACTTGACCATGCTGCGGATCTCCGGCCAGGCGTGCTGGCACTTCCAGCCGTCGCTGTAACAGCCCTTCACCTGGCCCCCGTTGGGCGATCCGGCGTCGGTATTGCTGAATTCGTAGCCGGAGTGGACGTCGGGGGACCCGTAGGGCCAGGCCAGCATGAAGACGTGCGCGAGGGTGTAGTTGGCGCCGTCCTTGTAGCTGAGGGTCTGGCCGTGGCGCTCGGTGTCGTGGTTGGTGACGAAGACCGAGGACGTGCCGCTCGGCATGTACCCCCAGCCTTCGCCGAAGTTCTTGAGGTAGGAGAGCTTCTCGTTGTTGAAGACGCGCTTGAGGTCCCAGGCGTAACGGAACTCCTGGGGATCGCCGGTGCCGGTGTACTCGCTCGGGGAGACCGCCTCGCCCGCGCCGTACAGGGTCTCCTGCTTCCAGTAGACGCCGGGGTTGCTCAGCCGCGACTTGATGTTCTTCAGGTCGTCGACGGGCATGTGCTTGGCCGCGTCGACGCGGAAGCCGTCCACACCGAGCGAGAGGAGGTCGTTCAGGTACGTGGCGATGCGGCCGCGCACGTACTCCTCGCCGGTGTCGAGGTCGGCCAGGCCGCCCAGTTCGCAGTGCTGGACGTTCCAGCGATCCCGGTAGTTGCTGATGTCGCTCTTGCAGTCGTCCATGTCGGCGACCGAGTACGTGCCGGGGTAGTCGTACTTGGAGAAGGACGAGCCCGCGGAGCCGGTCCCTGAGGCGTTCGTCATGTGGTTGATCACGGCGTCGGCGACGACCTTGACCCCGGCGGAGTGACAGGTGCCGACCATGTTCCTGAACGCGGCGCGGTCGCCCAGCCGGGTGCCGATCCGGTAGCTGACGGGCTGGTACGCGGCCCACCAGGCGTCACCCTTGACGCGCTCCTGGGGTGGCGACACCTGGACGTATCCGTAGCCGTCCGGGCCGAGTCGGTCCGTACAGGCCCTGGCCACCGACGCGAAGTTCCACTCGAAGAGGACGGCGGTGACGTCCTTGGCGCCGGGCGGGGCGGCCTGGGCGCCGGGGGCTCCGGCGACGAGGCTGCCCGCCACCCCCGCCACCAGGGCGACCGCGGTCGCGACGAGCTTGCGGCGCTTGACGATCCGGCCGGTCATGAGTACCTCCTGCGCGTTGGGGGAACCTGCAGCAAGTGCTTGCAGCAAGACAGCACAAGTTGTTGCGGGTTGGACCGTATGGCGCCCCCCACGCGGGGTCAACCCTCTGGACACACCCCGGTGGACCCACGCACCACCAGCTCGGGCTGGAACACGAACTCCGTGCGCTGCACCGGGTTTCCGGCGATCTCTTCAAGGAGGGCGCCCACCGCGGCGGCCGCCATCGCCTGCACGGGCTGGCGGACGGTGGTCAGCGGTGGGTCGGTGAAGGCGATGAGCTGCGAGTCGTCGAAGCCGACCACGGAGACGTCGCCGGGCACGGTGAGGCCGCGCTCGCGCACCGTCCGCACGGCGCCGAGCGCCATCAGGTCGCTGCCGCAGACCATCGCCGTGCATCCCAGGTCGAGCAGGGCCCCGGCCGCGGCCTGCCCGCCCTCGACGGTGAACAGGGTGCGCCGCACGAGCCGTTCGGCGTCCTCCGGCGCCACACCGAGCATGCTGTGCAGCGCCGCGGTGAACCCCTCCGCCTTGCGCAGCGAGGGAACGTACCGGGTCGGGCCGATGGCCAGGCCGATCCGCTCGTGTCCCAGGTCGACGAGGTGGCGCACCGCCATCCGCGCGGCCGAGCGGTCGTCGGGCGACACGAAGGAGCCGGGGATGCCCTCGTTGTAGCCGTTGACGAGGACGAACGGAACGTTGCGGTGGGCCAGTTCGCGGTAGCGCGCGGGGTCGGCCGTGAGGTCGGCGTGCAGCCCCGACAGGAAGATGATGCCGCTGACGCCGCGGTCCTCCAACTGCTCGACCAGCTCGTCCTCGGTGGCGCCGCCCGGCATCTGCGTACAGAGCATCGGGGTGTAGCCGTGCCCGGCCAGGACCTGCTCGATGACCTGCGCGAAGGCGGGGAAGATCGGGTTGGTGAGCTCGGGGATGACCAGGCCGACCAGACCGGCGCTGCGGCGCTTGAGCCGGGTGGGTCGCTCGTAGCCGAGGACGTCGAGGGCGGCGAGGACCCGGCGCCGGGTGCCCGTCGCCACCCCCGCCTTGCCGTTGAGCACCCGGCTCGCGGTGGCCTCGCTGACGCCCGCCTGGGCCGCGATGTCCAGGAGCCGCGGGCCGCCCCGGTGGGCGTCCCGCGGCGTGGCAGGGAGCGTCACACCGCCCACCAGACGGTGGTGTCGGCGGGCAGCCGCACGGTCCCTTCGACGACCTCCGTCTCCTCGACGGCGAGCAGGACACTGCCGGGGGCCGGGATCCGTACGGCCTCGGCGGTGGTGTTGACCGTGCACACGAAGCCCGGCCGGGCGAACACGAGCACGCCTTCGGGGGCGTCCAGCCACTCGATCGCCCCGCCCGCGCCGAGCCCCGGCTCCGCGCGGCGCACGGCGAGCGCGCTGCGGTACAGCTCCAGGGTCGAGCCCGGGTCACCGGTCTGCGCCTGCACACTCAGCTTGCCCCAGTCGGCGGGCTGCGGCAGCCAGCTGCCGCCCGTCCCGAAGCCGTACGACGACCCGTCGGTGGTCCACGGAATCGGCACCCGGCAGCCGTCCCTGAAGCCGTCCTGCCCCTCGGCGCGGATGAACGACGGGTCCTGGCGGGCCTCGTCGGGCAGGTCGGTGACGTCGGGCAGGCCGAGCTCCTCGCCCTGGTACACGTACGCGGAGCCGGGCAGGGCGAGCATCAGGAGGGTCGCGGCGCGGGCGCGGCGCAGGCCGAGGGCACGGTCGCCCGCCGTCCGCAGCTGAGTGCCCAGGCCGGGCGGGTTGGCGAGGCGCGTGGCGTGCCGGGTCACGTCGTGGTTGGAGAGCACCCAGGTGGCGGGCGCGCCCACGGGACGCATCGCGGCCAGCGACGCGTCGATGACCTGGCGCAGCTCGGCGGCGTCCCACGAGGTGCCGAGGTACTGGAAGTTGAAGGCCTGGTGCATCTCGTCGGGACGCACGTAGTGGGCGGAGCGTTCGACGGTCGGGGTCCACGCCTCCGCGACGAGGATGCGGGCACCCTCGTACTCCTCGAGGACCCGCCGCCAGCTGCGGTAGATCTCGTGCACGCCGTCCTGGTCGAAGAACGGCATGACATCGTTGCCGAGCAGCTTGAGCTGGTCGCGGCTGCCGATGTCGGGGAGGCCCGCCTCCTTGACCAGGCCGTGCGCCACGTCGACGCGGAAGCCGTCGACGCCCATGTCGAGCCAGAAGCGCAGGATGGAGCGGAACTCGTCCTGGACGGCGGGGTGGTCCCAGTTGAAGTCGGGCTGCTCGGGCGCGAAGAGGTGCAGGTACCACTCGCCGTCGGGCACCCTGGTCCAGGCGGGCCCGCCGAAGATGGACTCCCAGTCATTGGGGGGGAGTTGACCGTCGGCGCCCTTGCCGGGGCGGAAGTGGTAGCGCTCCCGCAGCGGGGACCCCGGCCCCTCGTCCAGCGCGCGCCGGAACCAGTCGTGGCGGTCGGAGGAGTGGTTGGGCACCAGGTCCACGATGATGCGCAGGCCCAGCTCGTGGGCGTCGCGGATGACCGCGTCGGCGTCCAGGAGGTTGCCGAACACGGGGTCGATGGCCCGGTAGTCGGCGACGTCGTAACCGGCGTCGGCCTGCGGGGATGCGTAGAACGGGCTGAGCCAGACGGCGTCGACGCCGAGGTCCCTGAGGTACGGCAGCCGGCTGCGGATGCCTGCCAGGTCGCCCATGCCGTCGCCGTTGCCGTCGGCGAAGCTGCGCGGATACACCTGGTAGATCACCGCGCCGCGCCACCAGTCCGGGTGGGTGTCGGTGGTGGGGGCGGCAGGGGCAGCGAGATGCTGGGTCATGTCTTCCCTGGGGATCGTGTGTGGTGGGGGCGGCGGAACGCCTCAGGACTTCGTCGCGCCCGCCGTCAGGCCGGAGACGAGGTGGCGCTGGGCGAAGCCGAAGATGATCGCGGCGGGCACCGCGACGATGACGGCGGCCGCCGTGAGCGAACCCCAGTCGCTGGTGTACTGGTTGACGAAGGTCTGCAGCCCGCCGGCGAGCGTGAGGTTCTCCTCGCCGGTCATGAAGGCGGAGGCGTAGGCGACCTCGGCCCAGCCGGTGATGAAGCTGTAGAACCCGGTGACGGCGAGGCCCGGCTTGGCGAGCGGCACGATGAGCCGCCAGAAGGTGCCGAACGGGTTGAGCCCGTCCACCCGGCCCGCCTCGTCGATCTCGACGGGGATGGTGTCGAAGTACCCCTTCATCATCCAGGCGCAGAACGGCACGGCGATCGTCAGATACGTGACGACGAGGCCGATGGGCTGGTTGAGCAGGCCCAGGTTGGCGAGGAGGTTGTACAGCGGCACGATGAGCACCGCGACCGGGAACATCTGGGTGATCAGGAGCAGCCACATCAGCGGCCGCATGCCGGGGAACTTGAAACGGCTCACCGCGTACCCGGTGGTGGCGGCGATGAAGACGCCGATCACCGTCGTCAGGCCCACCACGATCACGGAGTTGAGGAGCCAGTTCGGGAACTCGGTGTCGTTCAGGACGTGGTCGTAGTTGCCGAAGGTGAAGTCCTTCACCAGGTCGGTGGAGAAGGCCTCGCTCTCCGGCTTGAACGAGGTGACCAGGAGCCACAGCGGAGGCCCCACGGCGATCGCACTGGCAAGCAGCAGGGTGAGGTGCAGGGCGACCGAGGCCAGTGGCCCGCGCTCGTCGCGCCCCCTGGGCCCGCGCTTCTTCTTGTCGCCCATTCCGGTCGGCTGCTCGGTTTCGGTCGGCTTCTCGGTTTCGGTCGGCACGGTGGTCACCACACCTCTCCCTGCTTGCGGAGCGCGCGGCGGTAGGCCACCGCGATGATCGACAGGAGGGCCAGGATGAGCACGCCCCAGGCCGCGGAGCCCGCGAAGTCGCGGGGGCTGACGACGAACGAGAGCCGGTAGGCGTACGTCACCAGGATCTCGGTGGCGTCTCCCGGTCCGCCCCTGGTCAGCAGGAAGATCACCGGGAACATGTTGAACGTCCAGATGCCGCTGATCAGGATCACCGTACTGGCGACGGAGCGCAGCCCCGGCAGCGTGATGTGCCGGAAGCGCTGCCAGGCGCCGGCGCCGTCCATCTCGGCCGCCTCGTACAGCTCGCCCGGGATGGACTGCAGGCCGCCGAGCATGGCCACGAGCATGAACGGCACGCCGAGCCAGACGTTGACGGTGATCACCGAGAGCTTCGCCCAGGTGGGGTCGTTGAGCCACGGGACCGCGTCGATGCCGCCGCCTTCGAGGATCTTGTTGAGGATGCCCTTCTTCTCGTTGAAGAGCAGCCGCCAGGTGAAGACCGAGACGAAGGCCGGCACCGCCCACGGCAGGATCAGCGCCATCCGGTAGAAGGAGCGCCCCGCCAGCTTGCGGTTGAGCATCGTGGCGAGCGCGAGCCCGAGCACGAAGGAGAGGGCGACGCAGGAGACGGTCCACACCACGGTCCAGGTGAGGCGGTCCCAGAAGACGCCGTCGGACAGGATCGACGCGTAGTTGTCGAGACCGACGGCCTTGTACGTGGCCGGGATGTCGTTGACGCCGATGTGCCGCTCGACGTTCGCCTCGTCGGCGTTCGTCGTGGACAGGTACAGGCCCCGCACCAGGGGGTAGCCGACGATCACGCCGATCACGATCACCACGGGGGCGACCATGGCCCACGCGTACCAGTGGGTGGCCAGCGCCCTGCGCAGCCGTCCCGGGTTCTTGGCGGGGCGGTGGCCGCGGCCGCGGATGCTCCTGGCATCCGCGGCCTTCGCCACCGACCGGCCGGTCTCGACAGCCATGGGTCGGTCTGCCCTTCCTCTTACTTGTAGCCCTTGAGGAGCTTGCGGTAGGCGTCACCGATGCCCTTGGCGCCCTGTTCGGGCGAGGACTTGCCGCTCAGCACCTTCTCCAGCTGCAGGCGGATCGGCTCGAAGAGCGCGTTGGCCTCCGGGATCCACGGCCGCTGCACGGACTTGGCCACGGCGGGCTTGAAGAACTGCACCATCTGGTTGTCCTTGACGGACTTCACGTCGTAGACGGAGGTGCGGGTCGGCAGCAGGCTCAGCTGCTCGGTGGTCTGCTGCTGCACCTTGGCGGAGCTCATGTACTTGATGAACGCGTACGAGGCGTCGAGGTTCCCGGAACCGGCGTACGCGGCGAGGTTCCAGCCGCCCTGCGGAGCACCCTGGCGCGCGCTGCCCGCCGGGGCCGGGGCGACACCGAGGTTGCCCTTGTCGGCCTTGAACTCCTTGCCCTTCAGGGCGCCTTCGATGGACCACGGGCCGTCGAGCGCCATCGCGACGTCGCCGTCCTTGAAGGCGTTGAGCTGGTTGTTGTAGCCGTCGCTCGCGTCGGTGACCGCGGACTTGGAGTCGACCAGGTCCTTCATCACCGAGAACGCCTTGGCGCCCTCGGGGTCGTCGACGGTGACCTTCTTGCTCTTGGTGTCCAGGAGGTCGCCGCCCTCTCCGTAGAGGTACGGGAGGTAGTAGTACGGGTCGTCGCCGCGCAGGTAGAGGCCCGTCCTGCCGGACTTCGACCTGATCTTCTTCGCGGCGGACTTCACCTCGTCGAAGGACTTCGGCACGTCGACCCCGGCGGCCTTGAGCATCTTCTTGTTGTAGAAGAGCGCGAGGGTATCGATGGTCTGCGGCGCGGCGTAGGTCTTGCCCTTGAACTTCGTGCTCGCCGCGGCCTGCGGGAGGTAGTCGTCCGGCTTGTCGAGCGCGACGGTGCCGTCGAGCGGGGCGAGGTAGCCGAGCGAGGCGAAGTCCTGGGTCCAGGCGACCTCGGTGCGCATCACGTCGGGGGCACCGGAGTTGCCGCCCGCGGCGTTCTTGAACTTGGCGTTGGCCTCGCCGAACGGGACGTTCACATAGTCGACCTCGACGTCCGGGTGCAGCTTCTCGAAGCCCTTGGCGATCTTCTCGTACGCGCCCTTCTCGGCGTCGTTCGAGGTGTCCCAGAAGGTGACGGTGCCGGAGAGCTTCCCGCCCTTGCTGCCGCCGCCGCCTTCGTCGTCGCCCCCGCACGCTGCCGCTGTCAGGGCCAGGGCCGCGATCAGCCCGGTGGCCGCAATGCCACGCCGCATGTGAACTCCTTCAACTGATCCCGGAATCAAGGGGAGACGAGGAGGTGCCTCCTGCTGGCCGCTCTGGATGGCGGCGCCGGGTTGCCAGGAACGTAACAGCGTTGGAAAGGCGCCGAAAGACCTTGCGGAAAATTTCTGCAAGCCCCGGCGATCGTTACTTCTGCGTGTCCTTACCGTTGCCACTGCCGCGCTTGACAGCGCTGTGGGCTGCGGCTTCCCGGCCGGTCGGCAGGGTGCGGGCGGTAACGACCAGTCCTCGCGGGGGCGTTGCAGGCGGCTGCAAGGCTCTTGCAAGACAGCTCTTTCCGCAAGCTTTCAACGGCAGTGTGCAATCCCCGCGCCGACAGGTACAGTCCAGTGCCATGACTGCACGGCTTGTCGACATCGCAGCCCACGCGGGGGTCAGTGAAGCCACCGTGAGCCGCGTCCTCAACGGCAAGCCCGGGGTGGCCGCGGCCACCCGCGAGGCGGTGCTCGCCGCCCTCGACGTCCTCGGATACGAACGGCCCGTGCGGCTGCGCCGACGCAGCGCGGGACTCGTCGGCCTCATCACACCCGAGCTGGACAACCCGATCTTCCCCGCCTTCGCCCAGGTCATCGCGCAGGCGCTGACCCGCCAGGGCTACACACCGGTGCTCGCCACGCAGACACCGGGCGGCTCCACCGAGGACGAACTCACCGAGATGCTGGTGGACCGCGGGGTCGACGGCATCATCTTCGTCTCCGGCCTGCACGCCGACACGACGGCCGACATGTCGCGCTACGCGGCACTGCGCGGCCAGGACGTCCCCTACGTACTGGTCAACGGCTTCTCCCCCGAGGTGGCGGCCCCCTTCGTCTCCACCGACGACCGCGCCGCCGTGCGCCTCGCCGTCACTCATCTGACCTCGCTCGGCCACACCCGGATCGGCCTCGCGGTCGGCCCCAAGCGGTTCGTGCCCGTGGTCCGCAAGATCGAGGGCTTCCGCCTGGGACTGCTCGAGCGCCTCGGCCTCACGGACGAGGAGTCGGACGAGCTCGTCCAGCACTCCCTCTACACCCTGGAGGGCGGCCAGGCCGCGGCCACCACCCTCATCAACCGCGGCTGCACGGCCCTCGTGTGCGCCAGCGACATGATGGCCCTGGGCGCCGTCCGGGCCGCCCGCGACCTGGGCCTGAGCGTCCCCCGGGACATCTCCGTGGTCGGCTTCGACGACTCCCCGCTCATCGCGTTCACCGACCCGCCCCTGACCACGATCCGCCAGCCCGTCCAGGCGATGGGCCAGGCGGCGGTCCGCGCCCTGCTCGAAGAAATCGGCGGAACACCCGCCCCGCACGGCGAGTTCGTCTTCATGCCGGAGCTGGTGGTGCGCGGCTCGACGGGGTCAGGGCGGCTCACACCGCAGTGAGCGGCTGCCCTCACCTTTAAGAGCAGTGAGCGGCTGCCCTCACCTTTAAGAGCTTGGTTGCGCGCGTTCAAGAACCTGGTTCCGCGCGCAACGCCTGTGAGAGCGCGTCCACCGTCACCCCCACGACGGCCAGGAGCTGTGCCGGGCTCGCCCCGGCTCTGCTCATGACGGCGAGGGACTGATTCACGGCCGCCGCGTGGAGAGCGAAGGCCTCGGCGCCCTGGTCGGCCATGCGACCGGCCTTCAGCGCGGCACGCAGGCGCAGGCGCTGGAAGCCGAGCGCCTGCCTGGCGTGCGCCGCGACGGCCGGGCTCAGCACGGGAATGGCCATGGCCGACTGGGCGATCAGGCAGCCGTCGGGCAGTTCGGGATCGGCGATGCGCCCGAGGGTGACGTCGAAGAACGCGCGGACGGCCGCAAGGGGGTCGGAGGCCGCACACGACAGGGCGGCGTCGTACTTGTCGCCGTAGCGCGCGGCGTAGCGATCCAGGCAGCGCAGGAACAGGGCGTCCTTGTCGCCGAGCGAGGAGTAGATCGAGCTGCGGTTCAGGCCGGTCGCCCGGGACAAGTCGTCGACGGAGGTGTCGGCGTAACCGGCGCGCCAGAACTGGATCATCGCGGCGTCGAGCACCGTGTCCACGTCGAACCGCTTCTTGCCTGCCACGTGGCACTTCCTTGCGGGTGTGTGTCGGTGTTCTGGATGCTGCCCCCGCCACACTCTATCTTGAACTGATCGGTTCAAGATGCGTTAGCCTTCGGGCATGACCGCCTCCGAAAGCGGCCCCGTCCGCGACCTGCCCCTGCACGCCCTGCCCCTGCATGACCTGGCCGGATTCACCCACCGCTGGGTCGACGCGGACGGCATCCGCCTTCATGCGGTCGAAGGCGGCCGACCGGCCGGCCCGGCTGTCGTCCTGCTCGCCGGGTTCCCGCAAACCTGGCGGGCCTGGCGAAAGGTCATGCCCAGCCTCGCCGACCGGTTCCGCGTCATCGCGATCGACCTGCCGGGCCAGGGCCACTCCGACCGCCCGGAGCGCGGCTACGACACCCACACGGTCGCCGCCCACATCCACGCCGCCGTCAAGGCACTCGGAGTACCGGCCTACTGGCTGGCCGCCCACGACATCGGCGCCTGGGTCGCCTTCTCCCTCGCCCTCAACCACGAGAGCCAACTGCGCGGGCTCGCCCTGCTCGACGCCGGAATCCCCGGCATCACACTGCCGGAACAGATTCCCACCGACCCGGCCCGGGCGTGGAAGACCTGGCACTTCGCGTTCCACCTCGTGCCCGACCTGCCCGAGACCCTGCTCGCCGGCCGCGAACGGGAGTACGTCGACTGGTTCCTGAAGGCGAAGGCCCTCGATCCCGGCACGTTCGACGACGCCGACGTCGACCACTACGCGGCGGCCCTCGCCGCCGACGGCGGCCTCCGCGCCTCCCTCGCCTACTACCGGGACGCCGCCGAGTCGGCGCGCAGGAACCACCGGGCGCTCGAGCGGCAGCACCTGACCGTGCCCGTCCTCGGAATATCCAGCAGCCACGGCTCCATCCCGGACATGGCGGCCTCCATCAGCCCATGGGCCGACCACATGACCGGAGTCATCGTGCCCGGCGCCGGGCACTTCATCCCCGACGAGCAGCCCGACGCCGTCGCCGCCGCGCTGACCGACTTCATCGCCGACGGCAGCTGACGCCGCTCGGGCCGCGGCGGCCAGGCCGCCGTACGCCCCTTCATTGACCCGCCCCCACCCCGGGCCGTACAAACGCCGCATGCCCCCACCCCAGCCCCTCCCCCTCGCCGGCATCACCGTCGTCAGCCTTGAGCAGGCCGTCGCCGCGCCCTTCGCCACCCGGCAGCTCGCCGACCTCGGCGCCCGGATCATCAAGGTCGAGCGTCCCGGCGGCGGGGACTTCGCCCGTCGTTACGACACGAGCGTGCACGGCCAGGCCAGCTATTTCGTCTGGCTCAACCGGTCCAAGGAGTCGCTCACGCTCGACCTCAAGTCGGCGGACGGACGGCAGATCCTCGACGAACTGCTCGCGGACGCCGATGTGTTCGTGCAGAACCTCGCACCCGGCGCCACCGCCCGCATGGGCCTGGGCGCCGAGGAGCTGCAGAAACGCCATCCGTCCCTCATCCCCTGCACCGTCAGCGGATACGGCACGGACGGGCCCTGGGCGGACCGCAAGGCGTACGACCTGCTCGTGCAGTGCCAGACCGGGCTCCTCCAGCTCACCGGCACCCCGGACGAGGCGGTGCGCGTGGGCATCTCGGTGGCCGACATCGCGGGCGGGATGTACGCGTACAGCGGCATCCTGTCGGCGCTGTTCACCCGGGCGACGACGGGCCGCGCGCCCACCGTCGAGGTGTCCCTCTTCGACGCGCTCGCCGAGTGGATGAGCCAGCCCGCGTACTACACGCGCTACGGCGGCAGCCAGCCGCCGCGCGTCGGCGCGCGCCATGCGACGGTGGCGCCGTACGGCCCGTACACCGCGTCCGACGGGAAGGACGTGCTGCTCTCGGTGCAGAACGAGCGCGAATGGGCGGCGCTGTGCCGCGAGTTCCTCGGCCGCCCCGAGCTGACGGACGATCCGCGGTTCGCCACCGGGTCCGACCGCGTCGCCCACCGTGAGGCGCTCGACGCGCTCATCTCCGTACGCTTCTCCGAGCTCGACGGCGAACAGGCGATGAAGCTGCTCGACCGGACGGGCATCGCCAACGCCGGGGTCAACTCGGTCCACGAGTTCCTGGCCCACCCCGTCCTCACCGAGCGCGGCCGCTGGCAGGACATCCAGGTGCCAGGCACCCGGGAACCCGTACAGGCCCTGCTGCCCCCGGCCACCCTCTCCGGGGTCGCTCCGCGCATGGACCCCGTGCCCGCGGCGGGCGAGCACACGGACGCGATCCTCACCGAGCTCGGCCGCACACCGGACGCCATCGCCCGGCTGTACGAGGACGGGGTCTGCCGGTGAGCGCCCTCGACGAGCTGCCCTCCGACGCGCGTCAGCCCTCGGCCGCCACACCGAGCCCCTCCAAAACGACCGCGTTCGGCAGCCCCGCGAACACCTTGCCCGGCACGATGAGCTTGCCGCGCCGACTGCCGCTGCCCACCAGGACGTGCGGCAGACCGGCCACGACGGCGTCGACGAGCAGCGGCCACGCGGCGGGCAGCCCGATCGGCGTGATGCCGCCGTACTCCATGCCCGTCTCACCCGTGGCCGTGTCCATCGGCGCGAACGATGCCTTGCGCGCGCCGAGTTGGCGGCGCACGACGCCGTTCACGTCGACGCGCGTCCCGGACGGGACGACGCACGCGGCGAGGGTGGTCTCGCCGCCGCGCTTGCCCGCCACGACGACGCAGTTGGCGGAGAGGCTGAGGAGTTCGGGGCCGTAGTGCTCCAGGAAGGTGGCGGTGTCGGCCCACTCCGGTTCCGTGTCGACGTGGATCAGCTCGTCGGCCGGGACGGGCCCGTCCCAGCCGCGCACGGCGTCCGCGACGGCCGGTACGAGCAGATCGAGGGCTTCGGGAGCGGGGCTTACGACGTCGAAGTTTCCCAGGGGAGCGCGCATGGCGGCACGCTAACAGCCGCCGCGGGGCGTCTTGCCGCGGGCCCTCAGTGGGAGGGAGCGTGGGCCGGCGGCACCGAGATCGACATCGTCATCTCGACGGGCTCGGCACCCTTGTTGTGGTAGCCGTGCGCCACGTCGGCCTCGAAGGTCACGGACGTACCGGCCGGCAGGGCGTGCTCGGCGCCGTCCACGAGCAGCGTCAGCTCGCCGCGCGTGACGTGCAGCAGCTCGACGGTGCCGGGCGGATGTGCGTCGGAGTCGCTGCCCTCCCCCGGGTGCAGATGCCAGGACCACAGCTCGAAGGGGCCGCGCGCCTCGGTCCCGACGAGCAGTGTGGTGCTGCTTCCCGCGTCGGTGGACCACATGCGCACCGCCTGCTCCGGCGGCACGAGCCGGACCTGCGAGCCCTGTTCGTAGTCGAGAAGGGTGGTGATGCTGATGCCCAGGGCGTCCGCGAGTTTCACCGTGATGCCCACGCTCGGGTTGGTCCTGGCCTGCTCGATCTGGATGATCATGCCGCGGCTCACGCCCGCGCGGGCCGCCAGGGCGTCGAGGGTGAAGCCCCTCTCGTTGCGCCTCCGCTTGAGGCTGCGTGCGAGCGACTGGGTCAGCTGATCGAGGTCCGACACATTTCCGTCCAGATTGCCGATGACAGAGGTACAGAGGTGCAGATGACAGAGGTGCAGAGGACAGAGGTACAGAGGACAGAGGTACAGAGGTATAGACGTACAGAGGTAGACGGCAGGGATAGAGGGATGGTTCACCACACCGTACTGCGCGGTCCCGCGCCCCCACCCGCGTCAGCCCTCCCCCAACTCCCCGAGCGCGATCAGCTGTTCCGGCGTCACGCCGTCGGGAATCGGCACCGGCGCGGGGGTGCGCAGCGGCGGCTGCCATCCCTGGTCGGCGTCCCAGGTGCGCACGACCCGGGCGGGCGCTCCCGCCACCACCGCGTGGTCGGGGACCTCGCCCCGGACGACCGCGCCCGCGGCGACCACTACATTGCGGCCGATACGGGCCCCCGGCAGGATCACCGCGCCCGTCCCGATCCAGCAGCCGGAGCCGATCTCCACCGGGTCCATGCGGGGCCACTGCTTGCCGATGGGCGTGTGCGGGTCGTCGTACGAGTGGTTGGTGGACGTCACGTACACATAGGGGCCGAAGTAGCAGTCGTCGCCGATCGAGACCGTCGTGTCCGCGATGACGTGGCTGCCGCGGCCGAGCACCACACCGTTGCCGATGCGCAGGATCGGGTCGGGGCCGAGGTCGAGGTCGGGCATCATGCCCGCGGTGAGCGTGACGTGCTGGCCGACGATGCAGTGGTCGCCGACGGTGATCCACGGCTCCCCGAACACGGTGCCCTGCGGGAAGGCTAGCCGCGTGCCCTCGCCGATCGCGCCGAACCGCAGCTTCCCGGGGTGCGCGGCGGTCACCGCGCCGGTGCGCTGCACCCAATCCCAGCCCGCGTGGACGGCGCGCTGCGCAAGGCGGCGGGGCCCGGCGGCAAGCGATGAGAACGTGTTCCTGTTCTTCGGCACCCGCCCACGTTACTCAGTGCCGCAAGGCCCCACGCGCCACCGGCCTGTGATCTTCGCCCCACGCGGTGGCGGGCGCCACCGCGTCCCGTACGGTGCCGTCAGGCGCGACGCCACACGGACGTACGGACGAGGGAGCGAGTCGATGGGCCACGAGGCACTCATCACCGGCATCGGCGGCAAGGACCCGAAGATCGATAGGGACGCCTTCACCGCGCCGACGTCCGTGGTGCTCGGCGAGGTGACGCTGCACGCCGGGGCGAGCGCCTGGTACGGCGCGGTGCTGCGGGCCGACTGCGGACCCATCGTCGTGGGCGCCGACAGCAACATCCAGGACAACTGCAGCCTCCACGTCGACCCGGGCTTCCCCATCACGATCGGCGAGCGCGTCTCCGTCGGCCACAACGCCGTCCTGCACGGCTGCACCGTCGAGGACGACTGCCTGATCGGCATGGGCGCGACCGTGCTCAACGGCGCGGTGATCGGCGCCGGGTCCCTGGTGGCCGCACAGGCCCTCGTGCCGCAGGGCATGGAGGTGCCGTCGGGATCGCTCGTCGCGGGCGTGCCCGCCAAGGTGCGCAGGCCGCTCACCGAGGAGGAGCGCGCGGGGATCAGCCTCAACGGCACGATGTACGTGGAGCTGGCCAAAGCCCACCGCGACGCGCACGCGGCGGGCTGACCCGGCGGTTCAGCGACCGGACACTTCAGTCGGTGGCACGTCAGTCGGTGGCACTTCAGTCAGTGGCGGCGACGGGCCGCGGCTCGGCCGCCGACGTCCCGGCGCCTTCGGTGCCTTCGGTGCCGTCCGTGGCGTCCGCGGCTGCCAGCTCCGCCGCCGCCTTCTTCGCCCGGCGCTTGACGAGCAGCATCGAGCCGACGCCGATGAGCACGGCGATGCCGAGCCCCACGTACGAGAAGCGCTTGAGCCAGTCCTCGGCGACGACGCCGATGTAGTAGATGACGGCGGTGGTGCCGCCCGCCCAGATGATGCCGCCGAGCACGTTGGCGATCAGGAACTTCCAGTACGGCATGCGCAGGACGCCCGCGAGCGGCCCGGCGAAGATGCGGAGCAGCGCGACGAAGCGGCCGAAGAAGACCGCCCACATGCCCCACTTCTGGAAGGAGCGCTCGGCGCTCGCCACATGGGCGGCGCTGAAGTGCTTGGGGAACTTCCGTTCCAGCCAGGCCAGGAGTGGTCGGCCGCCCTTGCGCCCGATGGCGTACCCGATGGAGTCGCCGATGATGGCGCCCACGGTGGCGCACGCCCCGAGGATCACCGGGTTGAGGTCCCCGTGCTGGGAGGACAGGAGCGCCGCGGAGACCAGGACGATCTCACCGGGCAGCGGGATGCCCAGGCTCTCCAGTCCGATGACGAGGCCCACCAGCGCATAGATGCTGACGGCTGGTACGTGCTCCAGCCACTCCTGAACGTGCAACGCCGGTTCCTCCCGTTGTCCAAGTGTGTATGCCCGGCGTGCGCTCCCCCCACGGTCGCGCACGCCGGGCAGCCTACCCGGACCGCCTCACTCGGCCGGAACGGCGTCCCAGAGGCCGCACCGGTGCTCGTCGTGGACCGTCGTGCTGATCGCGCTCCCGCCCGCCGACGCGGTCCGCAGGGACAGCACCTGGCCCGGCCGGGTCCGCTGGTCCGGCGCGGTGGGCCCGCCCTCCGCGCGCGGCACCCCGGTGCGGACGAAGGAGCCCCAGTACTGGACCATCTGCCGGGCGAGCGCCCGCTGTTCGGTGTTGAACGGCGAGGTCAGGCCGAAGTGCTTGAAGAGGTACTGCACTTCGTTGACGTGCGTCGCGCCGAAGTCGAAGTCGGTGTCCAGCTCCCGCAGCGACGCGAAGGGCGGCGAGGTGCGGTCCGCGAACTCGTAGGCGTAGACGGGACCGCGGCGACGGACTGATCCGTCCGCAAGCGCCGTGTCCATGCGCAGCGCCGTGTCCATGCGCAGCGCCGTGCAGGCGAACATCCGGTCGCCGACCGCCGCGCCGTACGCGTGCGTGGGCGAGGCGTACTCCGTGAGCGGATAGGTCCGCAGCACACGGCGGCCGAGTTCGGGCCCGAACTCCTCGGTGAGCGCCGCCGGGTACCGCTCGGCGGTCAGTGGCCTGCCCTTCCCGTCGAACTGCCCGAAGGCGAACAGGCGGCCTTCGTCGCTGTTGGCCCCGTTCAGCACGGGTACGTCGGCCGCACTCCCCTTCTCGTACGCCTCCATGGGCTGCACCGGCAGGAACGCGCCGCCCACGACGGGACCCCAGTCGAAGCCGCCCTGTGCGGCGAGGATGTCCTCGGCCGACTTGCCGCGCAGACAGGCGAGGGCCGTCTTCGGGTCCGGGCAGCCCGCCTTCTTCGCGAATGCCGCGCCGTCGGCGGCCGCCCGCCGTCGCTCCCGGCCCGCGCAGTCGCCGTACGCGCCGCTCTCCACGATGCCCGCGCGGTACAGGCCGCGGGCGGTCGGCGAGGCGAGCAGGGTGCAGACGGACCGGCCGCCCGCGGACTCGCCCGCGATGGTGACGCGGCCCGCGTCGCCGCCGAACCGGCCGATGTTGGCGCGCACCCAGCGCAGCGCGGCCTGCTGGTCGAGCAGCCCGTAGTTGCCGGACACACCGTCGGAGGCCTCGCCGTCGAGGCCCGCGGCGGCGAGGAACCCCATCGCTCCCAGGCGGTAGTTGACGGTCACGACGACGGTTCCGGTCCGGCGGGCGAAGGTGTCGGGCACGATGTCCCGCCCCGCGCCCGCGGTCAGCCCGCCGCCGTGCAGCCACACCAGCACGGGGCGGTGCGCGGCACGGCCCCTGGGCGTGTAGACGTTGAGGTCGAGGCAGTCCTCGGTGTGGGTGGGTTTCTCGTACCCCGGGTCCCAACTCGCGCTCTGCACACACCGGTTGCCGAAAGCGGTCGCCCGGCGCACCCCATGCCATGCTGTCGCGGGCCGCGGCTCCTGCCAGCGAAGCCGTCCGACGGGCTGCCGCGCGTAGGCAACGCCGAGGAACTGGCGGCCCTCGGCGGTGGACTCGCCCCGGATCCATCCGGCGTCGGTACGCACCAGCGTGCCGTCCCCGGCGCTCGGACCTCGCCCATGGGCCTCGGCCGGCACCGGCACGAGGGCGGCCGCGGCCGCCGCCATCAAGGCGGCGCCGACCGATGCGAGGCGTCGCATGCCCCTCATGATCCGGCCCCCTTGACGACGGTGGTCGCGGAAAGAATCAAGTCGCCTGCGGACGTGCCCACTTGGAGGGTACGGCGACCGGTTCCGCGCACCCATCCATGGCGCTCGACGTCCCACGCCGACAGCGCACGCCCGTCGACGTGGACGGTGACGCGCCGCCGCTCCCCCGCGCGCAGCGCGATCCGCCGGTAGCCGCCCAGTGCCCGCTCGGCCTGGGCCAGCTCCAGATCGGGCGAGGGGCCGAGGTAGACCTGCGCGACGGTGACGCCGTCGCGCCTACCGGTGTTGCGCACGGTGAAGCTCACGTCGAGCCCCCGCCCCGACCGCCGCACGGCCGGATCCCGGTAGTCGAAGGTCGTGTACGAGAGGCCGTGCCCGAAGGGGAAGAGCGGTCGCACTCCTTCGGCGTCGTACCAGCGGTAGCCGACGTGGATGCCCTCCGAGTACTCCTCGACGCCGTCGACACCGGGGTAGCGGCGCGGGTCGCCCGCCATCGGATGGTGGTCGTCGTCCACCGGGAAGGACTGGGTGAGCCGCCCGCCGGGATCGCAGTCGCCGAACAGGACGGCGGCGGTGCCGGCCGCGCCCTCCTGGCCGGGGTAGTACATCTGCAGCACGGCGGCGGTGCGCTCGAGCCACGGCATCGAGGTGGCCGACGAGGTGTTCAGGACGACGGTGGTGCGCGGGTTGGCGGCGGTCACCGCCCGGATGAGGTGCTCCTGGTGGCCGGGGAGCGCGACGCTCGTGCGGTCCTGGCCCTCGGTCGCGTCCTCGTAGGCGAAGAGGATCACGCTGTGCGCGCCGCGCGCGGCCCGGACCGCCCGGTCGACGTCCGCCGCGCGGGTGGCGCCGGTGACGCGGCGGAGCCGGAACGTCTGCCCCTTCTCGCCGCCCTTCGCCTTGATCCTCAGCCGGTGCCCGGCAGCGGTGAGGCGCAGCGTGGCGCGGCGCACGTTCAGCCCGTCGGGCGCGGTGGAGACGAGGCCTCCGGAGAAGTACTCGCCGACGCCGGGCAGCGTCGGATAGAGCTCGGTGCCGTCCAGTTCCACCTTGGGCCGCTCGCCCGAGTAGTGGATGACGAGCGTCCATTCGTCCGGCTCCGCGGGCGTCAGCGTCCCTTCGTACGTCCACTCCTTCCCGGCGGCGACCCGCTGGCCCTCCGGGTCGAAGCCGGGGCTGAGCGCGCGGCGCGGGACGGCCTTGCCGTAGAGGTCCTCGCCCAGGGCGTACGTGACGTCGGCGCCGTGGCCCGCCCGTGCCCTGATGGCGTCGAGCGGGCTGTCCGCACGGTCGGGGACGACGTGGGCGCTGCCGCCTCCGCTGACGAACGGGTAGCGCCCGGTGGGCCCGATGACGGCGATGTCGCGGGCGGCGCGGCCGGTCAGCGGCAGGGTCCTGTGTGCGTTGCGCAGCAGCGTGGCGCCCGCCTTGGCGACCTCGAGGGCGACCGCCGCCCCGGCCTTCGGGTCGCGTCCGGGCCGCGGCGGCACGCTCTTGCCGAGCAGTCCGAACCGGTCCATGACGCCGAGGATGCGGCGCACCGAACGGTCGACCTGCGCCTCGGGAACGCTGCCGTTCCTGACGGCCTTCTTCAGGGCGGCTCCGAAGTAGGCGTCGTCGGGCATCTCCATGTCGAGCCCGGCGGCGAGCGCGGCGGCGGTGCTGTGCTGGGCGAACCAGTCGGTCATCACCCAGCCATCGAAGCCCCATTGGTCGCGCAGGATGTCGCCGAGCAGCGTCTTGTTCTCGCAGGCGAAGGTGCCGTTGACCTTGTTGTAGGCGCCCATGACGGCGCCGGTGCCCGCGGCGACGGCCGCCTCGAAGCCGCGCAGTTCCGTCTCGTGCATGGTCCGTTCGTCGGCCCGCACGTCGATGGACATGCGGTCCTTCTCCTGGTTGTTCAGGGCGAAGTGCTTGACGGTCGCGATGAGGCCCTCGCCCTGGATGCCCTTGATCTCGGCGGCCACCAGGTCGGCGGCGAGCAGCGGGTCCTCGCCGAAGGTCTCGAAGTTGCGGCCCGCGTACGGGGTGCGGATGAGGTTGACCATGGGCGAGAGCAGCACGTCCTGCCGCAGGGCGCGTCCCTCGCGGCCGATGACCTGGCCGTAACGGCGGGCGAGTGCGGGGTCGAAGGCCGAGGCGAGCAGGACGGGGGCCGGCAGGGCGGTGGCGCGGGCCGTGACGCGGACGCCCGCGGGGCCGTCGGCGAGCCGCAGCGGCGGGATCTTCAGGCGGGGCACGCCGGGGACGTATCCCGCCTGGCCGAGGCTCTTGGGGTCGGTGGCGCCGTGCAGCAGGGAGATCTTCTCGTCGAGCGTGAGCTTGCCGATGAGGGATTCGACGCGCGGGCCCGCGCCGGGGCCCTGTCTGGCGCGGGCCGCCGCGTGGGAGGGCACCGCCACACCGGCGGTGGCCGCGGCTGCCACGGCGATCGCACCGCCGACCAGCCTGAGGGCCGACCGCCGGGACACGGAGCGGGACACGGAGTCGGACACGGAGTGGGACACGGAATCGGACATGAGCCGTCACTTCCTTCTGTGCCTGGTGCGCGAACACAACTGTGTGAAGCGTGTACACGTGCCAACGACAGGTCGCCGTTCGGTCTTTGAACGCACTATGCGACAGAACCGACTTGACACCCCGTTAGGCACCACGTGTGGCGGCGGGAAAACTATGACCGCAGATGACTCGTGTCAATAAGGTGAACAAGAAGCACAGACGAAAGGCCCGCGGCCGTGTCGTCGGACACGGCCGCGGGCCTGCGCGCGCCTGTGGGGTGAACCCGGGCCGACCGGGCCCGGGTTCAGCTCGGGTTGTTGGGCCGCAGTGTCCACACCACCGTCATCTCGCCGGTGACGGCGCCGTCCCCGCGCTGGATCTCGATCGCGACCGGGAACTCGGGGCGCTCACCCGCGTCCAGTTCGGCGATCACGTCGGCGACCGGGCGACCGAGGGTCGCCGTGGCCGTCACGGGTCCCATGGCCAGCTTCTTGTACGCGATCTCCGCACTGACGGCGAGCGGTACGGCCCGCGACAGCTCCGACCCGAACGCGGCGAGGACGATGGCGCCGCTCGCGGACTCGCCCAGCGTGAACATGGCGCCGGCGTGCGGGCCGCCGACGTGGTTGTGGTACTCGCCCTGGTCGGGCAGGGCCACCACGGCCCTGTCGGGCGCGGTCTCCCGGAACTCCAGCTTCAGGGTCCTGGCCATCGGAACCGTGGCGGCGAGCATCTCGCCGATCGACATCTGGTCTGCGCTCATGCCCGTGATGTTACCCACGAGTAGCGTTTCTTGGCCAGGACCTGTCTTGGCATGGATCACCGTCACCTATCGTTGACGCCCATGTGGCAAGGAGAGCAGCAGCCCGGGGGCGAGCGGAATCAGCGGGGCCAGGGGTCCGGACAGGGCCGGAACCACGCCGGCCATGAGGGCGAGAACCCGTACCGGCAGCCCGGATACCAGCAGACCAACCCGTACGGGCAGCAGGCCCCCTGGAACGCGCCGACCATGCCCGCAGGGCCGCAAGGAGCCCCGCCCGAACCGCCGCACAGCGGCAGCGGCAATGGCAGTAGCGATGGCAATGGCGGCGGCAACGGCAATCGCACCAAGCTGGTCGCCCTCGTCGCGGCTGGCGCGGTCGTAGTGGCCGCGGGCGTCACCGGCGCCCTCCTCCTCGGCGGCGACAAGGACGACACCGCGAAGCCCGACCCGACCGGGAGTGCCGCCGTCTCCCCTGCACCGAGCGGCTCCGAGGACGACGCCAATCCCCGTACCGGCGACGGCATGCCCGAGCCGGTCGTGGCCGGCTGGAAGGTCGTCGTGAACCCCAAGCTCGGCCTCGCGTTCGACGCGCCCGCCACGTGGTCCCTGGAGTCGCGGGACTGGGCCGGCGGAGTCGTGAAGGAGGAGGACGCCGAGGACGATACGGCGCCGTTCCTCGCCGCGTACGCCGCCCCCGCCTACTTCAAGGAGAAGTGGTGCGCGAGCGACGAGGACCGGGACGGCACGAAGGACTACACCTTCCTGGCGGCCGCGGGCACCCGGGGCAACCGCGACGCCAAGAGCACCGAGGCTGCCGCGCGGCACGACGCGACCGGCTGGGTCTACGGCTCGTACACGCAGCCCGACATGAAGAAGGTCACCACCGAGCCGACCGAGACGTACACCACCAAGTCGGGCCTCAAGGGCAGCCTGGTGCACGCGAGTTCGTCCGGTGTCGAGAAGCAGGGCAAATGCGACTCCGACGGCAAGGCGACGGTGTTCTCCTTCAAGAACTCCGAGGGAAGGTTCATGTCCTGGTCCTTCCACGGCGCCAAGGACGTCGCGGGCGAACTCCCGGACGCCACCGTGCGGAAGATGCTCTCGACGGTGCGCGAGTACAAGGCCTCCGAGAACTGAGCGGGGCTCCGGCCGGGGCGGTTGTGATCTCGTAGGACCGGCACCCGTATCGTGTCCCGCCATGTGGCCAGGACAGCAGCAGCCCGGGGGCGAGCGGAACCCGCAGGACCAGAGTCAGAGCCCGTACGGGCAGCCGGGTTACCAGCAGCCGTGGCAGCAGCAACCGGGGTACCAGCAGCCCAACCCGTATCAGCAGCCGGGATACCAGGCGCCCAACCCCTACCAGCAGCCCGCGGGCGCACCGCGGATCCCCGGACCCGGCGACAACGGTGACGGGGGCCGGGGCGGGGGCGGGAACGGCAAGACCAAGGTCATCGCGATGGCGACGGCCGGCGCCGTGGTCGTGGCGGCCGCGGTGACCGGCTTCCTGCTGCTCGGCGACAAGGACGACAAGAACTCCGAGGCCGGCCCTCCCGCCGGGGCGGGCTCCCGGAAGCCGGACCCGACCGCGGACAGCGACGGTGACGAGGGCGGCGGCAGCTCCGACGGCGACGGCGGGCGCGGCACGGACGGCGATCCGAAGCCGACCATCAAGGGCTGGCACGTCGTGGTGAACCCGAAGTGGGGCACCGCCTTCGACGTGCCGCCGGAGTGGGAAGTGCAGAACCCCGGCTCGGCGATCGCCCTCGAGGACAACAAGACCGGCAAGCCGCTGATGACCATGTCGGCGCCCGCGTACCTGCGGCCCGACTGGTGCGTCGACGACGAGAACAAGGACGGCAGGACCGAGGACCACGAGCTCGCCGCCGTGGGCACCAAGGGCGCCAACGGCGCGAAGAACAGCGACGAGGTCGCGGTCAACCAGGTCGGCTGGTGGATCTACGGCGTCTACACCCAGCCTGACAAGAAGAGCTACACGAACGACAGCAAGGCCCAGCCGTACACCACCACATCCGGCATCAAGGGCAGCATCGCGCGGGCCGGCTCCAAGAACACGCCCCAGCGGGGCAAGTGCGCCACCGACGGAAAAGCGATCACCTTCGGCTTCAAGAACGCGGCCGGTGAGTACGTCTCGTGGAACCTCTACGGCGCCACGGGCGTGGCGGACGAACTGCCCGAGAAGACGGTGATGAAAATCCTCAGCACGGTACGCACAGTGGAGGAGCCGACGAGCCCCTGACGCGGCCAGGCCACGTCGAGTACTGGTGAAGAGTGCGGCCGCGCGGTGAAAAACCGCGCCGTTTGACCGACTTGCCCCGTTACGTCAGTCGCGCAGATGGCGCCGCGAGTGATCGGCCGTGGCACGCCGCCCCGTGGCCCATCTATGGTTACTCGCCATGTGGCCAGAACAGCAGCCGCCCGGGGGCGAGCAGAACCCGCAGGACCAGAGTCAGAACCCGTACCAGCAGCCGGGGTACCAGCAGCCGAACCCGTATCAGCAGCCGGGATACCAGCAGTCGGGGTACCAGCAGCAGCAACCGGGACATCAGCAGCAGCCTGCGGGGGGCTACCAGCAGCAGCACTCGGGCGCGTTCTCGCAGCCCGAGCAGCCGCAGTGGGCGGCCCCGACACCCCCGCCCATGCCGCCGCAGCAGAACGGTGGCGGCCAGGGCGGTGGCGGCGGCAACAAGACGAAGATCACCGCCATCGTGGCCGCGCTCGCCGTGGTGGCTGCCGCCGGCGTCACCGGCTTCCTGATCCTCGGCGGTGACAAGGACGACGAGGCGGGTACGGCGGCGCCGGCCCCCTCGAAGTCCGCCACCAAGAAGCCGAGCCCGAAGCCCAGCGACGACGGGAACGCGCGGGGCGAGGGCGGCGAGGACAAGCCGACGGTCGACGGCTGGCAGGTCGTCGTGAACCCCAAGTGGGGCACCGCCTTCGACGTGCCGCCCGACTGGAAGGTCGAGACGCCGGACACCCTCATCGGCTTCGACGACCGCAAGGAGGACGGCGCGAAGTCGATCATCATCATGTCCTCGCCCGCGGTCTACAAAGAGAAGTGGTGCACGTCCGACGACGACAAGGACGGCGAGCCCGACGACACGTCGCTCGCCGCGGTCGGCACGAAGGGCCAGAACGGCGCCAAGGACACCAAGGACGTCGCGCGCAACGACTCGGCCTGGTGGGTCTTCGGCGGCTACACCGAGCAGACGAAGGCCGACAAGAAGAAGATCACGATCAGCAAGGTCGAGGACTACACCACCGCGTCCGGCATCAAGGGCAGCCTCGCGACGTCGACGACGTCCGGCGCGGCCACCTCGGCCAAGTGCGACTCCGAGGGCAAGGCCACCACGTTCGGCTTCAAGAACGAGGCCGGTGAGTACGTGGCCTGGACGCTGTACGGCGCCAAGGGCGTCAAGGAGGAAGTCTCCGACGCCACGGTGAAGAAGATCCTGAACACGGTCCGGTGGAGCGAGGCGGCGACCGACGAGTCCTGAGACGTCAAGTCCTGAGACGACGAGTCCTGAGACGACGCTTCATCCTCTTGTTCCATCGGGCTCGTGAGAGGGATTGAGCCCGTCGGAGTGCGTGCGTGGCGCCGGTGCGCTGCCTAGAGCAGCACCGGCCCGCAGGCGATGGTGGCGGCGTAGGTCAGGGTGTAGAGCCGGTAGGTGACGCGGTCGGCGCGCACATCGCGCAGGAGGAGGCTGCGGGCGACCGCCGTCCACATCAACGCCGTGATCACCACGGTGCAGGCGGCGACCACGGGCCCATCGGTGGGGCTGGGGGCCAGCATGAAGGTGTACACGGGGAGGGGGAGGGCGGCCACGATGAGGGCGAACCAAACGCGCACCGGCCAGTGGCCGACGAGGAGGGCGAAAGTGCGGCGGCCGAGTTGGGCGTCGCCGCCCATGTCGCGTACGTCCTCGAACGCGAGCGGCAGGATGAATCCGACCGCGGGGACCAGGATCCAGGACCACGCGACATCCTCCAGGGGGGCGGCCAGCTGCCAGGCACCGGCGAGCTGGGCGACGGTGCCGCTGAGCATGCAGAGGGGCTTGACCCACAGGTAGTCGCGGGGTCGTGCGAGGAGGTTGAGGACGACGACGCTGACCTGCCACAGCAGTACCCAGAGCAGGGTGCCGGTCAGACAGCCGAGCAGAGTGTAGAGCGCCATGGCGCACCAGAAGCGCACCAGCAGTCCTCGTGGGGTGAACAGTCCGCGCGGCACCGGCCGGTGGGGCTTGTTCACCATGTCCTCGACCACGCCGACGGCCTGGTTGGCGGCGTCGGAGACGTAGTTGTAGAAGGCGAACAGCACGGTGCTGGTCGCCAGGGGCGGTACCAGGGACCAGCCGGTGATGCCGACGTGGGCGCAGGCGGCCATGGTGAACAGCAGGCCGGGCAGGGCAGCGGCGATGGCGTTGTCAGCCAGCAGCAGGCCGGTCGCCCTCAGTTCACGGCCCACCCCGGCGACGAGTCCGTGCGGTGGCGGCAGGAGGGTGGAGTGTCGGCCGCTGGTGCCCATCATGCGCTCCTCATCGCCGCGGCGTCGGCGAACTCGCGCAGGGCGGTGGTCGCGGCGAGCGGGAGAGCAGCATCGTCGAGTGCGGCCAGGGCCTGGGTGTGGCGGGTCCGGATCAGGTCTTCGACGGCCGTGCGGGCGCCGGTGACGACGAGGAGATCGCGAATCACGGCGGCGTCCTCCTCGTCCAGGGCCGGATCACCGAGGAGCGCGTGCAGGGTGCGGCGCTGGGACGCGGTGGCATAGGTGAGGGCCAAGGCGACCAGAGCGGTGGGCTTGCCCGTGCGGAGGTCGTCCAGGTTCGATTTACCGGTGGCCGCCGGCGCGCCGAAGACCCCAAGGAGGTCGTCGCGCAGCTGGAAAGCCTCGCCCAGCGGCAGGCCGAACGCGCTCAGAGCCGCGCACACACCGGCGTCCGCTCCGGCCAGCACCGCCCCCAGCTGCAACGGACGCTCCACGGTGTACTTCGCGCTCTTGTACCGGGCGATACGAAGAGCCGCGTCCAGGTCGGCGCTCGGCCGACCGGAGACGAGCAGGTCGAGGTACTGCCCGTACAGCAGCTCCGTGCGCATCCCGTCCAGCACCACCGTCGCCGCAGCGAACCGGTCCGCCCCCAGCCCGGCCGTGTGCAGCAGTTCATCGGACCACGCCAGGGCCAGATCCCCGAGGAGCACGGCCGCGTCCACGCAGCCGCGCCGCTCCGGGGCGACCCACATGGCGGGCGGCGATGGCCTCGTGGGCACTCGGCCGACCACGGCGGGTGGCGCTGCGATCCATGACGTCGTCGTGAACGAGGGCGAAGGCGTGGAACATCTCCAGCGACGCGGCCACCCGCAGCACCGGGCGCTCATCACCGCACCCCCCGGACGCGTTCCAGCCGGCCACGCACAGCACCGGGCGGATCCGTTTGCCGCCCCCAAGGACCAGATCCCGCAGAACGTCGGTGACCTCTGCGGGGAAGCCCTGCGCGGCCGCCATACGCGCCTTGGCGTCCAGGAAGGTGGCCAGGCGCTCATCGACGGCGCTTCGCACACAGGCAGGGTCGAGCACCGGGGCGGGGAGGGGGACGGAGATCTCGGACAACAGGTCCTCCTACGGCCGGCGAACCGGCGGGCACACTCGCAGACTTGCTCAGCTTGCCTGTCCCCTCGAACACGGCACGATTCGCCCGGCCCACAGGGCGCACTGAAGCGCGCCACCGACCAGAGGTCATCGTGAACGTCACTACTGCGCCAGCGTGCATCTCGCACAACCGGCTCATTGCGCGTGCTCCGTGAAGTCAGAAGTTCGCGTTCATGATCTCGCGCAGGCGTGCACCCGACCTTGCGGGAAGCACGGAGCATCCGACTCGACAACCACAGCCGCCGCACCCTCGCCGGGCCGCCGAGCCGTCACCCGATGGAGAAGGCGCCGTCGGGCGGCTCGGGTGAGGCCACCGCGTCCTCGTCGCGTACCGGCCGTGCGTCACCGATGAGGCGGCGCAGCCCGTCGCCGTGCTCGACCCGGGCGGGAAAGGCGTCGGAGGCCGTGCGGCGGGCCAGCGCTCCGATGTCGAGGGGGACGTGCGCGGCGATCAGTACCGCGTTCCCGAAGCGCCGCCCGCGCAGTACGGACGGCTCGGCGATCAGCGCGAGATCCGTGAACACCTGGGCGAACGTGGCCAGTTGGGAACGGAGGAACCTGAAGGGCGCGCCGTCGGCGAGGTTCGCGAGGTAGTACCCGCCCGGGCGGAGGACCCGGTCGGCGGCGCGCGCGTAGGCGAGTGTGGTGAGGTGCGCGGGGACGCGGGAGCCACCGAAGACATCGGCGACGACGACATCGGCACTGCCGTCCGGCGCCGCCTCCAGCCACTCCAGGGCGTCCGCGCCGTGCACGCCGACCCCGCTCCCCTCGGCCAACGGCAGCTGCTCCGCGACCAGTCGCAGCAGGCCCCGGTCCGCCTCGACCACCTGCTGCCGGGAGCCGGGCCGGGTGGCGGCGACATAGCGGGGCAGGGTGAGCGCTCCCCCGCCGAGGTGGATGACGTCGAGGGGGTCGCCCGGTTCGGCCGCGGTGTCCAGGACGTGGGCGAGCCTGCGCGCGTACTCGAACTCCAGGTGGGTGGGTTCGTCCAGGTCGACGTACGACTGGGGCGCACCGTCGACCGTGAGCAGCCAGGCGCGCGGCCGGTCGACGTCGGGCATCAGCTTGGCGGTCCCGTGATCGACCTCCCTGATCACCGCGACCGCCTCGACCTCACCGTCGGCATCCGCCCCGGCCCCGCCCTCGAACTCATACTCGTCCACACGCCCATTGTGCCGGGCCCTGGGCCGGTGCGGCGCCCTGCGCGGGCAGTCGACGCGGCCTCACCCGTGGCGCACCGTCCGGGCGATGGCCGGGGCGATCTCCGGCAGGGGCAGCACGAGGTCGACCAGGCCGGTCCTGATCGCCGAACGGGGCATGCTGTGGAAATCGGCCGTCTCCGGGTCCTGCACGATGACGGTGCCGTTCCGCGCCTTCACGGCTTTCACGCCCCGGGTGCCGTCGCCGTCGGTCCCGGTGAGCACACAGGCGACGCACCCCGCCCCGTAGGCCTTGGCAGCGGACTCGAACAGCGGGTCCGCTGCCGGGCGGGCGAAGTTCACCGGCGCCTCCTCCGTCAACGCCAGCTTCCGGTCCGGCCGCACACACAGATGCCGGTCGGGCGGAGCGATGTAGACGACCCCCGCACGCGCAACCTCACCGTCCTCTGCCAGCTTGATGTCAAGAGCCGTCGACGAGGACAGCACCGCGACGATCCGCGTCTCGCGGCCCCGGCGGAGGTGCTGCGCCACCAGCACGGGTGCCGCAAGCCCGGCCTGCAGTCCGCCCAGCAGCACTCCCAGCCCCTCGACCCCACCGGCGGATGCCGCCAGCAGGACACAACCGTCGCCGGGCGCTGAGGAAGAGTCGATACTCACGCCCGGAGAGTATCCCTTTCCGGACGATCCACTCCGCACCCGACGAGCACCGCGACACCCGCCCCGCCGCGCCGCCCACCCCCTTGAGAGCCGCGGCGGCACGGGGGCCGTGTCCCCGACGGCCAGGGCGGAGTCCAAGTCCCTCAGGCGGGTACGCAGTTGGGGCAGCGACAGCGTTCCGTTGCCGACGACGAGGACGTGCGGACGGAGCACCCGGCCGACGGCAGAACCGCTCGACGAAAGCTGCCCGCCGTCGGCCGAGATCATCCGATGGATCGGGGGCACCGCCGGAACAATCGCGGAAAAGGACTGCGGTTCAGGGAGGCGGTCACGACAGGATCTCGACGTACCCGTCGGTTCCGTGCACGCGGATCCGCTGGCCGTCCCTGATCAGCCGGGTGGCCCCCGCCACGCCCACGACGGCCGGCAGGCCGTACTCCCTGGCGATCACCGCGCCATGGGTCATCAGGCCGCCCACTTCGGTCACCAGGCCCGCGATGCCGACGAACAACGGCGACCAGCTGGGGTCCGTGAACGTGGTGACCAGGATGTCGCCGGCTTCGAGGTCGGCCTCCCCGATGTCGAGGATGACGCGGGCCCGTCCCTCGACGGTCCCGGCGGAGACGGGCAGGCCGATCAGGGCGCCGGCCGGCGCGTCGTCGCGGCGGTACGCCCCGCTGAGGGCCTCGCCGTCCGAGGTGAGCACCCGGGGCGGAGTGAGCGACCGGTACGACCGGAAGTCGTCCTTGCGCCGCTGAATGAGCCGGTCGTCCACCTGGTGCGTGCGCGCGGCATCGTGGAGTTCCTGGAACGTGAGGTAGAAAATGTCCTCCTTCTCGACGAGGACACCGGCCCGCACCAGGCGTTCGGCCTCCGCCAACAGGGCCTGCTTGTAGACGGAATAGCGGCTGACGATGCCGTACTTCGGATACTCCCGGTACCCGATGAAGGTTCTGACCCGGTCGATCATCCGCTTGGTCTCTTCGGCCTTCAGTTCTCCGTCCGGCAGGGCCCGCAGACGTGACAGCACGTCCTGCTCCTTCTGCTCCGCCTTCCGCCGCCCTCGCTCGAAGCGCAGCCGGGCGGCGCCGGGCTCGAAGTTCCTGACGTTGTCGAGGATCGCGGGTACGAGCGTCGCGGGCCGCTCGCGCCACCGTGGCCTGGTGATGTCGATCTCGCCGACGCAGCGCATGCCGTACCGGTCGAGATAGGCCTCGATGGCGTCACGCGCCTCGGTGCCGCCCGCGGCCTTCGCCAGCTCGTCGAGGAAGTCCCCGCCCTCGACACCCTGCAGAAACGCGACGACCTCCGGATGCGCCCGGACCACGTCCGCGACGTCGAGCAGCGCGAGGCCCATCTCCGACGTGATGTTGTCGGGGGCGGACAGGGTGAGCGTGTCCGCCACGTTCTTCTCGCCCAGCCACTCCCGCAGCTTGTCGTTGAGCCACCACGTGGCTTCCATCCCCGCCATGAGCGCCTGGAAGCTCAACGGGTCGCTGAGGACGCGCTTGTGCTCCTCGAAGGCCTCCAGGAGGAAGTCGAACAGGGCCGGCCCCGATGCCGTCCGGATGTCGCGCTCCAGTGCGGCGACGGATGCTTCGCTGCGCTTGATCAGCTCCGTGACGACGGCCGGATCGGTCTCGATCGGGGCGGGTGGTCCGGCGGCCGGTCCGGCGGCCGGCGGACCGCTGGGGAGCTCGTCAGGGAGCGACGGGACGAAGTCGCCGCGGTCGATGACGGTCTCCAGCGCGTCCCTGGTCAGCGGATCGCCCTTCCCCATGAGGTCCAGGAGACCGGCGCGGCTCGCGGGCGAGGCCAGGCGCCGGGTGACGTCGACGAACAGCCGCCCTCCGGCCTCGTGCATCTCCACCATGGCCGTCAGCTGCCACATGGAGAACCCCAGGGGCTTCATGGGGTCGGTCATCATCTGCTGGTGGCCGACGGAGACGTAGACGTGGTTCTCGTGGTCGGGAGGGTCGGGGAGGGGGAAGAGGGTGGTGATCGGCCGGCTCTGGACGATCTGGAAGCCGTCGTCGGCCAGACCCCACTCGATGTCCTGCGGGCGGCCGAAGTGTGCCTCGATCCGCCGCCCGAGCCCCGCGAGCTCCACGACCTGGGCGTCCGTCAGCGCCGGCTGCTCCTGCCGCCGCGCGTCGACGGTCACTTCCCGCGTGCCGCCGGTGGGCAGCGCGTGCACGGCGCGCTCCTTGGCAGCGATCGTCCTGTCCACGACTCGGCCGTCCCGCACCTTGAAGACGTCCGGGTTCACCAGGCCGGAGACGAGGGCCTCGCCGAGACCGAAGCCGGCGTCCACGGTGGCGACCTTCCGGTTGCCCGTGACGGGGTCGGCGGTGAATAGGATGCCGGACGCGTGCGGGAAGACCATCCGCTGCACGACCACGGCCATGTGGACCGTACGGTGATCGACGCCGTTGCGCCGGCGGTAGGTCACGGCGCGCTCGGTGAACACCGAGGCCCAGCATCGGCTGATGTGCCGGAGGACCGCCGCGGGCCCGACGACGTTGAGATACGTGTCCTGCTGACCGGCGAAGGAGGCCGTCGGCTGGTCCTCCGCCGTCGCGCTGGAGCGTACGGCGTAGGCGGCATCCTCGCCGAACCGGCCGAGCGCGCCGGTGATCACCGCCGTGAGATCGGCCGGGACGGCGATCTCCTCGATCGTCCGGCGGATCTCCGCGCTGAGCGTACGGATCGCCTCCCGGTCGGCCGGGTCGAGGCGCGACAGCTGATCGAGCCGCTCGCCGAGGGAGGGCGCCTGCGCGACGATCCGCTGGAAGGCGTCGGTCGTCACGCAGAAACCGGCCGGCACGCGGACGCCTTCGATGCGTGACAGTCCGCCGAGATGCGCGCCCTTGCCGCCGACGACCGCGACCTGTCGCTCGTCGACCTCTTCAAGGTCAAGTACGTACCGCTCGCTCATCGCGTCGCGTCCCCATTTCCGCAGGTGGTGGCTACGACCGACGATTCTGCGCCAAGCCCCGGGCCTTGTGGCAAGCCCCCATGTGCGCTATAAGTTGAGAGTGGCAAGGAGAGCTCTCCTTGCCTTTTCTCTTGTCTCGCCCCGGGGCATGGGGTGTCCGGATCAGCCGCCCTGGCCGGCGCTGCCGATCGGACCGACCGTCACCGAGGAGCCGGAGCCGTCCGTGACGGGCAGGGTCTTGTCGCTGGGCCACTCCATGGAGAGCGACTTCGTCTCACCGGGCGGGGTCACCACGAGGGCGGAGACGCTGACGCCGGAGCCGCCGGAGTCGTTCATCGGGTAGCTGACGTTGAAGAAGGTCGACTTGCCGGCCTTGAGGACCGTACGTTCGGCCGGCTGGCCGCTGCGCTCCGCGGACAGCGCACCCTCGCTGGTCTTCAGGTCGACACCGGCGAACCCGGACACCACGCAGTCCTTCTCACCGACGTTCTTCATCTCCACCGCGACGGAGCCCTTGTCGTCCCCGTCGATGGTGCTGTCCGACGCCGAGATGTCCAGGCTGTCGGTGGCGCACTTGCCGCCCGAGCCGCCCGCGTTCGAACCGGCCTCGGCAGGCGCCTGCCCGTCGGAGTCCTTGCCGTCACCCTGCTCCGTACCGCCGGAGCCCGAACCGCCGCCCGTGGAAGACGCGGAGGACGCGGACGACCCGTCGCCCTGTGCCGTGGTGTCGTCGCCGTTGCAAGCCGTGAGCGAGAGGCTCGCGGCAACGGCGAGGGCTGCCGCGAAGGTGAGCTTGTGAACGCGCATCGTTTCGTCCTCGGTATTCGGTTCGGGGGTATCGGGGGTATCGGGGGTACCGGGGGTACCGGGGGTACCAGGGGTACCGGGGGTACCAGGGGTACCGGAGTATTGGTCTGGGATATCGGCCACGCTCGCCGAACATCGGTACGAGCGAGCGTTGCTGAACACCAGGACCGGTCCGATGCGGAGAACCGTTCCGCCCAACCGCCCGCTAATGCATCCCTGTTACACACGCGGCGCCCGACACACCCGCCGCCACCGGGGACTTTCCGCCCGCACACCCGCCTCCCGCGCCCCTCCCCCACCGTTTCCGTACCTTTTCGCGGCCGTCAGCCGCTGGGGCAGACCCGTGACCCGGCGAGCCTTGACCCTTCAACACCCGGCCGGGCGAAGCAGGTTCACCGTGAGGTGCCGGGCCCGGCGGTCGGCAGGTAGCGCGGCGCACGCCAGGCCTTCAACCGGTGCTCCACCGCTGCCCCCAGGGACAGGAGCCGGGTGTCCTGGTGGTCACCGGCCATCAGGAGCAGGCCGACCGGCAGCTCGCCCACGGACCCGGCGGGCACCGAGAGGGACGGGTATCCGGCGACGGCTGCCGGTGTGGAGGACGGGATGACGTCGTTGTCGCCGCGCGCGCAGTCGGTCGTCCAGGCGGGCGGGTTCGTGGGCGCGGCGATGGCGTCCAGATGGTGCGTGGCCATGGTCTCGTCGATGGAGCGCCGGGAGAGGTCCTTCAACTCGGCACGCATCTCCCGGTACTTGGGGTCGGTCGTGGGCGGCGCGACAAGGGCCTGCTCGAACAGCTCCTGCCCGGCGAAGCAGGACCGCACCTCGGGGTGGGCGCGGTTGAACTCGATCAACTCGGTGAGGTCACGGGGCCTGTGGGGCGCTTTGCGCGTGCCGAGATAGGCGTCGATATCCCGGTGGAACTCGCTGAGCAGCGCGGGGAATTCAAGTTCGGCGAGCCGTGCCTGGTACGGGGGCGTCACCTCGACGACGACGGCTCCGGCCTTGCGCAGCTTCTCCGCCGTACGGGTCATCACCGCGTCCACGTCGGGTCCGAGCGAGGGCAGGCGCCACAGGCCGATCCGCTTCCCGCGGAGGGAGCCTTGCGGGACGGGGAGGCCTTGCGCAAGGTCTTGCGGACCGGCGAGGCCTTGCTGACCGGCGAGGCCTTGCCCGCGCGAGCCCTCGGAACCGCTCAGCACCGAAAAGGTGAGCGCGGTGTCGATGACGTTGCGCGCCATGGGCCCGGCCGTGTCCTGCTCGGCGGAGATCGGCACCACGCCCGACTGACTGACCAGGCCGAGGCTGGGCTTGTGGCCGACGACGCCGTTCATCCCTGCCGGGCACACGATGGAGCCGTCCGTCTCGGTGCCGATCGCCACTTGCGACAGCGACGCGGCGAGCGCGGCGGCGGAACCGGCCGAAGAACCGCACGGATTCCGGTCCAGGACGTAGGGGTTGTTGGTCTGCCCGCCGACTGCCGACCACCCCGATGTCGGCTTCGCCGCGCGGAAGTTGGCCCATTCGGAGAGGTTCGTCTTGCCGAGGATCACCGCCCCCGCCTCGCGCAGCCGGGTCACGAGATCGGCGTCGGCGCCGGGCGGGCTCCCGGCGAGCGCGAGGGAGCCCGCCGTCGTCGGCATGTCACGGGTGTCCACGTTGTCCTTGAGCAGGACGGGGACGCCGTCCAGCGGCCCGAGGGTCTTGCCGTGCCGGTGCCTGACATCGCTTGCTGCCGCCTGGCGCAGGGCGGTCGGGCTGGTGCGCAGCACCGCGTGAATCCTGGGATCGACGTTCTCGATCCGCTTCAGGTAGGCCCGGGTCAACGCGGACGCGGTCAGCGAACCGTCCGCCATGCGCGCCTGCAACTCCGGGATCGTCACCGTGTCGAGGTCGATCCCGGCTGCGAGCGCTTCCCCGGGCGGTGGTGACGAACTGTCGGTGCCGTGCTCGGTGCCGTGCTCGGCGGCTTGCGCACCGGCCTGCGGTACGCCTGTCAGAAGGGCCCCCGCGACGAGGGCGGCGGTCATTGCGGCAATGCTCCTCTTCCCCATGCGCCTCAGCGGACTACACGGGCAGCACCCGGCGCAAGAGTGAGTGTCAGCCTCCGTGCGCGGTGAGCCGGTACCCCTCGGGTCCCTCGAAGGAGAACATCGGCCCGAAGGGGCTGTCCGCCATGGGCGTGAGGATCTTGATCCCGGCGGCGACGAGCTGGTCGTGGAGCTCGTGGGCGTCAGAGGCCTTGAACCAGATCACCGCGCCGAGGCCGGGCTGCGCGGTTTCGGCCAGGTCGACGCCCGGGAGCAGCGCGCGGACGGCGAACGGCGTCGGCTCGGTGTCGAACACGACCGCGTGGGGCGGCGAGACGGCGGCCCGTCGCAGGCCCAGGTGCTGCTCGCAGAAGGCCGCCGCCGCGTCCACGTCGCGGACTTGGAGGGCTACGAAGTCGGGGCCGTCGATGGTGGCAGGCATGGTTGTTCCTCGTTCCTTGATGTCAGGACTTTGACATACCTGACACTAGGGTCACTGCGTCTCGTATGTCAAAATGCTGACATGGAAGAGACCGCGCCACCCGCGTCGCCCGGCGCCCCGGAGGACGTCACCCAGCACGTGGGCTATCTGCTCAAACGCGCCCAGGCCGCCCTGCGCGGCGCCATGGACAAGGTCCTGCGCGAACACGGGCTGACCGTGCCGCAGTACGCCACCCTCGAACTGCTCGCCCTGCACCCCGGCATGTCCAACGCCGACCTCGCCCGCGCGACCTTCGTCACCCGGCAGTCCGGCAACGTCGTCCTGCGGGGCCTGCAGGAAGCGGGGCTCATCACCCGCCCCGCCACCGCCGACCACGGCCGCGCCCGGCCCGCCCACCTCACCGGGGAGGGCCGCGCACGCCTGGCCGCGGTCCAGAGCGCCGTCTACGCCGTCGAAGAGCTCATGGTCGAGGCCGTCCCGCCGCAGCGCATGGCGGCGCTCCTCACCGACCTCGACCGCATAGCGGCGGCCCTGGAGGAGTGACGTACGGCCGCCCGCCCTCTCCGCACGGCACTCGGATCAGGCGATGGCCAGGGAGACCTCGGTCGACTTGATCAGCGCGACCACCGAGGAACCGGCGGCCAGACCCAGGTCGGTGACGGCGTCCTTGGTGATGGCCGCGGTGAGCGCGCCGCCCTCGACATCGACCCTGACGGAGGCCATGGCTCCGCCCGCGGCCACGTCGGTGACGGTGCCCGCGATCTGGTTGCGGATGGAGACGCCCTGGAGCGCGGCGGTGGCGAGGGCGACCTCGGTGGACTTCACGAGGATCCTCACCTCGGAGCCCTCGGCGAGACCGAGTTCCTTGACGGACTCGGCGGTGATCGCGGCGGTGACGTCCTGGCCGCCCGCGAGGCGGACCTTGACGGCCGCCATGGCCTCCCCGGTGGAGACGGACGCGACGGTGCCGGGGATCTGGTTGCGGATGCTCAGGCTCATGGGGTGCTGCCTCACAGAGTCGATGGGACCGGTGAACGGGATCGCGACGCGAAGATCACCTCGCGCAATCCCGACGCGCTATTACGTCAGCAAATATCCCGTTGTGAAGCCATTGCGCCCGCCTCCTCACCCGTCCGGCGCGGCCGCCCGGCCGTCCCCCGCCCTGCCCCTCGCGGCCCGGTCCTCTCCACGCCGCGATGCGGCAGGTCTTATTTTTCCGGGATGCCGGAGTCCGGGCCAGCCCGGATCGGGTCGAGAGATGTCGCCGGGCGGCCGCGTGGACCGCGTCGGCCCGACCGCCCGTGTCACGAAGTTCAGCCCCATGCCGAAGCCGAAGAGGAGCATCGGGCCGAGCACT
>NZ_JBEYZK010000029.1:0-105935 GCF_040646035.1 Streptomyces sp. NPDC046465
GGAGAGGCCTACGACGAAGCGAAGGCCTTCCCCCGCCACTCGCCAACGGAGATCCTCCCGGAAGCCGCTTGACGGCTTAGCACCGTGGGATGTCTCCGGGCCGACTCGCCGACCCGACCTCATGGAGGAGGACCACGTACTGATGGACTGGCTCACCGGCACCGACGAGCAGATCCTCACTCATTCCGCGGCCACCTTCGCCACCGGCACAGCCCCCGCCGTATCCGGACGCCGGTGGTTCCGTGACCCGGGGCGCAACGACATCCAAGCCGAGTTGGAAGGACAGGGCTGGCCCCCCGGGCCCACCTACGCGCTCCGCTCCTCCGGCGACAAGGCTGCCCGGCGCGCCGGTGGCGTGTTCTCCTCCGCGTTCGCCCTGGTCACGAACCTGCTGCTCAACGAGAACAACGTGGGCACAGCGGACGCCGAGCCCGAAGATCCGGAGAACGAGGTCGACGACTTCGCCGTCATGTGGGGTGCACCCGGCGCCCTCGCCCGCACCTTGCCCTGGCAACTGGACCCGGCCCGCAGGCCCGACGGCTACACCACGGACCTCGTCATCACCAGCCAACGCCTGCTCTTCCTCGGCACTGACCTCGGCTCGCTCGAACATGCCGACGTACTCGCCGAGTTCCCCGCCAACGCCCTCGCCACCGCCCGGCAGATGAAGTTCAGCCCGCTCGGAGCGGATGTCCGGCTCACCTTCACCGACGGGTCCTGGGTGCGGCTCTTCACCGGTGCCGGGAACAACGCGGAGCGTCTCGGCCAGATGTTCGACGGGACGGTGCGCATGGTGCCGGAGAGCGCACTCAACCCCGGGCAGCGGGCGGAGGCGGCGCGATTCTGTGCCGGTTCGTCGCCGAACAGGCCGTACCCACCTACGTACGCCTTGCTGCCGAGCGGCACCGTGCTGATGGAGGTGCGGTCGCCGGCCAAGCACGCTGCGGGGTGTTTCGACGTCTCGCTCAACTTGATGACGGCGACCGGCGAGCGAACCGGCCCCCAGCCGGGCGACCCGGGCGTCGCGTAACCAGTCGGAGGCACCCGGCACCCGGCACCCTGCACTCGGCACCTGACCAACCCCTCGCGGCGATGGTGCCGAGCGCGAACTCGGGCAGCACCACCTGGGCCCCGCCCCGTACTCCCCACCCCGTACTCTCCACCCCGTCGCGACAGTAAAGTGCGCCGGATGAACGAGGGGGCCGGTGTGACCGAGGCAGTGCAGGGCACGACGTGGGGCCGTGGGGGTGGGGTTCGCCAGGGCAACGGGATGCTGCGGCGTCGGTGCGGAAACGTGCGGGGAGGTCGAGGGGCCTCCCTCCTTGCCGTCCTCGTCGCCGCCTGCGCCCTCCTCCCCCTCCTGGCCATCGCCCCCGCCGCCGTCGCCGCCCCCAGACCGCCCTCCCCCGGCGCCACCCAGGCCGCCACCCTCGCCGCCCACCTCCGGGCCGACCCGGTCTACGTCACCGACCAACTCCCCCGCGCCGTCCCCCGCTCCACCGCCCCCGACTTCGCGCGGCTCGCCGAGCGCACCGGTGTGCCGACCTACGTCCTCGTGCTGCCGGAAGGTGGCAGCGGAGGCAGCGGAGGCGGTGGAGCGGGGGACGGCGCGGGCGAGGCGCTGCTCGGGGCCGTGCACGACCGGCTCGGGCGGGACGGGCTCTTCGTGCTCGTGGACGACAGTTCCGTCGTGGCGGCCGGTGCGTACGGGGTGCGGGTGCCCGCCGAGGACGCGCGGACGGTGCAGGTGTACGAACTTCCGTACGATGCCGGGGCGTTGCTCAGCTTCGAGCGGTTCGTCGAGGTCGTCTCCCTGGGCAGGGCGAAGGCGGCGGAGCGCGCGGAATCCGCCCGTGAGGAGTACGGCGGGCACGGGCCCTACGGTGAGGGCTACAAAGACCCCGAGCCGCTGCACATCGGCCCCGCCGACCGCCGGAACCAGTCCTTCATGACCGGCATCGCCCTCGCGGCCCTGCCGTTGCTCGTCCTGCTGCTCGTTCCGTACGTGCGACGGTGGTGGGGGCGTCGGCGGCCCGGAACGGGTGGGTCCGGCACGGGCAGTACATCCGGCGCAGGGTGGTTCGTACCCCGTAGGCCCCGCCCCCGTCCCCGCCGCCCCCGCGCCCCCTGGCTCGTGGTCCCTCTCGCTGCGGGCGTCGCCGCCGTCATCGCCGTCACCGCCACCGCCCTCTTCGACCAGTCCACGTCGAGCGCAGCTCCCCCGCCCACCTCCGCCGACATGACGGCCCGCGTCGAACGCGTCGCCGACGGGCTGCGGCGCGACCCCGTGTACAGCGACCCGGAGAGCCCGCGCCCCCTCGCCGCCCGGCATATCGCCGAACTCCGCTCACGAGCCGCTGAGTTCGGCCCCGGACCCGTGCACTTCGCCCTCGTGCCGCAGCTCTCCGAGGACGAGTCCGCCGGTGTTCCCGAGGCCTTCGCCGACGCGCTCCACGCCGAGCTCGGCCAACCCGGCGTCTACGTCGTCGCCGACCCGCTGTCGGGCGACATCGACGCCGTCACGTACGACGTACGCATCGACGCGAACCTGGTCGCCTTCGACGTACCCGACGCCATCCACCACGCCGCCGCCGACGACCGCTCCGACGATCACCGGCTCGGCGAGCGTCTCGACAAGCTGATGACGTTCCTGGAAAAGACGCCCCGTTCGGACGTGCCCGAAACGTCCTCCTACGGTGAGCCGGCCCCCGACCCCGTCGAGGAGAGCACGCTGCCACGTCTGTTCAGCGGGGACTTCTGGCCCGGCCTGCTGGTCGGGGCGATCGGGGCAGTGCTGGTCTTCGGGATCGTGGCCGGGGCACTCGGTACCCCGGGCACGCTGCGCCGCGCCGCACGCTTCCTGCGCTTCGGCGGATCCGCCGGGTCCGGAGCGTCCGGCGCGTCCGGCACGTCCGGCGCGTCCGGCGCGTCCGGTCCCGCTGCGGCGGGCTCGGCGTTCACGGCGCCACCCGCCCCCTCCACCGCCTATCTGCGCGACACAGCACGCGCCGAACTCCACGCCCTGGCAGCAGAGTTCGACCCGGATGCCGCACTTCCCTCCCCCTTGCGCAACCGCGTATGGGACTGCCTCGACACCGCCACGCTCCTCGCCGACCGGGGAGGGAGCGGGAACGACGGGAGCGGGCACAACGGGAGCGGGCGCAACGGCCGCGGGCCCGACGGCCGCCTGGACGACGAAGCACCGCCCGCCGACCTCGCCGTCGACCTCGCCGCCGATCTCGCCGCCGCCATCACCCTCGCCCGCATCGGCCGCGCCGCCCTCGCCAGCGGCGACATCACCAAGCCCTGCTGCGCGCTGAACCCCCTGCACGGCCCGGCCACCGGCTGGCGCGATGCTCAGTACGCGCCCGAGGACAGCAGACGCCGCACCCTCCCCGTCTGCGCCTCCTGCCGCCTCTTCGTCACGGAAAATCCCGGGCGCGCCCACACCCTCCGGCTGACGCTGCCTGCTCCGGCGGTTGGCCGGGGCGCCGCCCGCGTCCTGTACGAGGACGCGCCGGGCCCGCTGCCCGCCGCCCGCACGGGCGTGCCGCAACTCATCCGCAAGGTACGGGAGTACGCCGGTGTCCAGTGACCTGAAGCGCCTCGCCGCCCTGCTCCTCGGATTCGGCCACCTCCTCGGCCTCAGCCTCGGTCTCAGCCTCGGCCTGCTGACCGTCACCACCACGTCGGCGTCGGCCGCCCCCTCCCCCACCCCCGGCGAGAGGATCGCCGCGTCCCTCCACACCTCTCCGGTGTACGTCGACCCGTCGTACGCGGCCTCCGCCGTACCGCCCGCACGGCAGAAGGAGCTCATCGCCCAGATCCGGAAGACGGGCCTCCCCATCAAGGTCGTCCTGGTCCCGCTGGACAAGGGCGACTCCTTCGGCGGCGAGCCCGACACCCTCGCGGCCGTCGTACGCGACCGCCTGACCGAGCAGCGCACGGAGAACCGCGGTGACGACCGCGACCTCATCCTCATCACCACCGAGGACCGGAACGACGACATCCGCGGCTTCGAGTGGCCCGGCGACGAGCACCAGGCCGAGGACGCGGTGGGCGCGGTCGGCCTCATGGACGCGTTCGACGACGCGGGCCTCGCCGAGCTGACCTCCGGGGCGATCGACCTGATCGAGCGGGGCGACGGCACGAAGGCGTACGAGAAGGCGTCGAAGGAGCTGGACAAGGACCTGAGTGACCACGCCAACGACACCGACAACACCGACGACACCAACGACACCAACGACGCCACGAAGCCCGCCGGAGGCGCAGCCGGATCGGGCATCGAGGCGAGCGACGAGGCAGGCGCCCCCTCGTGGTGGGGGATCGCGGGCCTCGCCGTCGCTGCGGCCGCCCTGCTGTCGGGTACGGCCCTTCTCGTACGTTCCGCACGGCACCGCCACCGCCCTCCGGGGCACCCCGCTGCTCTCTTCGCCTTCCCCCATGCCGTCTTCGCCGCCGCACGCGAGGCCGACGAGGACGAGCTACGCCGCCGCGCGGAGGCGGAGGTACTCGCCCTCGGTGAGGCCTTGCGGGCGGCCGACACCGAGGCGGCGCCCGGTCTCCAACCTCTCCAACGGGCCCTCGACGCGTACGCCGCCGCGGGCACCGTCCTCGACTCCGCGCGCGGGCTGCCCGATCTGGCGGGGGTCCTGGCCCTGGTCACGGAGGGCCGCGACGCCCTGGACGGCACGCAGGACCCGCTGCCGCTCTGCTTCTTCAACCCCCTGCACGGCCGCGCGGCCCGCGCCATCACCTGGCGCCCCCTGGGCCGCCGCGACCAACTGCGGATCTGCGCCTGCGCCGCCTGCGCCCGCGCCGTACGCGAACGCCGCGCACCCGAGGTCCTCACCGACGCGACCGAACCGGGCGGTTCACCACTCCCCTACTTCGAGGTCGACGCGACCGTCAGCATCTGGGCGGCCACCGGCTACGGCTCACTCATCGGTACCGGCACCGGCACCAGCACCGCCACCGGTACAGAGGACGGGCTCGCGCGGCGGGTGGCGCGGGGGGACTTCTCGCGGGAACGGCGCGGCTGATTCTCATGCGGCACGGCTCAAGACAGCCGCCTGGTTCCGGACAGCCGTCGGTGGGGGCGGATCCCGACACTGGCCGAGGCCCGCATCCGACGCCCGACGCCCGAAGCCGTGCGGTTCCACGTCATCCCGCCGTACTTCCCCAGGATGTCCACGGAACCGAAGCCGCCAGGCTAGGCGTGATCATGGCAAAGTAGTGTCCCGCGCACGTCGGCGCACCGTGTAAGTACCGTATGGAATGCGCCAACGGGCCCGGAAAACGGCACAAGAACGGCAAGAACGGCAAGCACGGCGAGAACGTGGCGAGAACGGGGAGACATGTCCGGATCGGACCTGGTCGTCGACTTCCAGCTGCTCAACAAGTCAGCAAGCCAGCTGAACGCCATCGAGAAGGAGTTCAAGAATCTCGGTGAATGGAAGGACGACATCAAGACCGCCGTCGGCGCGTCCGACATCAAGGACGCGATGGGCGACTTCGTAGACAACTGGGACAAGAACCGCAAACGACTTCTCGAATCGCTCGGCGAAGTCGGGAAGATGGTCGAGAACACGCGGGACGCGTTCCAGAAGCTGGAGGACCAGTTGTCGAAGTCCGGCAAGAAAAAGGATAAATAGCGCCCGGGCTGCACGGATTCAGCATTCGGCATCCAGCAGTCAGCCCGATTCGCCTCGCCGAGGTTCGGCACCACTCGGAATCGTCCAGGAACATTCGGGGGAGAAGGAAATGGCACGGCCCAAGGACTGGCACCCGCTGCGCGAGAGCGACCCCGTACCGGGTGACCCCGTAGCGGTCCGCAGCCAGGTCAAGCACATGAAGACGATCGCCGAGTATCTGCGCACGCAGGCCGAGGCGCTCAACGCCATGGCCGACGCGGACAACCTCAAGGGTCAGTACGCGGAGAAGCTCGGCGAGGACTCCCGTGCTCTGGGCCGCAAGCTCGACGAGGCCGAGGACCGTTACCGCGAGGTCAAGGGCCACCTGTCCAACTGGGCCGAGGACCTCGAAGGCTTTCAGAAGCGGGCCGACAAGGCGCTCAGTGACGCCAAGGAAGCCCAGGGCATCATCGACGCCCACGACAAGAAGCCGGACTCCGACAAGAAGGCCAAGGACGGCGACGAGAAGGACAAGAAGGACGACAAGGGTTCCGACACCGAGGACCCCGCCCTGAAGAAGGCCAAGGAAGATCTGTCGGACGCCCGTACGCGCCTCAACACCGCGTCCGGGGACTACGACGAGCGCGCGGGCCACTACGCGGGCCAGATCCGCAAGTCCATCGACGACGACATGAAGGACAGCTGGTGGAACGACTTCAAAGCCGCGGTCGCCGACGCCGACTGGATCGGTGACTGGGCGGACAAACTCAGCTGGCTCGCCACGGTCGTCGGCGTGGCCGCGATGTTCTTCCCGGCGCTCGGCATCGTCGCGCTCATCCTGACGGGCATCGTGGCCGCCGCCCACCTGGTGATGGCGGCGACAGGCAACGGATCGTGGTTCGACGTCGTGATGGACATCGGCGCGCTCAAAATGGCCCGCAATGGCGTCAAGGCCGCCAAGGCCATCAAGCTGCTGCAGCAGAGCTCCCGCAAGGCCGCGACCGGGGTGGCCAAGGAAGGTGCCGAGTCCGCAGCGGCCGCGACCCGCAAGAACGCGATCAAGAACGCGGCCAAGGGCGAGAAGAAGGCCGCCGGCCGCTCGGGCGGCGACCGCGCGAAGAACAGGGCACGCCGACTCAAGATGGAACAGAAGAACCGCACGGCGGGCAAGAAGGCGGGCAACGAGGTGCGCGACGCCGAGATGCCGCAGATCACCGCGCAGGAGAAGGCCGGCGTGATCGGCGACGCGCAGCTCGGCAAGCAGATGAAGGACATCAACAAGTGGCGTGACGCCTACCCCGGCAATACGAAGCTGGCGGACAACGCCGCCGAGGCCTCGCGCCAGAAGGACCTGCTCCAGGGGTCCTGGGCGGTCGGCACCGGCCTCGACGCCGCCGACAAGAGCGGCGACGCGGTCTCGGGCGGCGAGTACAGCAGGATGAAGGACCGTATGACGACGCCGGCGCCGGGCACGTCGCGATGGTGAGAGAAGAACGTTGATGGCAAGAGAAGAACGTTGAGGGCTGGAGAAGAGCGTTGAGGGCTGGAGAAGAGCGTTGAGGGCTGGAGAAGAACGCTGATGCCGAAGCACCCGCATCCCACGCAGCCACCCACGCAGCCGACGCAGGCCGAAGACCGGCAGACTCGGCGCCTGACGGCCGGTGTCGCCGTCTTCAAGTGGATCTTCGTGCTGGCCCTGCTCCGCATGTTCGCCACCCCCGCGAGCAAGGACTTCTTCGACGAGGAACTGCTGCCGTCGCCGACGTGGGAGTGGTCGCTGTGCGCGCTCACGCCGGGCCTGCTCATCTGGCTGGCGCGCAGCCCCGAGGACTGGAAGGCACTAGCGGGCGAGCGCTCCCTCCTCCGGATCGCGCTCACCTTCTACCTCCTCTACGCCCTGGCCTTCGCCATCGCCCAGGACGCCTGGGTGCTCTGGATCGCTGTCGCCGCGTCCCTCGCCGGTTTCGCGGGGATCCGGCATCTCAACCTCAAGGAACGAGCAAGTGCAGCCTGACCAGACCGAAACGACCACGGAGCGCGGTGGCGGCGACAACGACGCCCCGCAGGCGCCGGTCACCGGCTACCGCGTCCTCCTGCCCTCCGAATGGGCCCAGATCCCACTGCGCCACGGTACGGAGGACGCCGTCCGCCGCGTCCTCGACGAGGCGTTCGCCCGTATCCCCGCCGACGGCCCGCAGGACAAGATCGGCCCGTACAAGCGCGAGCTGGAACGCCGCTTCCGCGCATCCGTCGCCGACGCCCAGCGGAGCAAGGCCCTGGACCTCTACCTGCCGGTGAAGCCCATGGGCGACTTCACGGTCGGGGCTTCGATCCTGGTCTCCGAGTCGGTCGTGCCCCGGCGCGCCGGGGAGCGGCACCCCGCGGCCGAACCGACCGAGGTGGCCGTGCAGTTGCTCGCCCGGGACGGTGTCGAGGATGCCGATCTCAGCTCGGGTGACATCGACGGCGCGCTGGCCGTACGGCGCGAGCACGTGGCCGCCGCCGCCCCGGCCAAGGGGGCCGAAGTCGCCTCGCGGCGCGTCGAGTACGTCCTGTCCGTGCCGGACGATCCGGAGCGCTGGTTCGTGGCGGCGTTCTCCACGGTCGGGGGCGGCGATCCGCGGGACGAGCTCGCCGAGGCGCTCGTCGAGTGGTTCGACGCGGTGATGGCCAACTTCCGCTGGAGCCGGGCATGAACGAGACGGGCATGGACGAGACGGGCATGAATGAGCCGGGCATGAACGAGCCGGGCGGCGGCATGGGCGAGTTGTTCTGGCCGATCATCGACATCGAGGACGTCGACGACGACGCCTGGGTGATGGTCCCGCCCCGCACCGGGCGCGCGGCGCCGTTCCCCGAATGGGACGACATACGGGCCTGGTCCGCTGAGGTCGCCGCGGACCTGTGGGCGGACAGCGACCTCGACCCCGGCCAGGATGGCGTCGGCTTCGTGGCCGGCACCCTGGAGCGCACCGCCGAGGCCCTCGCCCCGCCCGGCTCGGACCACTGGGTCTTCCTCCACCTCGACCACCCGGCGGAGCTGCCGCTCCCCGTCTGCGCGGCGATCGGCCCCGCGTCGGGGCCGCGGGAGGAGACCCTGCGCGCCCTCACCGAGGCGGACGACAGCACCGCGGTCGAGCCACCAGTGGTGAAGACGGTCAAGTCCGAGAAACTCGGCAAGGGCATGACCACCTTCCGCTACGTCCCGCAGGAAGACTCCCCCCACCTCCTGGCCTGCGTCCGCTACGCGTGGCGGGTCGAGGAGCACGGGGCCGACGTGGTCATCTGGACGGCATCGGAGGACATCGCGCACGTCATGCGAGCGGCACAGGACCTGGAGGCGCTGGCCCGGACGGTGGGAGTCTGGACACCGTGAGGCCGACTCACATACCGGACGAGGACGAGAGCAATCGCGATCCCGGGCCGTGGGAGTACAGGGCGCGAGAAGGAATCATCAGGAAGATGGTCCCCGGCGATGTGCTCGCCGCGGTGCCTGCCGCCCGGGAAGCCGCCGAGGCCGAGGGCCGCAGGCTGCGGTGCGACTTCTTCGACGACGAAGCGGTCCTGAAAATGCTGCGTCTCCGCCACATCGACGAGATGCAACTGCACTACGCGGGCAAGCGGTTGGCCTACCCCACGGCCATCATTCTCTTCGGTCTCTTCGCCTACTGGGGGCCTACGTCCAGTACTGGGAATCCACCCGGAACCAGAATCTCTACTACGCGGCGGCCGGTGTCATCGTCGCCGCCCTCGTGGTGCTCTTCATCGGAACGCTGATACGGCAGTGGGGAAACCGCCCCCGGCAGAAGGTCCGCGCCAGGGCGGCGGCCTATCGAAAGGTCGCCCACATCGCCGCCGAGAACGGCGGTGACATCCCGGCCTTCTACCCCCACTACGGGCCGTACCCCTTCGCCGCCACCTTCCATGCCGATGCCGACGAGCTGGAACTGCCGGGCAGGAACAGGTTCTGATGAGCCAGGGTCTGACTGGGGGGGGCAGCGGCGCTGCGGGTGCCGCACCCGCCCTTCCCTGCTCAGTGCTCAGTGCTCAGTCGGGCTCAGTCGGGCTCAGTCGGGCTCAGTCAAGCGGGACTTCCTCGACTACCGTCTCGCGGAAACGCCACGACCCGCGGTTGCCCGCCGCCTCCGCGCGCAGTCCCATCTCCCAGGCGATCCGCGCGGCCCGCTGCCGGGACACCTCCGGATACTCCTCGGGCCGCACCTTGATGTAGCCACGCCGGTCGGCGGGGAACGTACGCAGAGCCGCCCGCAACCGTTCCTCCTGGCCGTCCTGCGAGCTGTGGTCGCGGGCGACCGTCTTGTACGCCCTCCGGGCCCCGGTGTCCGAGCCGCGCCAGGCCATCCAGGCGACGGCTCCGACGGCGGCGAGGGCGGCCGCCCCGGCGCTGACCAGTTCCGCAGTGGCGTCCGCCTCCGCCGGTGTGCGGGGCTCCAGTTCGCCTTCCGGGTCGGCGAGGACCGTGAGAACGTCGCCGACCTCGTACTCCTTGAAGCCCGTCCCCATCTCGGGCCCCGGAACCCGGGTACCGTCCCGCTGTTCCAGGACGTAATGGGAACGACGGCCCTTGCCCTGGCCGGGGTCAAGGCGCTCCTTCGCCACCGCGGCCGTGATCTTCTCGCCCCGCGCCCGGAGGGCCAGGTCGTCGCGGACGAGGCCCACTCCGTATGCGGCGAACAGAGAGGCGATGACGACGAACAGCGCCGCGCCCGCGCCGGACTCCCGGGCCCCGAGCAGAAACGCGGACGCCTTCCCGGAGAACTTCGTCAGCTGCTTGATCCCGTACGACCACTCGTCGCCGAAGTCGTCCATGCGCCGGGCGAGTTCGGGCACGCCCATGGCGCCGCCGGTGACCTGCTCCATGCGCCCACACCTGCGCGCGACCGCACGCCGCGCATGGCGCACACCGCACTCAACTACGACACCGTTGTAGATCGAAGCTATCATCACGCCCGCCGCGGCCCATATGTCTTGCCACGCCCCATACGCCCCCGTACGCATCTCGTACGGCGCCAAAGCAGGTCGACCACGTCGTGCCGGTACCTTCGACACCGTCATGACCACGTTCCGCTGGAGGACCGAGTGACCGTCGCCTTCTCCCTCGACACGGACAGCGACGCCACCATCTGGCTCGCCATGCCGATCCTCGGCGAAGGACGGCGGGCCGCGCGCGAGCGCAAGAAGTGGGCGCGGCGCATCTCGGAACTTCTCTGGGGGCTCGTCGACGACGAACCGGTCGACAAGAAGCAGGTCAAGATGCTGGCCTTCGAGCTCGACTCGGCGGCCGAGCTGATCCCCAAGACCGTGCCGGTGCACCAGATCTTCCTCTACGTTCCCGATCCTCGCCGCGAGTTCCTGACCTTCCTCGTGCATGCGGGACCGAGTGAGGGCGACGTCGACACGACCCTGGACGAGCTCGTCCAGAAGAACGAGCCGGGCGCCGCCCAGGACCCCGAGGTCATCGACTTCGACACCGAACGGCTGGGACGCGGCAAGCGTTCGATCCGCTACTTCGTCGCGGCCAAAGCAGAAGCGATGTGCTGCTCGGTGAATTACGCGTGGCGCCTCGAGTCCCTGGGCATCGACGTCATCGTGCGCACGCTCGGCGAGGACATCGGGTGGATCACGTCGAACATCGAGGAGTTCGACGCGTTCGCTCGGAGTCTGTTCATCAACCTTGAGCAGTGATCCACCCGGAATCAGAATCTCTACTCCATGCCGATGCCGACGAGTTGGTCCCGGCGGACATCAGCGAGTTCTGATGGTCGAAGTTCCACCTAAATGCAACGACTCGCCTGGGTTGCCCCCCTGGAGAACCAACAGCCCCCTGGATAGCGTCGGCCCGTTGGAGATACCCCAGCACCCTCTGCCCCGCCCCTTCGCCTCACCGGGAGCCGACCGTGAACCGCCGCACCATGCCCGTCACCGCCGCGCTCGCCGCGACCGCCGCCCTCCTCCTGACGGCCTGCGGCAGCGGAGACGACGGTGACTCCAAGGACAAGGACAAGATCGCCGGAGCCGACCAGGGGGACACGAAGAAGTCCGGGCCACCGAGCGAGCAGCCCGCCGACAAGGCCGGCCGGCCGAAGATCACTCTGCCCGAGGACGACGTTCTCGTCTTCGAGGGCGGCAAGACGGGTGACGCGAAGAAGGACGCGGTTCTGGGGGACAACGCGGAGCGGTTGCGCGCCGTCGACGCCGCCATCATCAAGGGCGACGCGGAGTACAAGCCGGTGTACTTCTACTCCACCGGAGACGCCGCCAAGTCCGCGGCCCAGTCGATCCAGAGTTACGTCGATGACGATCTCTCGGTGACCGGCACGGTCCGTTACTTCGACCGGTCCGTCAGCTTCCGTGAGGACGGTTCCGCCCGTCTCACGTACTGCAGCGACGAGACAAAGGGCTTTGGCAAGAACCGCAAGACCGACAAGACGCTCAAGACCAAGGTCGACAAGGACTCGTACGTCTTCTACGACACGCGCCTCGACCGGAACTCGAAGGGCGTGTGGCAGACATCAGGAGTCACGTCCGATAGGGGGGCTACGCAATGCCAGCCGTAAAGGTCGCGGGGATCACGGCACAGCAGCGGTTATGGATCGTCGCCGCTGTCACCTGCCTGGCGCTTGCACCGGCGGACGCCTTCGCCACTCGCCCGGGAGACAAGGACGAAGGCAAGGTCGAACAGTCCGGCCAGAAGCACAACGACGAGCTGGCCTCCGTAATCCGCTTCGATACGTCCCGCAACGGAACCGGCCCCTCCAGCGGCCCCATGACGGTGCGGTCGTCCGACTGGACGCCACCTCCGTGCTGGTACGAGCCCAAGTACACGCCGGAGCAGCTCAAGGCCGACCACATGAAGACGAAGAACCTTCCACATGCCAGCGGGCTCGGTGAGGCGGTGCAAGCCTTCGAGAAGCACTACGTCGACGGCCACCCCTACAAGAACTACAACATGGCCAAAAAGGGCAAGGGCATGTTCTGGGACCGCGCCGCGCTCTCCTACGAAGAGGGCGGTGACATCTTCGCCTGCAAGAAGCCACCCTTCTGGGTCGACAACGGCGAGCCCCCGAACGTCGAGAAGGCGGTCACGCCCGAGGTTCTCGCCGAACTCGCCTACGCGAAAATCAGGATCCCCGGGACCAAGGTCACGCTCGCTCCCGAGAACGTGACGAAGGTGAACCTCCACACCTGGGCCTGGCTCGACAAAGCGAAGTTCAAGCCCGTCTCGGTCACCGCCTCGCTCGATGCCGGCGGCCGGCACATCGAGGCCACGACGACAGCCGAGCCTCAGTCCCTCAGGATCGAGCCGGGTACGAACGCCGCGGAGATCCACCCCGCCTCGGGCGACTGCACGATCAACGAGGACGGCAGCATCGGCTCTCCGTATGCGCGGGGCAACGCGAAGAAGGTCCCGCCGTGCGGCGTGACGTACCTGCGCTCATCCGGCGACGGCACGTACGAACTCAAGGCCACGATCACGTGGAAGGTCACCTGGAAGGGCACGGGCGTCCCGGGCGGCACCCTGCCCGAGGGGACCTTCGGCACCACGCAGAACATCGCGGTCGAGGAAGTGCAGTCGATCAACCGCTGAGCAGCCACGGAGCGACCGCTGAGCAGCCACAGGGCAACCGCTGAGCACCCCACCTCTACCGCTCCGATCGCGACCGCGAACCCCGGTGCACTGCGAGAACCGGCGAGCTTTCGCCCCAGAAGGCCGCCGGTCTCCGCTCTCTCTTTGCGTCACAACACGGTGACATTCCGCCGAGCCATGACGGTTTTATCCGGTACCTCCCGTGGAGAGCCATCAGCCCCCTGGGTAACGTCGCCCCGTTGGAGACACCTTTTTCTGTCCTACCGGGAGCCGACCGTGAACCGCCGCACCCTGCCCGTCGCCACCGCGCTGGCCGCAACCGCCGCCTTGCTCCTGACGGGCTGCGGCAGCGACTCCGATCCGGACGACAAGATCAAGGGGGCCGAACAGGGGGAGAGCGCAGACGCGCCGAACCCGAAGGCCACCCCCACCGCGCCGGCCAAGGTCGCCGACTTCGGCCTCCCCAAGGACATCAAGGTCGAGATCGAGTCCAACGAGACGGGTGACAAGGCGAAGGACCAGATCCTCAAGGAGCAGGCCGAGGGCTTCATGGCCCGTCAGCGGCTCTACGTCGACCTGGATCCCAACTCCCGTTACCTGACGCGGTACTACGCCGGTGAGGCCCGGGCCTTCTACAGCGCGGAAATCAAGAAGGCGAAGTCTGAGGGCCGCACCATCACCGGGACCTATCGGTACTACGACCGCAAGGTCACGAAGAACACGGACGACCTCGCCATCGTCACTTACTGCGAAGACCGCTCCAAGGCGTACGCCAAGGACATCAAGTCGGGAAAGCCGCGTAAGACGAAGTCGAGTCCGGAGGACTTCATCTTCAATACCGCGACCCTCGGGAAGACCGAGCACAACACCTGGCTCGTACAGTCGTTCCGCGGTGAGGCCGGGACGGGTGCTTGCCGATGACTCGCTTGGTTCGCAGTGTGTTCGTGCTGGGCGTAGCGGCCCTGCTGACCCTTGGGTACGCGGGGGCGGCTGACGCCGGCGACGGTTCCGGTACCTCGGGTAAACCGCCGGCCGGGGAGGGCGGCGGTGAGGGCTCGTCCGGCAGCGGCTCCATCGGCGCCCAGGTCCAGTACAAGACCAATTTCAAGGGGACGAAGGGGTCCAGCCATATAGCCGCTAGCAACGGTCCGTGGAAGCCACCTCTGTGCTGGACCCAGCCGAAATTCACGCCCAAGCAGTACAAGGAAGAGGAGAAGAAGACCGCTCCCATCGACCCCACTACCGGAAAGACACTTCCCGGGTGGAACAAGGGGAAGGACTTCCACGAGGGCGACAAGGGCGCCTGGTGGTACCGGACCTACGCCGTGGACCAGCTCAAGTCGGGGAACGTCGAGTTCGCGGACATGGAAAAGTGCACCACGATCAAGGGCGTGCAGTGGGTCAAGGCGGGAGACCCTCCCCCGGACGCCATTTCCCCCCTCGCGCTGGCCGGGCTCGCCTACGCCGAGACGAAACTCCCCGCCCCGCCGGTCACGCTGCGCCCGGGCGCCGACAACCAGATCGTCAACCTGCCCACACACGTCAGATTCGACGCGCCTCTCGACCGGGTCTGGGTGACGGCCCGCTTCAACCATCTCGGCGTGGATCTGGCCGCCACGACGGTCGCGACCCCTGTCGCCCTTCGCGTAGATGCGGGCACGGAATTCGCGGATCCCAAGACCTGCGAGTACGACCTCACCAAGGGCAAGTCCGAAAAGTCCGGCAAATCCGGTTTCCAGGTGGACACTTCGAAGGCGGACTGCAACATCGCCTTCAGGAAATCCTCGGGCGACGGTTCCTATCCCCTGAAGGCACAGGTCACCTGGAAGGTGACCTGGACGGACTCCGCCAACCCCGACGGCGCCCCCCAACAGCCGGACTTGCCCGCGGGCTTGTCCACTTTCGAACAGGACGTGGCGGTCAAGGAAGTTCAGTCCGTCAACCGCTGATCCGCGCCCCGTTGAGCGGCTACTCCCAGTGGAGCGTTCCGGCCACGGTGTCGAAGAGCTCCACCATCTGTTGCGCCAGGCCCTCCATGGGAGTGGAGAAGGTGAGGTTCAGCCACTGCGTGCTCGCGGGGACGGGGACGTGATACGTCACGGTGGTCGTCGCGAGCGTGTTGCCCATCTGGCGCCCGGGATCAGCGGCTTCGGTCTTCTCGGTTCGTACCGCGTCGCCCGCGGCGTCCAGTGTCCGCACCTCGGCGGGGCGCCCCGTGTCCGCGAGTCTGCGGGCGAGATCGTGCGCCGTGCTGCAGCCGGGCCAGCCGTCGGGGAGGAGGCTCACGAGCAGCGACGACGCCAGTGGCAGACCCTCGACGGTCAGCAGTGAGATGTACAGCTCGACACCGCCCTCGCGGTGGGCCGCCTTCGCCTGCTTCTGCAGGTCCCGCATCAGGCGTTCCTTGAGCACGGGCGCGTTGTCGATGCCCTCGAACTGCCGGTCGGCCAGTGCGGCGATGCCGCGGTCGCGCTCGTCGGGGTCGAGGTGCAGCTGGAACCAGCCGGCGGGCACGAAGATCGTGTAGTCGCTGGGCGGGGTGTCCCATTCGGTGCGGAGAGACATGTCAGAGCTCGCTGGGGGGTTCGGGGGCGTTGTCCGTGCCGGGCTCCAGGAGGGTGGGCACGAGACGCAAGGTGGGCACGACGCGGTCCACGAGGTCCGTCAGCTCATCCGTGCGTTCGAAGTTGTGCCACCTCGCCTCGACCAGCAGGATCTCCTCGTGCCCGGTCGGCCAGACCCAGTACCGGAGACACTCGCTGAGCTTCTTGCCCCAGCCGAAGCGCCGCTTCTCGACCAGCACCGCCTGTACCCGGACAGCCGGGCCGATCGGCAACGCGACTTCGGTGATGTCGGCGTCACCCTTCACTTCGGCATAGGACCACTTCAGCAGCATGTCTCCGTACTCCTCCGGCGACGGCCGTGTGACCCCGTCCTCTCCGTAGGCGAGGACCGACATGTCCGCCAGGAACACACCACTGTCCGTATAGGCGACTGCGGTCAGGAGCGGGCCTGACTCGTGGACCGACAGGGCATGCTCCTCCAGTTCTTGCTGAAGCGATGCCTTGCTGACCGCCAGGTGCAGCGGGTCGAACTGCTCCACCAGGCCCGCGGCCAGTCGGCGGGCTTCCGCCCGGGTGCCCTCGAGGAGCGTGAGACCGAGCCATCCGCCGTCGAAGTCGAATTCGACGATGAAATCGTCCTCAGGGCCGGGCGGAATTCCGTCCGGATTCTGTTGCTCTTGTTTCATCACGACACCTCGTCGATGAATAGGCCGCCGGCGGTGACTCCACTGCCGGCCACACTCAGCTGCGTCGCCCTGCGCGACATCTTGTTGACATCGAACCCTGCGTCCCCCAGCCCCTTGCTCAAGAGCTTGGCTTCACTGAGAGATGATGCCGCCGACGAATCTGCCAAGGTGAACGATTTGCCGATCCCCTTCAAGGCACTTCCGTTCCCGACCTCCTTCAGTGTCCGACCCATCTCACGGTAGCCGCCCTTGAAGGCATCCTTCCAAGTGGGCCCCTTGAAAAGTTCCGTGACTGGCTCCCGGATCGACTTCGAGATGTCGCCCTTTTCGAGCCCCTTGATGACGCCCGCATCACGGTTGAACTTTTGACGGTTGCGCTTGAGCTGCCGCCCGGTCAACTTACCGGCCTTGGCCTGCTGCATGCGGTCCACAAGGCCCTTGGCATACCGTCCGCTGACCTTGGACATCGCCTTGCCCGCGCCCATCATCAGCAGTCCCACCGCCGCCGTGGCGAGCGCTGTCCACGACTCGTCGCCCATTCCGACCTGGATCGCCGTACAGGCGATGTTGACCAGCGTGGCCAACATGGATAGGGCCCCCAGGAACCCCGCCAAGCCCTGACCGATGATGGGGATCCAGCCGACCGCCAGAGCGGCGATGCCGGCCCACTTGGAGATGTCCTCCGTCCACTTCGCCACGGTGTCCACGACATCGGCGAAATCGTCCCAGAAACCATCCTTGAGCGCATCGTCAGAGATGACGTCGTCGATGGCTTCACGCGCCTTGCGCGCCGCATCGTCGCGGATGCTCTGCGCCTTCTGGAGCTTGTCCCTGGCCGCTTCCAGGGACTTCCCGGCGGCCTCCGCCCGGCCCTCCAGCTTCTTCTTGCGCCCCTTGTCATCACCCTTGGCGCCGTCATCCTTTCCGGATTCTCCGGACAGGCCATCAAGGCTCTTCTTGGCGGCGCTCTTTTCGGCCTCCGCCTCCTGCGCCTCCTGTCGGGCGATCTCCGCGATGCGTTGGGCGCGGTGTAGTTCCGTGGCGTAACTGCCGGGCTGGGCCGAGGCGTTCGACTCGTAGTCGGATCCGTGGTCCACGATCCGGTCGCCGACCGCGTCGGCCACCGTCTTGTAGCGCTTGTGCGCGGCTTCCAGACGGCCGCGGCACTTCTTGGCCTTCTCCCGGAACTCGTTACCGGCGTCGCTGTCCCAGGATTTCACCTCGGACGCCGCCTTGAGGTGACGGACCTGCCGTTCGAGCTCGTCTGCCGTCTTGCGGAGCTTGCGGCCCAGTTGTTCCAGTCGATCCGGATCACCGGGGGCCGGGTCCTGATAGGCCAACGGCTGCCAGTCCTTGGGGCGCGCGCCGGCCATCAGGACTTCTTCTTGTCGGAATCGCGGAGGGCCTTGGCCAGCTCGCTGTCGATCTTCTCGTATGCCTTCGCGGCGGCCTTCGCGATGTCGCCGAGGCGCTTGATCTCGTCGCCGAGTTCCTCGCGGTGGCTGTCCCAGTTCTCTACGAAGTCTCCGAACTGCCAGGCGAGGTCGTGTTCACCGAAGTCGTCTTCGTACTGTCCCTTGAGTTTCCCGAGACCGTCGAACGCTTCCTTGATCTTGCCGAGCCCGAGACCCATCTCGCGGATGACGTTCAGGTCGTCGATCCTCGAGTACTCCCCCACGAGGCATCCCCTCCGTGCGCCGTAGTTTTCCGTCGCTCGTCGTTACCGCACTCCCGCTCACGGGCCTTCGGCGTCTCCGAGGGCCGTGAACCGAGGCAGGGGCGGCGGATGCGTCCCGCCGCCCCAGACCAGTCGAGCCGACCAGGCTACTTGCGCGCAGCCCTGCCCAGCTCGTCGTCGATCTGCTCGTACTTGTCCGCGGCGTTGGTCAGGTAGTCGCCCATGCCGTCGAGGCCGTCGATGGTCTTCTTCGCACCCTCGACGAACTCGTCGAAGTTCTCGTCGAACGCCTTCGAGGCGCTCTTGGTGACGAAGCCCGTCTCGACGAGGTTCTTGATGTACTTCTTCAGCCCGTCGAGCTTCTCGTTGAGCTTGTCCTTCTCCTTGACCACGTGCTTGGCCGCGTCACGCATGTCCTGATATGTGACATCAAGGTCCTTGGCCATGAGGCTCTCTCCAATGCAACTCGCCGCAGGGCCAACCCCCGTGGCTCCCGTAACGCGGATGGTGTGATCTTCCGCTCTTGCGCCAGCAGCTTACGGGTGGGGCTGGTGGGATCACAGCCCGGTTCAGTCACAGCTCTGCTATGAGCGACTGCGAAGTGGTGTGAAGCGGTACGTGCCGTTTCGGGGGGAGCGAGTGCGCAGGCCGTTGCCTGTGGGAAGGGTGGAGCGGATATCGTCAGGCGCATTGTTCAGCTCCGGGGAGGACGATCGTGCGCCTGACTCTGACCGTCGTCGATCCGTACGGCGGGGGCTCCGCCGACGTGGTTCTCGACGCCGATCCCGAGTCCACCGTGCAGGACATCGCGGTGGAACTGGCCCGGCAGGCCGGCCGCAGCGGTGCGCAGATCATCCCGATCGGGCAGGGGCAGCAGGTCCCGGGCGGTGGAGCGCCCATGATCTACGTCGACGGGTACGCCGTCGACCCCGCCGCCACCGTCGTCACCTCGCCGCTGCGCGAGGGCGCCGTCGTCAGCCTCGACGACCCCGCGGGGTGCCTGCCGGGGGAGCCCTCCGGCCTGGTCGAGCTGCGCGTGGCGAGCGGGGCCGCCGCGGGTTCGGTGCACCGGCTCGGCATCGGGCGGTACGACATCGGCAGCGGGCCCGCCTCGTACATCCGCATCGGCGATCCGGAGATGCCCGGCCGCGCGCTGACGTTGTCAGTTGCAACCGACGGCACCTGTCAGGCCACCCTGCACGGGTCGGCGCAGGACAAGGAGGGCGTGACCCTCGACGGGGAGCCGTTCGGCGAGGAGAAGGAGGAGCCCGAGCCGCTCGCGACGGTGCCGCCCGAGGGAGAGTCCAAGAAGGACAGGAAGGCGCGCGAGAAGCGGGAGAAGCAGGAGCGGAGCGAGCGCAAGGAGCGGGTCAAGGCCGCCCGGGGCAAGGGCCGGCTCGACACCGTTCCGTGGCCCATCGGCGCGCAGATCGCGCTCGGCAACACCCTCCTCGAACTCGTCCGGTACACGCCCCCGAACGCCGCCCTCAAGTGGTCCGAGGACGGCGCGGGACTCGACTACAACCGGCCCCCGCGGCTGCGCCCGCCCGAGCGGCAGACCACCTTCCGGCTGCCCAGCCCGCCCCGCGAGTTCGAGGCGCGGCCGCTGCCGTGGCTGATGGCGCTCTTCCCGCTGGTCGGTGCCGTCGTGGCAGCGATGATCTTCAACCGCTGGTACTACCTGATCATGGCGGGGCTCAGCCCGATCATGCTCTTCGGCAACTACTTCATGGACAAGAAGCACGGGCGCAAGTCCCATGCGAAGCAGGTCAAGGAGTACAAGGAGACGAAGGCGCGGATCGAGAAGGACGCGCAGGACGCGCTGATCGCCGAGCGGCTCGACCGGCGTAACGCCGTCCCCGATCCCGCCGCCGTGCTCGCGCTCGGCACCGGGCCCCGTACGCGCCTCTGGGAGCGGCGGCGGACGGATGGCGATCATCTGCTTCTGCGGTTCGGGACCGGTCAGTTGCCCTCCGAAGTCGTGCTCGACGATCCGGAGAAGGACGAGCACCGGCGGCAGGTGACCTGGAAGATAGAGGACGCGCCCGTCGCCCTGCCGTTGAAGGGGCTCGGGGTCATCGGCATAGCCGGGCCCGACGACTCCGCCACCGCGCTCGGGCGCTGGGCCGTCGCACAGACCGCGACGCTGCACAGCCCGATGGACGTGCAGTTCTACGTGCTGACCGAGAACACGTCCATGGAGAGCTGGGACTGGGTGCGGTGGCTGCCGCACGCCCGGCCGTCGGGCGGCCAGGACATCAACGTACTGATCGGCACGGACGCCGAGACCGTCGGCGCCCGCATCGGTGAACTGACGCAGATCCTCGACGCGCGCGTGAAGGCCGCGGAGGACAACAAGAGCCAGGGCGCGAACTTCTCCGACCCGGACATCGTCGTGGTGTGGGACGGGTCGCGGCGGCTGCGGTCCCTGCCGGGTGTGGTGCGGCTGCTGCGCGAGGGCCCCGCCGTCCATATGTACGCGCTCTGCCTCGACACCGAAGAACGGTTCCTGCCCGGCGAGTGCCAGGCCTTCGTGGTCGCCGAGCCGAAGCCGGACCTCAAGCCGGACCCCCACGCGTACGGGGGCGGGCAGTACGGGAGCGGGCAGTACGGGAGCGGGCAGTACGGGGACGGGCAGATGGCGGCTCCCGGCGTCCCGAACGCGCCTGCCCAGCCTCCGCAAGCCCCCGGCGGCTTCCCTTCCTTCCAGGCGTGGCACACCGCGGCGCCCGAGACCCACCTGGCCAGCGCCCCGCGGGAGCTGCGACTGCGCGTCGAGATGTCGGGCGCGGAGCGGCTGCGCGACGTACGGCCCGACTTCGTGACCCCCGCCTGGTGCCTGCGCCTGGCGCGGGCCGTGTCGCCGCTGCGCGACATCAGCGGGGAGACCGAGGACTCCGCGCTGCCGGGGTCGAGCCGCCTCCTCGACGTACTGCAGCTGGAGCCGCCGACGTCCGGCGCGATCACCGCGCGCTGGCAGGCGGGCGGGCAGTCGACGATGGCCGTCATCGGTGAGTCGTACGACGGTGCCTTCGGCATCGACATGCGCAAGGACGGCCCGCACGGCCTCATCGCGGGCACCACCGGTTCCGGAAAGTCGGAGCTCCTTCAGACGATCGTGGCCGCGCTCGCCGTGGCCAACACCCCCGAGAACATGACCTTCGTCCTCGTCGACTACAAGGGCGGCTCCGCGTTCAAGGACTGTGTGAAGCTGCCGCACACCGTCGGCATGGTCACCGACCTCGACGCGCACCTCGTCGAGCGCGCCCTCGAATCGCTCGGCGCCGAGCTGAAGCGCCGCGAACACATCCTCGCCGACGCCGACGCCAAGGACATCGAGGACTACCAGGACCTCGTGCGGCGCGACCCGTCGCACCCGCCCGTGCCGCGACTCCTCATCGTCATCGACGAGTTCGCCTCCATGGTGCGCGACCTGCCCGACTTCGTGACGGGCCTGGTCAACATCGCGCAGCGGGGCCGTTCGCTCGGCATCCACCTGCTGCTCGCCACCCAGCGGCCCTCCGGTGTCGTCTCCCCCGAGATCCGCGCCAACACCAACCTCCGCATCGCGCTGCGCGTCACCGACGGCGGCGAGTCGACAGACGTCATCGACTCCCCCGAGGCCGGGCACATCTCCAAGAACACCCCGGGACGGGCCTACGTGCGGCTCGGGCACGCCTCCCTCGTGCCGTTCCAGTCGGGACGCGTCGGCGGCCGGCGCCCCGGCGCCGCCGACCCCGCCCTCCTCGCGCCCTGGGTCGACGCCCTCGACTGGTCCGCGCTCGGCCGCGCCGCACTGGTGAAGCCGAAGGCCCAGGCCCGCGAGGAGGAGGAGATCACCGACCTGAAGGTCCTGGTCGACGAGATCATCGAGGCCAACCGGACGCTCGGCATCCCCGCCCAGCACAGCCCGTGGCTGCCCGCGCTCGGCGAGACCCTGCTGCTCGACGAGATCCCGGTGCCCGCGCCGCGCACGGCACCCGGCTCGCTCACGCCCGCCGCGTACGGCGTCGAGGACCTGCCCGCCGACCAGGCGCGCCGCCCGGTCGTCATCGACTTCGCGAGCTTCGGCCACCTGATGATCGGCGGTGCGCCGCGCTCCGGCCGCTCGCAGGTCCTGCGGACCATCGCGGGTTCCCTCGCGCGCACGCACTCCTGCGCCGACGTCCACATGTACGGCATCGACTGCGGCAACGGCGCGCTGAACGCGCTGACCCGCCTTCCGCACTGCGGCGCCGTCGTCGGCCGTAACCAGACCGAGCGCGTGGTGCGCCTCATCAACCGCCTCAAGGGTGAACTCACCCGCCGCCAGGACCTCCTCGCCGACAAGGGGTACGCGGACATCGGCGAGCAGCGGAACGACGCCGCCGAGGACGAGCGCCTCCCGCACCTCGTCGTGCTGCTCGACCGCTGGGAGGGCTGGCTGCCCACGCTCGGCGAGGTCGACCACGGCTCGCTGACCGACGAGATCACCACGATCATGCGCGAGGGCGCCAGCGTCGGCATCCACATGGTCATGACGGGTGACCGGCAGATCCTGGTGGGCCGCATCTCCTCCCTCACCGAGGACAAGTACGGGCTGCGCCTCGCGGACCGCTCCGACTTCTCGATGCTCGGCATCCCGGCCCGCAAGGTCCCCGAGGAGATCGCGCCGGGCCGCGCCTTCCGGAACGAGAGCGGTACGGAGACGCAGTTCGCGCTGCTCTCCGAGGACTCCACGGGCCAGGGGCAGGCCGCGGCGATCGCCGCGATCGGCGAGCGGGCCGCGGCCCGCGACGCCGAAGTCCCGCGCGGCCTCCGCCCGTTCCGCGTCGACACGCTGCCGAGCCGCATCTCCTTCGAAGAGGCATGGGAGCTGCGCGACCCGGACGCCTCGCGCTCCAAGCTGTGGGCGCTCGTGGGCATCGGCGGCGACGAGGTCATGGGCTACGGGCCCGACCTGGCGCAGGGCGTCCCGGCGTTCGTCATCGCGGGCCCGGCGAAGTCGGGGCGCTCGACGGTCCTGATGAACATGGCGCGCTCGTTCCGCTCGCAGGGCGTACGTCTGGTCATCGCCGCCCCGCGCCAGTCCCCGCTGCGGGAACTGGAGGGCACCGAGGGCGTGTTGAAGGTCTTCACGGGTGACGACATCGACGAGGACGAGTTCGAGGAGCTCATCGACGAGGCGGACGCGTCCCGGGAGGAGCCCGTCGTCGTCCTCATCGACGACGCGGAGATGCTGGAGGACGCGGACGCGGCGAGCCAGTTCAAGCGGATCATCCAGCGCGGCGCCGAGCAGGGCCTCGCGCTCGTCCTCGCCGGTGACGAGGAGGACGTCTGTAGCGGCTTCTCGGGCTGGCAGGTCGACGTGAAGAAGGGCCGCCGCGGCATCCTGCTCTCCCCGCAGGACAGCTCCAGCGGCGACCTGATCGGGCTGCGGATCTCGCGCAGCCTGGTCGGCGGGCCGATCACGCCCGGCAAGGGAATGCTGCACCTCGGCAACGGCGAACTGGCCACGCTGACCACCCCGTTGTAGGGGGGATGCCAGGAGAACGGAGGCATCGTGGGTGGTTCGGCGAAGAAGGCGCGGCGGCGGGCGGCGGGGCCCGCGCTGCGGTATGCGCATGTGGCGGGGGCGCGGACGTCGGGCCGTCGCAGGCCGGGGAAGCGGAAGCCGACGGAGGAGGGCGAGGAGAGCAACTGGCTCTTCGGCACCCTGATGTTCCTCGCCGTGCTCGGCGTGACGGTGCTGTTCGGCCTGGCGGACCTGGCCTGGGGCACGACGCTGTGGGGCGAGATCGCGCCCGCTTGGCCCGGCGGCGGGTACGGCTTCGCGGTCACCATCGGGCTGCTCTCCCCGCCCGCCCTGGCCGGGGTCATCGCCCCACTCGTCCGGGCGAAGCGGAAGCAGCAGCCGCTCCGTTCGATCGGGTGGGCGCTCGCGGCGCTGCCCGGCGTGGCGCTGTCGTGCCTGCTTCTTCTGCTCAACTTCGGGGCCACCCGGCCCAAGCGCCGCCGCAGGGGCCCGGAGTGCTTCGCGCACGGCGAGCCCTGCTGGATCCACGAGCAGTACCCCTACCTGTGGGCGCCCGGGATCGCGGCCGTGCTCTGCGCCGCGCTGGGCGGCTGGCTCGCCCACCTGTACGTCAAGAAGCGGCGCGCCCGCGGCACCCCACCGGAGCTCACAGCACCGGAACTCACTCCACCGCAGTCAGCCGCGCCTTCGGGTCCCCCGCTCCCGGATCGTCCGACGTGTACGTGAGGGTCTTGCCGTCGGTCTTGCCGTCGGTCTTGCCGGACGGCCGGAGGTAGACCGTGTGGGTGGTCTGCGAGCACTGGCCGCCGTTGTCCGGCGACCCCTTGCCCGTCGCCACGACCTGCTTGTCCGTGGCCGACTTGAGGGTCAGGACGTCCCTGCACGTGTTGCCGATCGGGTCGTGCTGCACGACCGTGCCGAGCCGTTGCCCCGGGTCGGCCTGGCGCAGGGTGACCGTGAACGTGCCGAGAGGGACCGTGCCGCCGCTCGCGTCGGCCTTGCCGCGCCAGGTGCCGAGGTAGGCCTCGGGGACCTTGCCGCCGTCGTCCGCGGCGTCGCCCGGGTCGCTGGGCGCGGTGGTGGCCGCCGAGGGCCGCGCTCCCGCGTCCTGCGACGCGTCGTCGTCGTCCGGCAGCAGCCCGAAGACGAAGACCGAGCCGACGGTGACGGCGGCCAGGGCGCCCGCCACGGCGAGCGCGACCGTACAGCTCACCTTGCGGACGCGGCCGTTCGCGCCCTGCGTGATGGAGGACCCGGCCATGGAGACGGAGAGCCTGCCCGGCGGGCGGGTGTCCGGCGGGGCCTCGGAGCGGGGCCCCGGCACGGCGCCGGGCGGCTGCGGGGGCTGCGCCCGGTCGACGAACCCCACGGACGCGACGTACGAAGAGTCGCCGTACGAAGAGTCGGGGGGCCCGAACGCCCCCTGGTAGGAAGGCTCCTGAGAGGAAGTCTCCTTGGAGGAAGGCTCCTGGGAGGAAGAGGAAGGGGTCTCGAACGCCACAGGGCCGGAGGACGACGCGTCGACCGGCGGCGACGATTCGGCCGCCCCCGCCCCCGCCCCCGTGTCCAGGTCGAGCAGCCGCACCGCGCGCCGGCTCACCCGCTCCACGACCGGCCCCGGCAGCCATCCGGCGGCGACGAGCCGGGCCGCGCCCTCGGGGGCGAGGCGGCGGGCGAGCTCGCCGGGAGCGGGGCGGGCGGCCGGGTCCTTGGCGAGGCAGGCGGCCGCGGCATCGCGCAAGTCGCCGCTCAGCGCGCCCAGTTCGGGCTCCTCGTGGACGACCTTGTAGAGCAGGGCGGCCGACGAGTCCCCGGGGAAGGGTGACTCCCCCGTCGCCCCGTACACCAGGACCGCGCCCAGCGAGAAGACGTCCGCCGCGCCCGTGACGGTCTTGCCGAGGATCTGCTCGGGCGACATGTAGCCGGGCGAGCCGATGGAGACGCCGGTGGAGGTGAGCGAGGCGGTGCCGTCCGTGGCGCGTGCGATGCCGAAGTCGATGAGGCGCGGACCGTCGAGCGTGAGCAGGACGTTCGACGGCTTCACGTCGCGGTGGACGAGCCCCAGCGCGTGCACGTGCGCCAGCGCCTCTGCGAGACCTGCGCCGAGTACGCGTACGGAGTGCTCGGGCAGCGGCGCGCCCTCGCGCACCGCCTCCGTGAGCGAGGGCCCGGCCGCGTATCCCGTGGCGACCCACGGCACGGGCGCCTCCGGGTCCGCGTCGAGGACGGGCGCCGTCCAGTCGCCGCCGACCCGGCGCGCCGCGTCGACCTCACGCCGGAAACGGGCGCGGAACTCCTCGTCGAGCGCGAAGTGCGGGTGGACGATCTTCACTGCGACCGTACGGCCGCCCGTGCTGCGGCCGAGGTAGACCCGTCCCATACCGCCCGAGCCGAGTCGGCCGAGCAGCCGGTAGGGCCCGATCGCGGTGGGTTCGTCGGCTTCGAGCGGATGCATGTCCTTGACCTCCCCCAGGCGTGCCGCCGGACACCTCGCGCGGGTCAGCACTGCGGATCAGCGTAGTGCGGAAGCCGGTGCGGGAGCCCCCTGACCGCGTTCCCGCCACATGAGCGCAATGACCGTATTGCTAACGAAGTTCGGATTCACCGGCAAGGTAGGGGTATGGGCGCCCAAGCGGCACTTCGACCCGAAGTACTCCGGCAGCGGCTTCCCGGGACTCCAGTAATTGCCGGGATAGCCGTTACCGCCGGGCAGGGCCATCAAGGGAAGAGCCTGCCGTTCATCGTGGTGCGTTCATCGTGGTGCGTTCATCGTGGTGATGCCCGTGCTCAATCCGGACGCAAAGAACTATTACGACGGCAGACGGCAGCGATATGCCGGGCAGCCCCAGAATGGACAACTGGATGACGGACGACGTCCCCGATTTCGTCAAAAGGGCTTGAGCAGCGCCACTTCCACGTCCGCCGGGAAGCCGGTCGTCGGGCCGACCCGGCGGGCGAACTCGGTGACGCCCGCCAACTGCTCGCCGCCGAAGCGGAAGTCGAGCGTCGTGAAGTACCGCTCCAGGACACCGGCGTCGAAGGACTCCCAGCGCGCGGCCTGCTCGGCCACCTTCGTCACTTCCTCCAGGGAGAGGTCGCGGGAGGAGAGGAACGCCTTGTGCACCTCGCGCACGACCTCCGGCTCACGCGCCGCGTAGTCGCGTCGCGCCGCCCAGACGGCGAAGACGAACGGCAGGCCCGTCCAGTCCTTCCACATCTGCCCGAGGTCGTATACGTCCAGGCCGAGCCGCGGCCCGTCGATCAGGTTCGCGCGCAGCGCCGCGTCGCCGATGAGGACGGCGGCGTCCGCCTCCTGCATCATCAGCCCCAGGTCGGGCGGGCAGGTGTAGTAGTCGGGCCGCACGCCGTGCCGCTCGGCGAGCAGCAGCTGGGCGAGCCGCACGGAGGTGCGCGAGGTCGAGCCGAGCGCGACGCGGGCGCCGTCGAGCTGGTCGAGCGGCACCTGCGAGACGATCACGCACGACATGACGGGGCCGTCGCAGCCGACCGCGAGGTCGGGGAAGGCGACGAGGTCGTCGGCGTTCTTCAGGAACTCGACGAGCGTGACGGGCGCGATGTCCAGCTCGCCCCTGACCAGCTGCTCGCTGAGCTTCTCCGGGGTGTCCTTGGTCAGCTCGAAGTCGAGGAGCGTCCCGGTCCGCGCGAGTCCCCAGTACAGGGGCAGGCAGTTCAGGAACTGGATGTGACCGACGCGCGGCCGGGGAATGCGGCGGGAGCCGTGTCGCTGTTCGGCGCCCGCCCCCGCGGAGGCGTCCAGGGGAGAATTGTCCACATCGGGGAGGCTAGCCCCCATGCGGTACGGTGCGGGCGCCGGGGCGCCGACACGCCTCTCGTCAACCCTGTCGAGAGCGTTGTCAAACCTCCGGGTGACGTGATCTTGCCCCCTATTGCATTCCGCCGTCTGCGTGCTAAGCTCGCCGCAAGTTGCAGTTTGGTTTCCCTTGCAGTACAGAGCCTGCGGAGCATGTAACTCCGTGGGCTCTCGTCGTTTTCAGACTTATGCAGTTGTTTAAACAATCGCTGGTTCTGGAGCAGGGCAACCCTTTGGCCCAAGGAGGGCTTATGGCTACCGGAACCGTGAAGTGGTTCAACGCTGAAAAGGGCTTTGGCTTCATTGCCCAGGAAGGCGGCGGCCCGGACGTCTTCGTCCACTACTCCGCGATCAACGCGAACGGCTTCCGCTCCCTTGAGGAGAACCAGGCCGTTTCCTTCGACGTGACGCAGGGTCCGAAGGGCCCGCAGGCGGAGAACGTCACCCCGATGTAATCGGGCGCCTCACGCAAGTGGGGCGTGTGGTTGCTCCGGTGACCAGATCCGGAGATTGAGAGCAGTACCCAAGGAGCCCTGCTCCTCCGCTTTGCGGGGGAAGCGGGGCTCCTGCCTTTTGCTGGCCCCTGGGCCTTGGGCGGTGGGGTTCGGGGGCGGTTCGTCGGGCGTCTTCTGCGGGTTGGACGTGGCGGGGTGCGCAGTTCCCCGCGCCCCTGACTTCAACGTGGCGGGGTGCGCAGTTCCCCGCGCCCCTGGTGGGGCCGTTCCGGCCCCATCTCGGGTGGCCCCTCAGGTGTGTTGCATGATCAGGACGAAGGTTGTGGCGGGGGTCAGGGCCTCGTAGGCATGGGGGACGTCGCCTCGGTAGGACATGTAGTCGCCGGGGGACAGTTCGACCGACTCGCCCTGGGGGCCCGCGAGCAGGCGGCCCGTGCTGATGATCAGGTGTTCCACCGAGCCGGGGATGTGCGGGGCGGACTCGCGCGGAGGGCCGGGTTCCAGCGTGCCGTGGTAGATGTCGCGCCGCACGCCGGTCGGGCCCGCCGAGAGCAACGTACCCGCGTAGGAGGAGTTCTCGGCGAGCATCGTGGGGCCCTCACCCGCGCGGATCACCGTCACCGCGGGGGCGGGTGACTCCACAAGCACGCTGAACGGCACGCCCAGCGCGACAGCCAGGGCCCAGAGCGTCTCGATGCCGGGGTTGCCGGTGGCCGCCTCCAACTGGGACAGCGTGGACTTCGCGATGCCGGCGCGCTTGGCCAGTTCGGAGAGGGAGAGCCCGGCCTTGGTGCGCTCACGGCGCAGGGCCGCGGCGACCCACTCGCGCGGCATGCGGGACCCGTCGGTCATCAGTGCTTCTCCTCGGCTCTCTCCCCGTTGCGTTCGGTAGAGCGGTCCGATCGTTCGGCTTGACGAACGCGACCCGCTCCGCCCATCCTACGACGCATGCGTTCGCCACACCGAACAGACAGCCCGCCCCACCGAACGGACGGGGCAACCAGCGGCCTCGTGCGCGTCTCCGATCTGCCGCCCGGCGTCCTGCGCGACATCGCGCTCGTCTGGCTCGCCGACGCCGTCGTCGGCATCTCCTTCGGCGCCATCGCCGTCGCGGGCGGGCTCCCCCTGTGGGTGCCCGTGGTCATGTCGCTGCTCGTGTACGCGGGCTCCGCCCAGTTCAGCGCCGTCGGCATCCTCACCGCGGGTGGCGGCCCCGTGGCCGCTGCCGCCACCGGGCTGCTGCTCAACTCCCGCACGGCTGCGTTCAGTCTGGCGCTCGCCGACGACCTCGGCAGGTCCTGGCCCGCCCGCCTGATCGGCGCCCACCTCGTCACGGACGAGACCGCCGCGTTCGTCCTCGCCCAGGAAGGCCGCGCCCAGCGCAAGGCCGCCTTCTGGATATCGGGCATCGGCCTGTTCGTCGCGTGGAACCTCAGCGTGCTCGTCGGCGCCCTCGCCGGGACCGCGCTCGGCGACACGGACCGGTTCGGGCTCGACGCCGCGTTCCCCGCGGTGCTCCTGGCCCTCGTACTGCCCGCACTGCGTGCCGACAGCGCGGCGCGGCGGGCCTCGGCGGCCGGTGCCGTCATCGCGGTCGTCGCCGCGCCGCTGCTGCCCGCGGGGGTGCCGGTGCTGCTCGCCCTCCTCGGGCTGCTCGCGGCGCGGCGCGGGCCTCGTCGCCCTCTCCGTCCGGGCCGTCTCCTCCGCCCCCGCCGTCCGCGCCCCGCCTCGTCGAGGAGTGCCTCGTGAACGCCACCCTCACTTGTGTCCTCGCCCTCGCCGCAGGCACCTACGTCTTCCGCCTCGCCGGGCCCGTCCTGCACGGCCGCGTCGAACTCTCCGGCCGGGTCCAGGAGTTGCTGGCCGTCGGCGCCACGGTGCTGCTCGTCGCGCTGCTCGCCACCGGCGCGCTCACCGAGGGGCAGGACTTCGCGGGGTGGGCCAGGCCCGCCGGAGTACTGGCGGGCGGGGTGCTCGCCTGGCGCAGGGCGCCGTTCGCGGTGGTCGTGGTGGGTGCGGCGGCGACTACGGCGCTGCTGCGTCTCGCGGGTTTGCCGTAGCGTCTCGTGGCGCTGTCGTAGCGTCTCGTTGTAGCGCTGTCGTAGCGTCTCGTTGTAGCGCTTTCGTAGTGTCTTGCGGGGTTCTCGTGGCGTCTCGCGGGACTCTCGTAGCGTCCGGCGCTTATGGCCCGGCTTCTTCCGGGTTCGTCTCCGCGTGTGTCTCCGGCCCCGGGGCCCCGCCCCGCTCGTACAACTCCTCCACCACCCCCGCGTACCGCTCCGTCACCGCCTTCCTCCGTACCTTCAGGCTCGGCGTGAGGAGTCCGTCCTCGACCGTGAAGTCCTCGTCCAAGACGGCGAACGCGCGGATCCGGGCGGGGCGCGAGACCGTCGCGTTGGCGGCGTCCACCGCCTCCTGGACCAGCGCCCGCACGCGCGGGTCGCCGGAGACGGGCTCCGTCAGCGTCACCCCTTCCCGCGCCGCCCATCCGGTCACCTCCTCCGCGTCGAGCGTGACGAGGGCGACCGGGTAGGGGCGGCGGTCGCCGACCATCACGGCGCGGGAGACGAACCGGGAGGTCTGGATGGCGAGTTCGCTCAGCGAGGGCGTGAGGTTCTTGCCGCCCGAGGTGATGATGAGGTCCTTCTTGCGGCCGGTGATCGTGAGGAAGCCGTCCTCGTCGAGCGCCCCCAGGTCACCGGTGTGCAGCCAGCCCTCCTCGTCGAGGGTGGCGCGGGTGGCCGACGGGTTGTTGTGGTAGCCGAGGAAGACCATGGCGCCCCGGGCGAGGACCTCCCCGTCCTCGGCGATGCGCAGCTCTACGCCGTCCACGGGGCGGCCGACGGTTCCGTAGCGCACGGAGCCCGGGTGATTGAGGGTGAGGACGCCCGCCGACTCCGTCATCCCGTACCCCTCGTAGACCGCGATGCCGCAGGCCCGCAGGAAGTCGACGGTGTCAGGGGCGATGGGTGCGCCGCCGGTCAGCGCCCACCGGACGCGCCCGCCGAGCGCCTGCCTGACCAGGCCGTAGAGCGCCTTGTCGGCGGCTTCGTAGGCCTCCCTGAGCTCCTCGGGCAGCACGCCGTCGGCCGCGAGGACCCCGATACGGACGGCCTCGGCGAACCGCTCACGGCCGCCCTCCTGCGCCTCCGCGAGGGACAGCACCACCGACCGCACCTTCTCGAACAGCCGGGGCACGGACGGCAGATGCGTGGGCCGCGCCTCCGCGAGTTCGGCGACGACGTCCTCGACGCGCCCGCCGAAGAAGGTGAGGGTGGCGCCCCCGATGAGCGTCGTGAACTCGATGAGCTGGGCGAGGAGATGGGCGAGCGGGAGGTAGAGGTACGTCGAGTCGCCGGGGCCCCCGTCGACCAGCGGCACGGAGGCGGCCTGCACGGCGAGCAGGTTGCCGTGGGTGAGCAGGCAGCCCTTGGGCGGCCCGGTGGTGCCCGAGGTGTAGATGATGGTGGCCAGGTCGCCGCCGGTCCGCGCTTCGGCGCGGGCCAACAGTTCTTCCAGCGAGCCGATTTCAGCTTCAACAGGTTCGCGGGTCATCAGGACCACGTGCCGCACCCCGGGCAGCCGCCCCCGCAGCCGCTCGATCTTCGCCGCCTGCGCCTCGTCCTCGCAGATCACCACCGACGCGCCCGAGTCCGCCACCACCCAGGCGACCTCCTCGTCGCCCGCCGTCGGATAGACCGGCACCACCACCGCGCCCGCCGCCAGGACACCGAAGTGGGTTCGGGTCCACTCGGGGCGGGTCTCGGCGAGGACCGCCACGCGGTCGTCCGGGCGCACCCCCAGCGCGAGCAGGCCCCGGCCGACCCGGCGCGCGGCGTCCCGGAGCCCCGTGTACGACAGCTCGGTGTACGTCAGCTCCGTGCACGACAGCTCGGGCGACGCTCCGTCGCGCCGGAAGCGCAGAGCGGGCAGCTCGCCGTACCGCTCCGCCGCCCATTCGGTCAACAGGGCGAGGGTTTGCGGTAGTTCGGCCGGGCCGTGCGGGTTCTCGGGGTCCTTCGGGTCTTTCGGGCCCTTCAGGTTCTTCGGGTCCTTCGGGTCCTTCGGGTCCTTCCGTGTCTCCTGCATGCGTACGACGCTAGGGAGCGCGCCCGGCCCCCGGGATGACGGGAAACGTCAGCACCACTGACCGGGGCGCTCAACCGCGCGCTACCGTCGTGACATGGCCAGGCGGACGATCACCGTGCACCATGTGCGGGCCGTGCTGCGCGGCGCCGAACGGCGCGGCGTCGACACCGTGCCGCTGCTGCGGGGAGCGCAGATCCCGCCGCTGCTCCTCGGCGACGACCGGGCCCGGATCACCGCGCCCCAGTTCGCCCGGCTCTTCCGAGAGTTGTACCGCGCCACGCAGGACGAGTTCCTCGGTCTCGGCGCCGCCGTCAGCAGACCGGGCACGTTCGCGATGATGTGCCAGGCCGCACTGGGCTGCCGCGATCTCGGCGCCGCCGTGCAGCGGGGCACCACCTTCTACGGCCTGTTCCCCGGCGGCCCCGACCTCGTCCTGGAACGCCGCGGCGACGAGGCGGTGTTCGGCGTCCGCAACGACCTCGAACAGGACTACTTCCTCGCCGAGTGCCTCATCATCATCTGGCACCGCCTGTGCAGCTGGCTGATCGGCCGCCGCATCCCGCTGCGCTGGGCCGAGTTCGGGCACCCGCCGCCCCCGCACAAGGATGAGTACGAGCTGCTCTTCGGCTGCCCCGTACGGTTCGGCGCCGAGCGCACCGGCGCGGGGTTCGACCCGCACTGGCTGGACGCGCCGCTGATCAGGGACGAGGACGCGCTGGACGAGATGCTGCGCCGGGCGCCCTTCGAGCTGCTCACCCGGCGCGAGTACGGCACCACCGTCGCCGAGCAGGTGCGCCGCGTCCTCGCCCGTGCGCTGCGCACCTCGCCGCGGCTGCCCTCGCTCGGCGAGATCGCGGCGCGGCTCGCGGTGAGCCCGGCGACGCTGCGCCGCCGTCTGGCCCAGGAGTCCACGTCGTACCAGCAGTTGAAGGACGCGGTGCGGCGTGACGCGGCGATCGCCGGTCTGGCGGAAGGCCGCGAGCCGATCGCGGAGCTCGCCGCGCGGCTCGGCTTCTCCGAGGACACGGCCTTCCACCGGGCGTTCAGGCGGTGGACGGGGACGACTCCGGGCGCGTACCGGACGGAGACGGAACGGCCCTGCGGGGCGGCCCCGCCGCCGCACCATGACCCGCCGCCATCCCCCTACGGCTCCTCGTCGTCCGTCGCGCCGTCGGAGGGCGCCCCGTCGGAGGGCGCCCCGTCGGAGGGCACCCCGTCGGAGGGCACCCCGTCGGAGGGCAGCCCGTCGACCGCCGCGTCGGAGGGCGGGTCGTCCACCGGGTCCGCGGGGCCCGCGCCCCACGGCTGAGCCCCCGACTCCTCGTACACCGTGCCGTTCACCACCGCACGGTCGGCCTCCACCGTCCCCTCCCCCTCCTGCTCCCCGGCCCCCTCCCGCCTGCCGAGCCGTCGGCTGGTGCGGCCGAGCGCGATCAGCACCGTGATCAGCGAGGTGGAATTCCCCTCGATGCGCCGCGTGTACCGCACGGCCTCCTCGTAGGCGGCGTGCGCCTGGGGCAGCATCTCCTGCGCGTCGTAGGCGTCACCCATGCCCTTGAGTACGGAGGCGTACCAGCCGGGATCGCTCTCGCCGTCGACGAGTGCGAGCACGGCCTGCCGGGCGGTCACCCCGTCCGCGTAGGCGCCCTCGACGCCCAGGTGTCCCAACTCCTCGTAGATGAGCGCCATGTGGTGCAGGAAAGCCGCCCGCCGCTCGGTGTCCGTGATCCTGACGACCTCGGCGGCGAGCCGTTCCAGCACGTCCCGCGCCTCGGCCCGCTCGCCCAGCGTGACCAGGGTGTTGGCGAGCGCGGTCATGGTCGTGGCGAGGTCGCTCGGATCGTCGGCCCGCTGCTTGTACGAGACGGCCTGCCGGAAGTGCTCGGCGGCCTCCTTGAAGTCGCGGGCGTCGCGGTAGGTGTCGGCGATGTCGTGGAGGATGGTGCCGTAGATGCCCGGCGACTCCTCGGGATCCGCCAGGCCGCGGGCCTCGTGGAAGCAGGCCAGCGCCTGTTCGAGGCGGGCGGGCCGCGGCTGGCTGGTCTCTTCTGGCTCCGGCATGGCGGTCCTCCGTTCGGAGTCGGGTGGCGGAGTCCCGCCGGCGCCGCTCCCGTCCACGCGGGCGACTGCTGCCGCTGCCATCCGTTCGTGTGACTGCTGCCGCCCTCGTCCCGGCGTGCCGGAGCCCGCGGCTCCCCCCGCTGAGAAAGTAGCGCCGGGACGCCGCCCTGAACACCTGCGAGCCGGAGTCAACGAAGGTGAGCGTCCCGGTCAGCCCCGAACTTACTCACAAGTCACTACGGTCATTGCCGGAACACCCCGGAGCACCCCGCACGCCTCCGGAACACCCCCACCCCTGAGCACAGTTGGGAGAGCCGCATGCACACACGCACCGGCGTCAGAGCGTGGGCCGTGGTGGCCGCGCTCGGCCTGTCGGCCGTCACCCCGCTCACGGCGGCACACGCGGCACACGCCGACCAGAGCACGACCGCGACCACGAACACGACCGGGTCCCCCGCAGCTGAATCCCCCACGACCGGATCCCCCGCAGCCGAGTCCCCCGCGACCGGATCCCCCGGCGACATCGTGAGCTCCGCGCCGAGCAGCTTCCACCCTCTGCCGGGCCAGCCCACGAACACCAAGGCCTGGAAGATCCACTACCGCTCGACCACGGCGAAGGGCGAGCCGAACACCGTCTCCGGCACGGTCATCGTCCCGCAGGACGGCCACAAGGGCCCGCGCCCCCTCATCACGTACGCCGTCGGGACCGTCGGCGTCGCCGACCGCTGCGCGCCCAGCACGGGCTTCCCCTACGGCACCGCCGTGGAGGCCAACCTCATCCAGCAGCTCACCCTGCGCGGCTGGGCGGTGGCCGTCACCGACTACGAGGGCCTCGGCACCCCCGGCGACCACACCTACACGGTGGGCCGCGCCGAGGGCCAGGCCATGCTGGACGCCGCCCGCGCCGCGATCCGGCTGCCCGAGGCGGGCCTCGGCAAGGACACGCCCGTCGGCATCATGGGCTACTCGCAGGGCGGGCAGGCCTCGTCGTGGGCGGCCGAACTGCACGGCTCCTACGCCCCCGACCTCGCCGTCAAGGGCACGGCGACCGGCGGTGTCCCCGGTGATCTGCTGAAGGTCGCGAAGTTCAACGACGGCTCGTACGGGTCCGGCCTGATCTTCATGGCGGCGATCGGCCAGAACGCGGCCTTCCCCGAGCTGAAGCTCGACTCCTACCTCAACCCGGCGGGCAAAGCGCTCGTCGGCGCCATGAAGAACTCCTGCGTCGCGGACGGCGCCGTGCTCGGCTCCTTCAAGACGATCGCGTCGATGACCACGAAGAACCCCCTCGACCAGCCCGACTGGCAGCAGCGCCTGAACGAGTCGCGGGTCGGCACGGTGAAGCCGGACGCGCCCGTCTACCAGTACCACGCGCTCGCCGACGAGCTCATCCCGTACGGCGTGGGCAGGCAGGTCCGCGCGGACTGGTGCGCCCGGGGCGCGAACGTGGAGTGGCACACCGTGCCGCTCGGCGAGCACGTCAGCGGCGTGATCACGCAGTCGCCGTTCGCGGCCCAGTGGCTGGCGGACCGGTTCGCGGGGAAGCCGGTGCGGGGCAACTGCTGAGCGGAAAATGAGTGGGCAACGGCACGTCGTCCCCCTAGGATCTTGAGGTTTGCAGAATTCTGATTTCTGCAGTGCTTCGAGAACCGGGGGGACTTCTCGTCATGCTGATCACACCCACGGCCCTGGCCATGCTGACCCTGTTCGTCCTGGCGATGAAGGCGTCCGACACGATGCCGCACCGCCGCGCGACAGAGCCGGACATCGAAGCGGAGGGGCCGGGACAGGGAGCCGCCCGATGACTAGCCGCCCGATGACCAGCCGCCCGATGACCGCACCGTCTCCGCAGCCCGCGCGTGGGCCCATGGATGAGGCTGATGAGGCCCCACCCCTCGCGCCGCTGACGCCCCCGCCCGGCGACCCGTCCCTCGCCGATCCCGCGCCCGGCCCCGACTTCGTCACCCCGGTCGACCACGTCTTCGTCCGCACCCACCTGGGCCTGCCGGAGATCGACGCCGCGGACTGGACGCTGACGGTGGAAGGCCTGGTGGCGCACCCCTTGCGCCTCGACCTGGCGGACGTGCTCGCCCTGCCCGCCCGCCAACTGACCGCCGTCCACGAGTGCTTCGGCAGCCCGTTCCGCCCCGACACGCCGACGCGCGCGGTGACGAACGTGGAGTGGTCGGGCCTGTCCCTGGCCGCGCTCCTGGACCGCGCGAGCCCGCTGCCAGGCGCCCGGCACGTGGTCTTCGAGGGCGCGGACACGGGCTCCTTCCGCGACGAGGAAGGCCTCTCCTACGTGAAGGACCTGCCCCTCGACACGGCCCACCGCGACGGTTTCCTGGCCCACGGCATGAACGGCGAGCCGCTGCGCCCCCGCCACGGCTATCCGTTGCGGCTCGTGGTCCCCCACATGTTCGGCACGAACTCGGTGAAATGGCTGACCCGGATCGTGCTGACGGACGAGCGCCCGAAGCACATGTTCACGACGACGTTCTACACACGGACCCTGCCGGGCGGTTCCGAGCCCCAGCCCGTACGCGAGCTCGACGTCAACAGCAAGATCCTCTCCCCCGGCCCCGGGGCCGAACTGCGGCGCGGCGCCCTGACGTTCAGCGGCCGCACCTGGTCCACGTCGGAAGTCGTCCGCCTCGACGTCTCCCTGGACGGCGGCCCCTGGGAACCGGCCACGCTCGACATCCTCGGCTCCGACCCCGCCTGGCAGGGCTTCTCCCTGCGCCGCTGGCTCACGCCGGGCCCGCACACGATCCGCTCCCGCGCGACGGACGCGGCGGGGCGCGTGCAGCCGCCGCCGGGCTCCCGCAACTCGATCCACGAGGTGGCGTTCACGGTGCGGTAGGGCCACCCGACCAGGTGGCCGGGCCTCAGATGCCAGGGCCTCCCGTGCTCTGGTTCCGGGCGTTCGCCCCGCCGAGCCCCTGCGCGAGCCCTTGCGCCGCCGCGCCGCGCTCCAGGGCACCACGCTCCCCCGAGCCACTGCGGCGGCGCAGGGCGACCAGGCATGCGGCGATCACTGCGGCGGCCACGACCAGTACGGAAACGATGACGATCATGTGTTCCTCTTTCCCCGTGTTCCCCGTGTTCCCCGTGTTCCCCGTGCTTCTGCTGTTCGCATTCTCTCCCGTCAGCTGATCTCGTACGCGAGTTCGGCCCAAACGGTCTCCAGATGATGCCGACTGACAGGTCAGGCTGATCGCAGCACGCTATGGCATCCTGCGCTCCCAGGCGCTCAACGTCGAACAGTCCTTGGCCTTGATCGAGAAGATGCTGGGAGCACCATGAACACCGAGCGGCTCGACTGGTTCAAGTCCAGGCACTGCGACGGGGAAGGCGGCCAATGCCTCGAAGTCGCCCGCCCTTGGCACAAGTCGAGCTACAGCACAGGCGAGGGCGGCGAATGCATAGAGCTGTCCTCCTGCCCGCACGCCGTCCACGTGCGGGACTCCAAGAACCTCGAAGAGCCCTCCCTCACCATCTCGCCCACCCCCTGGTCCCACTTCCTCACGTACGCCACGTCCTGACGCGTCACGTCAGTCCCGGGGAAGCAGCCACGCCGCGAGGGCGGTCGTGACGCACAGGGTGAGGCCGACCACGACGAGTCCCGTGTGCATGCCGGAGAGCGAGAACCCGGAGTCGCCCCCGCTGTCGCCTCCGCTTCCCGCGAGGAGCGCGCCGAACAGGGCGACGGACATCGCGCCACCGGTCTGACGCAGGGAGTTGAGCAGCCCGGAGGCCGTACCCGCACGCTCGCCCGGCACGCTGTCCATGAGCTGGGCGGTGAGCGCCGGGACGCAGAAGGCGCCGCCGAGGCCGGTCGGCACGAGCAGGAGAAGGACGAGCCACAACGGGGTGTCCGCGCCCAGCGGGACGAGCGCGAACATGGCGAGGGCGAGGACCGCCTGCCCCAGGACGATGACCCGGCGCCGCCCGAACCGCTCGGCGGCACGGGGCGAGACGAGATTGGTCCCGGTGATGAAGACGGCGAGCGGCACGAACATCAGGCCCGCCTCGACACCCGACATGCCGCGCAACTGCTGGTAGTAGAGGCCGAGAAGGAAGGTCACGCCGTAGAACCCGGCGTTCACCGCGAAGCCGACCGCGAGGGCGACCCCGACCTGCCGCTGCCGCAGCAGACCGAGCGGGACCATGGGCGCGGCGTGCCGCTTCTCGGCGGCGTAGAAGGCGAACCCGGAGCCGAGGGCCACGGCGAAGGCGGCGAGCACGGGCGCGCTCGTCCACCCCAGGTGCCCGCCCTCGATGACCGCGAAGGCGAGCCCGGCGAGGGTGAGGACAGCGGTCACCTGTCCCGCCAGGTCGAGCGGCGCGGGGCGGCGAGGCGAACGGGTGGTGCGGGCGAGGAGCACGAGGATCACGGCGCCCACGGGCAGGTTGAGGAGGAAGACGGACCGCCACCCGGCACTCTCCGTCAGCACGCCACCGAGCACCGGCCCGACCGCGACGGCGGCGGAACCGCCCACCGTCCACAGGGCGATGGCGCGGGCGCGGCGGCGCGGGTCGTCGTAGGCCTGCCGGATCAGCGCGAGCGAGGCGGGCATCACGACGGCGGCGCCCGCACCCTGCGCGACACGTGCCGCGATCAGCGCGCCGATGCCCGGCGCGAGGGCGCAGGCCAGCGAGGCGAGGGTGAAGAGCCCCACGCCCCAGGCGTACGCCCGCCGCGCCCCCGCCCGGTCGGCGAGCGCGCCGGCGGACAGCATCAGGGCGGCGAACATGAGGGTGTAGGCATCCACGACCCACTGGAGGCCCGCCATGCCGCCGTGCAGGGTGTCGCGGATGTCGGGCAGCGCGATGTTCACGGCGGTGACGTCGATGGTGATGACCGTGAAGCCGAGGAGCGAGGCGACGAGGGCGAGGGCGGAGGAAGAGGCGGGACGACGGGGCGCTTCGGTCCGGTTCCGAGTGGAGGGAGGCGAGAGAACGGCGGCAGACATGAGGCTGAGGCTCCTACGAGGAGAGGGACACGTCGCGGAGCGACGGAGAGGCGGCCGCGGAGCGGCGGGGCGGTCGAGTTAGCGGCGGTGCGGTCGAGTTAGCGGCGGTGCGGACCAACGGGCGGGCGGGGAGAAACCGCCGCGGAGCGGCGAAGAGGTCGACCTCGCAACGTCGCGGGGCAACGGGTGGGCGGGTGGGAACCCGCCGCGGAGCGGCGAAGAGAAACAGCTACAGACAACGGCAGACGGCACCGACCACCGGGCCGCGGCCCGGCGACAACGCACCCCCTGGGCCACGGTGGCCGGGCCACCCGCACACCCCCACTCTCCCGGGCGGCAGCCCCCCGTGGCAGGCCGCACCTCACCGGGGCCCCGCGTTCCTGGTCCTGACACAACCCCCCACGCGAGACGCACACCAGGGACAATGACCGGATGACGGACAGCCCGGCGCAAGCCCCCGAACCCACCGCCACAGCGAAAGCCACCGCCACCGGCACCGCCACCGGCACCGGCACCGGCACCGCCACCGGCACCGAGCTGGGCCGATACCTCCGTGCCCGGCGCGCCAGGGTCACCCCGGCCGAGGCGGGCCTCCCCGCGGGCACCGGCCTGCGCCGCACCCCGGGCCTGCGCCGCGAGGAGCTCGCGACCCTCGCCGGGGTGAGCGTCGACTACTACACGCGCCTGGAGCGGGGCCGCGAGGCGAACCCGTCCCCCGCCGTGATCGACGCCCTGGCCCGCGCCCTGCGCCTGACGGGCGACGCCCACGACCGCCTGCGCGACCTGGCCGAGCTGGCCTCGGGCCGCCTCACCGAACCGCATCCCACGGCCGACCACACGGTCCGCGAGTCCACCCTGCGCATGTTGGAGGCGCTGGCCCCGCTGCCCGCGTACGTGGTGAGCAGGCACAGCTACATGCTGGCCGCTAACGCCCCCGGCAGGGCGCTGCTCCCCGGCCTGTGGGACTGGCCCGACGAACAGCGCAACGTCGTGCGCTACCTCTTCCTGCACCCCGTGGGCCGGGTCCTTTACCGGCCCTGGGAGGAGACGGTCGCCAAGTCGGTGTCACATCTGCGGGCCATCGCGGGCACGGACACCGACTCGCCCCGGCTGACGAACCTGGTCGGCGAACTCCTCCTGAAGTCCCCGGACTTCGCCCGCATCTGGGAGCGGTACGACGTGAGCGAGCGCGGCGGCGGCACCAAGTCGTTCGAGCACCCCAAGGTCGGCGCGATGACCCTCACGTACGAGGTGATGAAGCTGGCGCGCTCGGGCGACCAGCGCATGGTCGTCTACCAGGCCGCGCCGGACACCCCGGACGAAAAGGCGATGCTCGCCCTGACCTGACACAGCACCCGCCTCACTCAGCCGCGCAGGAACTCCCGGTCTTCGGCATCTCCCCGTACAGCAGGAACCCGTCCACCTTGTCCTGCACGCACTTGGAGCCGAGGTAACCGGTGTGCCCGTCGCCCTTGTTGTCCAGGACGACGGCCTGCGAGCCGAGCCGCCGCGCGGTCTCCTCCGTCCAGCGGTACGGCGTGGCCGGGTCGCCCCGCGTGCCGACGAGCAGCATCTCGGGCGTCTGCACGTCCCGTACGTCCTCACGGATGTAGCTGGTCCCCGCGGGCCGGCCGAAGCACAGCAGCACCGGCATCAGCATCGACTTGCCGAAGACCGGCGAGGCCTCCTCGAACTGCGCCTGCAACTTGCCGACTTCCTTCTCTATGTGCGCGGCGTCGGGCCGGTCGGGATCGTCGGCGCAGTTCACGGCCATGAGGGCGGCGGACAAGTTGTCCAGCGGCACCTCCTGACCGGCTCCGGACCCGGCCCCAGCCCCGGATCCGGCCCCGGCACGGACCGGCAGCGGCACCCCGCTCGGCAGCCCGCCGCTCATACGGATCAGCGCCCGCGGGTCCCCGTCGGCGAGCAGCGCCCCCAGGGCCTGCGAGAGCGCGGGCCAGGCCTGCCTGCTGTAGAGGGCCTGGCTCAGGACGCCGACGACGTCCTGCCCGGTGAACTGCTCGCCGCCCATGGACTGGAGCGGCATCGCGTCCATCTGCTTGACGATCTTGACCATGCTCTGCCGTGCGGTGCGGGAGTCGGCGCCGAAGACACATCCGGCGTTCCCGGTGCACCAGGCGAGGAAGTTGTCGAGGGCGGTCTGGCGCCCTTCGGCGGTCGCGAGGGACTGTGCGGCGACGGGCTCGGTCAGCGTGTCCACGCCGTCGAGGGTCATCCGTCCGACCTTCTTGGGGAACTGGGCGGCATAGACGGCGCCGAGCCGCGTCCCATAGGAGAACCCCAGGTAGTTCAGCTTCTTGTCGCCGAGGGCCTGCCGCATGACGTCCATGTCACGGGAGACGTTGACGGTCCCCATCTGCGGCAGTACGGGCCCGGACTTGGCCTCGCACTCCTTGGCGACCTTGCGCAACTCCCGCAGCATGGCGGCCGCGTCGTCCGAGTCCTCCGTGGTGGGGTCGGCGTTCCCCTGGGCGTCGCCGCAGCTGACCGGCTCGCTCTGGCCGACGCCGCGCGGGTCGAAGGAGACGACGTCGTACTCCTTGCTCAGGAAGCTGAACTCCTTCTGCGCACCGGCGAGCGCGGAGACCCCGGGCCCGCCGGGTCCGCCGAAGTTCAGCAGCAGCGAGCCGCGGGGCTTGCCGCTCGCGCTGGACTTCAGCCGGATCATCGCGACGTCGACGGTCCCGGCGGCGGGCTTCGCGTAGTCGAGCGGGACGGTCACGTGCCCGCACCGGACGTCCTTGGCGCCGTCCGTGGCTTCCGCCATGGCTTCGGTGTCGCCCTTGCACGCAGCCCATTTGATCTTCTGCGTGTAGTAGCGCGCCAGGTCGGGTCGTCCGCCTCCGTCACCGCCTCCATCGTCCTCGGTGGCAGCGGCAGCGGCAGCGGCGACGGTCGTGGCCGAGGCCACGCCCGGCACGCCCGTCCCTACGACGACCAGCACAATGACACCGGCGATCGCACAGGCTCCACGCACGGCAACCTCCCAGGGTGTAGCCCCTCGCTCACCCTAAGCGCGGCCCGCGCCCCTCGCCCGTTCAGCGCAAGGTGACCGTACGTACGCATTCGCCACCCTAAGTGAAGGCCGTCACTCCTCACTCCCTCTCCAGGATCGCGGTGACCCCCTGCCCGCCCGCCGCACAGATGGAGATCAGCCCGCGTCCGGGGCGCCCCCGCTCGGCGAGGAGCTTGGCGAGGGTGGCGACGATGCGCGCCCCCGTCGCCGCGAACGGGTGGCCGGTGGCGAGCGACGACCCGGCGACGTTCAGCCGCGCCCGGTCCACGGTGCCGAGCCCCTGCTTCTCCCAGGCGGCGAGCGTGGCGAGCACCTGCGAGGCGAAGGCCTCGTGCACCTCCACGAAGTCGAAGTCGCCGAGTTCGAGTCCGAGACCGGTCCGCTCCAGCATCCGGGGCACGGCGTACGCGGGCGCCATCAGCAGCCCGTCACCACCCCCGTCGTCGCCCTCTGCGACATCCCCGTGGACGAAGTCGACCGCGGCGCTCTCGCAGGCGGTGAGGTACGCGAGCGGTTCGAGCCCGCGCCCGGCCGCCCACTCCTCACTGGCGAGCAGGGCGACGGCGGCGCCGTCCGTCAGCGGAGTGGAATTGCCCGCGGTCATGGTCGCGGACGCGGTCGCGGTCGCGGACGCGGTCGCGGTCGCGGACGCGGTCGCGGACGCGGTCGCGGACGCGGTCGCGGACGCGGTCGCGGACGCGGTCGCGGTCGCGGTCGCGCCGGGGGCGTCGGCCCCGAACACGGGCTTCAGGCGGGCGAGCTTCTCCACCGTCGATCCCGGCCGCAGGTTCTGGTCCCGCTCGACCCCGCGGAACGGTACGACGAGATCGTCCAGGAAGCCCCGCTCGTACGCGGCCGCGAGGCGCTGGTGGCTGAGCGCCGCGAGCTCGTCCTGCGCCTCACGCGTGACGCCCCACTTCCGCGCGGTCACCGCGGCGTGCTCCCCCATGGAGAGCCCGGTGCGGGGCTCGGCGTTGCGCGGGATGTCCGGTACGAGGTGACGGGGCCGCACCCGGCCGAGCGCACGCAGCCGTCCGCCCGCCGACTTGGCCCGGCGCGCCGCGAGCAGGATCCGCCGCAGCTCGTCGTTGACCCCGAGGGGCGCGTCGCTCGCGGTGTCGGAGCCCCCGGCGATCCCCGACTCGATCTGCCCGAGCATGACCTTGTTGGCGACGGCGACGACGGCCTGGAGCCCGGTCCCGCACGCCTGTTGAAGATCGTAGGCGGGCGTACGGGAGTCCAGGGCGGAGCCGAGCACGACCTCCCGGGCGAGGTTGAAGTCCCGGCTGTGCTTGAGCACGGCACCGGCGACGAACTCCCCGACGTCCCCCGCGCCCTGGAGGCGGTACCTCTCGACCAGGCCGTCGAGGGCGGCGGCCAGCATGTCCTGGTTCGAGGCGGTGGCGTACGGCCCGTCGGAGCGGGCGAAAGGAATGCGGCTGCCGCCGATGACGGCGACGCGGCGCACAGAGGGACGACTCATGTCTCGACCAGCTCCTGACCCTTGAGTAACCTTACTCCGAAGTAAATTTACGACCGAGCTGGGAGTTGGACAATGGCCGACCGCTACCTGACCTTCGCCGCCACCGGACCCGGCCGCTTCCTCACCCGCCGCCTGGGCCTGCCCCAACCGGCCCGGCTGCGCCGCCGCACCCCGGAACACTCCGCCCTGGGCGGCGAGTTGCTCCTGCTCACGGCGGGCAAGTCCGCCTACCCGGCCGACCTGCCCACCCTCCTCAAGTCGGCAGGCCATACCCTCGTGTCAACTGCCGAGCGCCCCACGGCAGTTGTGCTCGACGCCACGGCGGTGAGGGACGTCGACACCCTCTCCGACGTGCATACGGCCCTCCACCCCGTCGTGCGCAAGGTCGCGGAGAACGGCCGCATCCTGATCCTCGGCAGCCCGCCCGACCCCGCCGACCACCACCAGGCCGCCGCCCAGCAGGCACTCGAAGGCTTCATACGTTCCCTCGCCAAGGAGCTCGGCCGGGGCCGCACCGCCACCCTCGTCCGTGTCACAGGGCCGGTCGCCACCGCCGAGCCGACCCTGCGCTTCCTGCTCTCCCCCAAGTCCGCCTACGTCACCGGACAGGTCATCGAGACCGGCCCCGCCGAGACGCTCGCCGCCCCCGCCGACTGGGACCGGCCCCTGGCCGGGCGTACCGCCCTGGTGACGGGCGCGGCGCGCGGCATCGGCGAAGCGGTGGCGGAGGTCCTGACCCGCGACGGCGCCACCGTCATGCTCCTCGACGTCCCCTCGGCCCAGCAGGACCTGGTCCGGGTGGCCGACCGGCTCGGCGGCTCGGCGCTGCCGCTCGACATCACGGCGCCCGACGCCGGTGAACGCATCGCCGCGGCGCTGCCGGACGGCCGTCTCGACATCCTCGTCCACAACGCGGGCATCACCCGTGACCGCAAGCTCGCCAACATGGCGCGGGACCGCTGGACGTCGGTCCTCGACGTCAACCTCGCGGCGGTCCTCACGACGACGGACGCGCTCCTCAAGGCCGGTGCGTTCAGCCCCGGCGGCCGGATCGTCGCCACCGCCTCCATCGCGGGGATCGCGGGCAACGCGGGCCAGACGAACTACGCCGCCAGCAAGGCGGGCGTCGTCGGCCTCGTCCGCTCGTTGGCGCCGCGGGCGCTCGCGGAGCACGGGGTGACGGTCAACGCGGTGGCGCCCGGCTTCATCGAGACGAAGATGACGGCCGCGGTGCCGCTGCTCATCCGCGAGGCGGGGCGCCGCATGAACTCCCTCGGGCAGGGGGGCCTTCCCGTGGACGTGGCGGAGACGACGTCGTGGCTGGCGCAGGGGGGTGTCAACGGGCAGACGGTACGGGTGTGCGGGCAGAGCCTTCTCGGGGCGTGACCCCCGACGAACCCGAGGCGACCCCACCCACCACCTCACCAAGGACGATCATGCGTACCCCGCTTTCCGCTCTCCTTGTCCGTGCCGCCCTCGCCTCGCCCTTCAAGCGGCCCGGTGTCCGGGCCCTCGTCCAGGAGCCCCTCACCTCCGCACCCGTCGTCCCCGACCCCCGCCACCTCGCCGCCTACAACGCGGTCTGCGGGTTTCCGGGCGGTGCCGGTGTGCTGCCGCTCACCTATCCGCACGTCCTCGCGTTCCCCCTGGCCATGCGCCTGATGGCCGCCCGCGACTTTCCGCTCCCCCTCCTGGGGCTCGTCCACACGTCCATCGAGATCACCCGGCACCGGCCCCTGCACCCGGCACAGGAGCTGCGCCTCTCCGTCCGGACAGCGAAGGTGGCCCCCCACCGTCGCGGCACCGAAGCGACCGTCGTCATCGAGGCCGCCGCCCGCGACGGCGAGCTCCTCTGGGAGTCCAGCAGCACCTATCTGGCCCGGCACAGAACACCCGGGACAGCCACCGAAACCGCCAAGGCGCCCCGCCCGGCCCCCGCGGCCGGAACGCCCTGGCACCTCGGTGCGGACCTGGGCCGCCGCTACGCCTCCGTCAGCGGCGACCGCAACCCCATCCACCTGCACCCGCTCACCGCCCGCCCCTTCGGCTTCCCCCGCGCCATCGCCCACGGCATGTGGACGGTCGCCCGCTGCCTCGCAGAACACGAGGACGGGGGCGGGGGTGGAGGTGGAGGCGGGGACGGCTTCGCCTGTCTCAAGGCCGAGTTCAAGGCGCCCGTCCTCCTCCCGTCCACGGTCACGTACACCGCACACGGCAGCTCCGCCTTCGAACTCCGTTCCCCCACGGGCAGACCGCACCTCACCGGCGTCGTCACGCGGGAGCCCAGCGCCGCCCCTCCATCAGGCCCCCAAGGCCCGCCCACGCGAAGTTCATGAGCGTCGCCGCCGCCTCCTTCGCGGAGACGGAGCCGTCCGTATTGGCCCAGCCGGCCAGCGACTCCGCCGCGCCGACCAGCGCCTGCGCGAGCCCCGCGACCTCGCGGTCCGGCAGGGAGGGGTCGCCGTGCGCCGACCGCGCCGCGTCCGCGATCAACGACGTCACGAACGCGACGATCTCCTCCCGCATCGCGGCGATCTCGGCCGCGAACGGCTCCCCCTGGGTCCGCGCCTGACTGTGCAGCACGGCCCAGCCGTCGGGGCGTTCCGCGGTGTGCGAGAAGAACGCCCGCAGCCCGTCCCACAGCTGCCGGTCCGCGGTCTCCCCGGCGACGGCGGCGCCGCTCGCCCCGTCCCGCACCGCGGCGACGAGCGCGGCGGCCTCGCGCCGGATGCACGCGCTGAAGAGCTCTTCCTTGGAGTTGAGATACAGATACACGAGCGGCTTGGAGACTCCGGCGAGCTCCGCGATCTCGTCCATGGACGCGGCCCGGTACCCCCGCTGCCCGAACGTCCGCACCGCCGCGTCCAGCATCTGCTGCTCCCGCACGGCCCGCGGCATTCTTTTCTGCCGCCGCTTCTCGCCCACCCCGGCCCCCGCCCTCTCCACACTGTCCGTTCCGACGTCAGCGTACGGTCAACGGGTGCCGGGGCACGATTAACGGAAACCACCGGAACCACCGGAAACCACCGAGCCCCGCCCCGGATCACTCCGGGGCGGGGCTTCGGCGAAACGACGGGCGAGGGCTCAGGCTGCCGCCGCCACCGGACGCGACGAGGACGGCGCATCGCTGTAGTCGTCCTCGAGCTCGTCGAGCGGCGACGCCGAGGCGTTCTCGTACGCCTCGCGGTCGAGGATGTTCTCGCGGGCGGCGACGATCACCGGCACAAGCGCCTGTCCGGCGACGTTCGTCGCGGTGCGCATCATGTCGAGGACCGGGTCGATGGCGAGGAGCAGACCCACGCCCTCCATCGGCAGGCCGAGCGTGGAGAGGGTCAGCGTCAGCATGACCGTGGCACCCGTGAGGCCCGCCGTGGCCGCCGAGCCGACGACCGACACGAAGGCGATGAGCAGGTACTCCTTGATGCCCATCTGCACGTCGAAGATCTGCGCGACGAAGATCGCGGCGATGGCCGGGTAGATGGCGGCGCAGCCGTCCATCTTCGTCGTGGCGCCGAACGGCACCGCGAAGGACGTGTACTCCTTCGGGACGCCGAGGCGCTCGGTGACCTTCTGGGTGATCGGCATGGTGCCGACCGAGGAGCGGGAGACGAAGGCCAGCTGGATGGCGGGCCAGGCGCCCTTGAAGAACTGGAGCGGGTTGACCTTGGCGACGAAGGCGAGCAGCAGCGGGTAGACGCCGAACAGGACCAGGGCGCAGCCGATGTAGATGTCGGCGGTGAACGTCGCGTACTTGCTGATCAGGTTCCAGCCGTAGTCCGCGATGGCGAAGCCGATGAGGCCGATGGTGCCGATCGGGGAGAGCTTGATGACCCACCACAGGGCCTTCTGGAGGAGGGCGAGTACGGACTCGCTCAGCTCCAGGATCGGCTGGGCCTTGTCGCCGATCTTCAGCACGGCGATACCGGCGACGGCGGCCATGAAGACGATCTGCAGGACGTTGAGCTCGGTGAAGGGGGTGATGACGTCCTTCGGGATGATCCCGGTGAGGAAGTCGATCCAGGAGCCCGCGTGGTCGGGGGCCTTGCCGTCCTTCGGGGTGAGGCCGGTGCCGGAGCCGGGGTTGGTGAGCAGGCCGATGGCGAGGCCGATGGCCACCGCGATCAGCGACGTGATCATGAACCACAGCAGGGTGCGGGTCGCGAGCCGCGCGGCGTTGTTGACCTTCCGCAGGTTGGTGATCGACACCAGGATCGCGAAGAAGACGAGCGGGGCGACCGCCAGCTTCAGGAGGCCGATGAAGGTGTCGCCGACCTTGGAGAGGGTGGTGACGAGCCAGTCGACGTCCTGGTTGCGGGCGATCCAGCCGAGCAGGACACCCAGGACCAGGCCGCCGAGTATCTGCGCCCAGAAGGGGATCTTGAGGAACTTGGGTATCCGGAAGCCGGACTTGGGCTTCTCGGGTCCGCTCGCCTGGTCGGCGGGCGTCGCGGAATTCGCGGACACGGACACACTCCGGTGAGGTCAGTCAGGGGTGGGGGACGTACGGGAGCGGCGACCGCGAAGGGTCAGCAGTGCCGCTGCGGCGGGGGTCACGTTCAGATGTGACAGGCCGCGGACATGCAGCGGCAGAGATCGACATGCAGGCGCGCCACGAGCGGGATGCTCGTGGCGTAGTGGTGCGCTGCTGCTGTCTTCATGTCGAACACGTTAACACTTGTGCTTTGAGAACATCAAAGGTCTTGTTTGAGGTAACCCCCGCCCCGACTCCCCCTTGACGCACGGAACCCCGGCCCTGGAGCGATGCGCTCCGGAGCCGGGGTCCCGAGAAGTGTGTGACGAAGCTTACGAGCCCTGCACCTGCGTGCCGCCCTGCGTGCTGCCCTCCGTGCGCGCCGCGTCGTCCGCGTCGTCCTCCTGGGTGCGGTTGGCCTCCAGGTTCGCCTTGGCGCGGTCCACGCGGGCCACGACGTCCAGCGAGGCGCGGTCACGCTCCTTGCGGAGGGCCACGAAGCTGATGGGCGCGGAGATGACCAGCGAGAGCAGGAGCACCCACAGCAGGTTCGAGTCGCCGAGGCCACGCGGCAGGATCTCGGAGTAGACGAGGCCCCAGACGACCAAGAAGCAACCCACGAAGATCCCGAGGCGCATCAGCGTGTAGCGGAGCATGTCAATCCACTCTTCCGTTCCGAAAGGGGCCCGAGTAGGACGAGCCCCTCCAGTGAAGCATGCAAGGAGGCGCGTCGGGCAAGGGGGTGACGCCCCCGCGTGGGCCGTCAGCCGAGCGGCAGCAGCATCGTGATGTCGTCGCGGTCGTCGCCGGGCGCGACCCGGATGGCGCCCGGCACCCGGCCGACCTCCTTGTATCCGCAGGACGCGTAGAAGCGGTCGACGCCCGTGCCGCCGCGGCAGGTGAGCCGTATCGCCTCGATGCCGCCGAGGCCGCGGGCGGCGTCCGCGGCGGCGGCCATCAGGTCACGCCCGTACCCCTTGCCCTGGTGGCGGGGGTGGACCATCACCACGTACAGCCAGATCCAGTGCCTCATCAGGTGGTGCTGGTTGTACGCGAGGAAGGCGGTCGCGGCGATCTCGCCGTCCTCGTCGTAGCCCACGAGGAGCCGGGTGCGCCCGTCGCTCAGCTCGGCGAGGCGCTTGATCCACTCCGGGCGGATCTCGTCGGCGGTCACGGGCGGCACGAAGCCGACGGCGCCGCCCGCGTTGGAGACGTCTGCCCAGAGCGCGAGCACCCCGTCCCGCAGGGCGGGGCCGATCGCCGGGTCCAGTCGAAAGGTAAGAGGCATGCAGCGAGGCTAGCCCTTACCGGACCGGCCTCGCGACGCGTTAAGAGCGGCTGGCCGGAAGAGCAACCGGTCGGAGAGAGCAACCGGTCGGAGAGAGCAGCCGGTCAGAGCCGCATGGCCTGCGGCGTCTCGCGCAGCATCCGGTCGGGGCCCTCGTACTCGCGGATCGACTCGTAGCGCGTGTTCCGCTCGACCGGGCGGAAGCCCGCCTCGCGGATCAGGTCGAGGAGGTCCTCGCGGGTCAGCTTGTTCGGCGTACCGAAGTTGTCCGCGTCGTGCGTGATCTTGTACTCGACGACCGAGCCGTCCATGTCGTCCGCGCCGTGCTGAAGGGCGAGCTGCGTGGTCTGCAGACCGTGCATGACCCAGAAGACCTTGACGTGCGGGACGTTGTCGAAGAGGAGCCGCGAGACCGCGAAGGTCTTCAGTGCCTCGGCGCCCGACGCCATGGTCGTGCGCGCCTGGAGGCGGTTCCTGACCTTGCCGTCCTTCATGTCGACGAAGTCGTGCTGGTAGCGCAGCGGGATGAAGACCTGGAAGCCGCCGGTCTCGTCCTGGAGTTCACGCAGCCGCAGCACGTGGTCGACGCGGTGGCGGGGCTCCTCGATGTGGCCGTACAGCATCGTGGAGGGGGTCTTCAGACCCTTCTCGTGCGCGAGGCGGTGGATGCGCGACCAGTCTTCCCAGTGGGTGCGGTGGTCGACGATGTGCTGGCGCACCTCCCAGTCGAAGATCTCCGCGCCGCCGCCGGTCAGCGACTCCAGGCCCGCCTCGATGAGCTCGTCGAGGATGTCGGACGCCGACATCCCCGAGATCGTCTCGAAGTGGTGGATCTCCGTGGCCGTGAACGCCTTCAGGGAGACGCTCGGCAGCGCCTTCTTGAGCTCGCTCAGCGACCGGGGGTAGTAGCGCCACGGCAGGTTCGGGTGCAGGCCGTTGACGATGTGCAGCTCGGTGAGGTTCTCGCCCTCCATCGCCTTGGCGAGGCGGACGGCCTCCTCGATGCGCATCGTGTACGCGTCCTTCTCGCCCGGCTTGCGCTGGAACGAGCAGTACGCGCAGGACGCGGTGCACACGTTGGTCATGTTGAGGTGGCGGTTGACGTTGAAGTGCACGACGTCGCCGTTCTTGCGCGTGCGCACCTCGTGGGCGAGGCCGCCGAGCCAGGCGAGGTCGTCCGACTCGTAGAGGGCGATGCCGTCCTCGCGGGACAGCCGCTCACCGTCCCGGACCTTCTGCTCAAGATCGCGCTTGAGACCTGCGTCCATGCCCTCGCCCTTACCTCTCCCTACGACCTGCCACAAACCTCCGCCAACGTTACGCCCCGGAGGTCACTCCTCCTCGGGCAGCTCCCCGACCCTGTTCTCCCACTTGGTGGAGAGCACGATCGTCGTACGGGTCCGGGAGACGCCACGGGTGCCGCTGAGCCGGCGGATCGTCTTCTCCAGACCGTCCACGTCGGTGGCCCGGATCTTGAGCATGTACGAGTCGTCGCCCGCGATGAACCAGCAGTCCTCGATCTCGTGCAGGTCCTTCAGGCGCCGCGCCACGTCCTCGTGGTCGGCGGCGTCGGAGAGCGAGATGCCGATGAGGGCGATGACGCCGAGGCCGAGCGAGGCGGAGTCGACGGTGGCGCGGTAACCCGTGATGACACCGGCCGCTTCGAGGCGGTTGATCCGGTCCGTGACGCTGGGCCCGGAGAGGCCCACGAGCCGCCCGAGTTCGGCGTACGAGGCGCGGCCGTTCTCCCGCAGGGCCTGGATGAGCTGCCTGTCCACGGCGTCCATAGGTGCGATGCCTTTCATTATTCAGCGATACCGCGAGTCTATGTGTAGAATCTAAGGCGTAACAGGGTCTAGCCCCTGTGAATCTTTCTCAATCTCAGCAGATCAACGACGATCCTTCAGGAGTGAGTCACCGTGTACTCGATCGAGATGGCCTACGCCCGGATGCGCGAGCTTCAGGACCTGGCCAACCGCTCGCGTGCCCACCAGTCCGCCTCCGCGCCCAAGGCCGGCTTCCTCAGGAAGCGCGCCGCCAAGAAGCGCTAAGCCCCCCGGGAGCCAGAGCCACCTCCGGAACCGGAGCCGAGCTCTCCCTCCCACCGGCGGTACAGCCGGTGCGGCACCCGTGCCGCGTCGAGCATCCGCCCGGCGACGAAGTCCACCAGATCCTGGATGTGCGTCGCCCCCGCGTAGAACGCCGGAGAGGCGGGCAGCACGATCGCGCCCGCCTCGTCCAGGCTCACCAAGTGCTTCAGCGTCTGCCCGTTCAGCGGAGTCTCGCGTACGCAGACCACGAGCCGTCGCCCTTCCTTCAGCGTCACGCTCGCCGACCGCTGCAGCAGGTCCTTCGAGAGCCCGAGCGCCACCCCGGCCACGCACGCCGTGGACGCCGGAACGATCAGCATCCCCTTCGTCGCGTACGAACCCGAGGACGGCCCCGCCGCCAGATCACCGGCGGCCCAGTACTTCACGTCCGACACGTCGGCGTCGAAGACCCCCGGCTTGCCGTCCGCGCCGCGCCCCAGCCACTGCCGCAGATCGTCCCGCCAGTGCGCGTCCCGGAACGCGATGCCCGTCTCGTCGAGCAGCGTAAGACGCGAGGCACGCGAGACGACCAGGTCCACGCTCTCGCCCGCGGTCAGCAGAGCACGCAGCACCGCGGCGGCGTACGGAGTGCCCGAGGCACCCGACACCCCCACGATCCAAGGCCTACGCTCTGTATCTCCTGGGTTCACGCTGTGAAGCCTATCCGGGCGGTGTTTCAGACAGTGAGGCCGCGTACGAGCAGATCGAGCAGCGCGCACGCGAACAGGGCAATCCCGATGAAGCCGTTCACCTGGAAGAAGGCGCGGTTGAGGCGGGACAGGTCGTGCGGCTTCACGATCGAGTGCTCGTAGCCGAAGGCGCCCGCGACGACCGCGAGGCCGAGCCAGAAGAACACGCCCGCGTCGGTGGCCGCCGCGTACCAGACGAGGAGCGCCGTGGTCACCAGGTGACAGGCGCGCGCGCCCCAGATGGCGGCCGGGATGCCGAACCGCGCGGGCACCGACTTCACGCCGACCTCGCGGTCCGTCTCCACGTCCTGGCACGCGTAGATCAGGTCGAAGCCGCCGATCCAGACGCCGACCGCGAGCCCGAGGATCACCGCCTGGCCCGACCACTCGCCAGTGATCGCGATCCAGGCGCCGACCGGGCCCATCGCCTGGGCCAGGCCGAGGATCGCCTGCGGGAAGTTCGTGAACCGCTTCCCGTACGGATAGACGACCATCGGGATCACCGCGACGGGCGCGAGCGCCAGGCACAGCGGGTTGAGCAGCGCGGCCGAGGCGAGGAAGACGACGAGCGCGATCAGCGCGCCGGTCCACGCGGACTTCACCGACACCGTGCCCGTGACGAGCTCGCGGTGCGCGGTCCTCGGGTTACGGGCGTCGATCTCGCGGTCGATGATGCGGTTCGCGGCCATGGCGAACGTGCGCAGACCCACCATGCAGATGGTGACCAGGAGCAGGCGTCCCCAGTGGATGTTCTCGTCGAGGCGGAACATCGCGGTGAGCGCGGCGATATAGGCGAAGGGCAGCGCGAAGACCGAGTGCTCGATCATGACGAGGCGCAGGAACGCCTTGGTGCGACCGGGTTGCGGGAGCGCGGCTGATGCTGAACTCACGAGAGTCCGTACTCCTTCCAGCGGCGGTCGACCTTCGACGCCGTCTCCGGGTCGGACTCGACCATGTTCGGCCAGCCCCCGTCCCGCGTGTAGCCCTCTTCGGGCAGCTTCTTCGTCGCGTCGATGCCCGCCTTGCCGCCCCAGAACTGCTGGTAGGAGGCGTGGTCGAGGTGGTCGACGGGGCCTTCGGCCACGGTCAGGTCGCGCGCGTAGTCCGTGTTGCCGAGCGCACGCCAGGACACCTCGTGCAGGTTGTGCACGTCGCAGTCCTTGTCGACGACCACGATCAGCTTGGTCAGCGACATCATGTGGGCACCCCAGATGGCGTGCATGACCTTCTGCGCGTGCTTCGGGTACTTCTTGTCGATCGAGACGATCGCGCAGTTGTGGAAGCCGCCCGACTCCGGCAGGTGGTAGTCCACGATGTCCGGGACGATCACCTTGAGGAGCGGCAGGAAGAAGCGCTCGGTGGCGCGGCCAAGGGGGCCGTCCTCCGTCGGCGGGCGGCCGACCACGATCGACTGGAGCAGCGGACGCCTCCGCATCGTCACGCAGTCGATCTTCAGCGCGGGGAAGTCCTCCTGCGGCGTGTAGAAGCCGGTGTGGTCGCCGAAGGGGCCCTCGGGGAGCATCTCGCCCGGTTCGAGCCAGCCCTCGATGACGACCTCGGCGTGCGCCGGGACCTGGAGCGGGACCGTCTTGCAGTCGACCATCTCCACGCGCTTGCCCTGGATGAACCCGGCCAGCATGTACTCGTCCATGTCACCGGGCAGCGGCGCCGTCGACGCGTACGTCACGGCGGGCGGACAGCCGAAGGCGATCGCGACGGGGAGCTTCTCGCCCCTGCGGGCGGCCACCTGGTAGTGGTTGCGGCTGTCCTTGTGGATCTGCCAGTGCATGCCGATGGTGCGCTTGTCGTGGCGCTGGAGCCGGTACAGGCCGAGGTTGCGGACGCCCGTGTCGGGGTCCTTGGTGTGGGTCAGGCCCAGGTTGAAGAAGGAGCCGCCGTCCTCGGGCCAGGTGAAGAGCGCGGGCAACTGCTCCAGGTCCACGTCGTCGCCGGTGAGGACGACCTCCTGGACGGGGGCGCTGTCGGACTTCACCTTCTTCGGCGGCACGTGCGTCATCGCGCCGAGCTTCCCGAACGCCTCGCGCACCCCGATGAAACCCTGCGGCAGCTCCGGCTTGAGCAGGCCGCCGATCTTGTCGCTGATCTCGTTGTACGACTTCAGGCCGAGCGCCTTCAGGAGGCGGCGGTCCGTCCCGTACACGTTCATGGCCAGGGGCATCGAGGAGCCCTTGACGTTCTCGAAGAGGAGCGCGGGGCCCCCGGCCTTCTGGACGCGGTCGGTGATCTCGCCGACCTCCAGATACGGGTCGACCTCGGCCTTGATGCGCTTGAGATCGCCCTCGCGGTCCAGTGCCCGGAGCAGGGAGCGAAGATCGTCGTAAGCCATGCGTTCCAGTATCCGGCACCGGCTACCCTGGCCCCGTCACCGGGGGGCTCGCACGCCCCTCGCCGCCACCGCTTGGGGGATCGCGCCACCATGCTCAGGTATCTGCCGTTCCTGCTGGTCCTGGCGGTGTGGATCTATGCCTTCATCGATGTCCTGAACACTCCGGAGAAGGAGGTCAGGCATCTGCCGAAGGTGGTGTGGGTCATCATCGTGCTGCTCTTCGGAGAGGTCCTCCTCGGCCCGATCGCCTGGTTCGTCACCGGCAAGGTGCGCCATGCGCCCGGCACGGGCGGCGGCATCGGCGGGCGGGGCCGCGGGGGCAGTACGCGGTGGGTGGCGCCCGACGACAATCCGGAGTTCCTGAAGTCCCTGCGGGACGAGGACCCCGACAAGAAGCGGCGGGACAAGGGCGACGAGAGCTGACGGCCCATGGAGATCCGGCTGCTCCAGACCTTCGAGAAGGTCGCCACCGTCCTCAGCTTCACCCGGGCCGCCGCCGAGCTGAAGTACGCGCAGTCCAGCGTCACCAGCCAGATACGGGCCCTGGAGACCTCCCTCGGCACCGAACTCTTCGACCGGCTCGGCAGCCGCATCCGGCTCACCGAGGCGGGCGAGCGGCTGCTGCCCTACGCCCGGCAGATCATCGAACTCGCCGACGAGGCGCGGGCCGCGGTCGTCGGCGCCGAGGAGCCGTCCGGCACGATCGCGGTCGGCACCATGGAGTCCCTGACCTCCTACCGGCTGCCGCCGCTCCTCGAACTCTTCCACCACCGCTACCCGAAGGTGCGGCTCTCGCTGCGCCCCACGCTGGGCGACGAGACCCGGCAGGCGCTGCGGCAGGGGACGTACGACGTGGGCTTCCTGATGGAGCCGGAGACCGTGCACCAGGGCCTGGAGACCGAGGTCCTCGCCCGGGAGCCGCTGGTCCTGGTCTGCGCCCCGGTCCATCCGCTGGCCGCGGGCGGGACGCGGGAGCTGGCCACGGTGGACCTGGCGTCGGCGCAGCTCGTCGGCACCGAGCCCGGCTGCCCCTACCGTGACCTCTTCGAGGACGAGCTGCGCACCCGGACCGGGGCGCCGCCGCCGTTCATGGAGTTCGGCACCATCGAGGCGACGAAGCAGGGGGTGGCGGGCGGGCTCGGCGTCGCCCTCCTGCCCGCCGTGGCCGTGGCGCGGGAGCTGGCGGAGGGCACGCTCGTGCGGCTTGCGTGGGAGCCGCCGTTCACGCTGTGGACGCAGCTCGCGTGGCGGTCGGGGAAGCGTCTGCCGCCGCAGGTGCGGCTGTTCGTGGAGCAGGCCGTGCGGCTCGTGCGGGAGCAGGGTGCGCCGTCCGGGCCAGCGTGACCTTCAGCCCGGCGAGGACGATCAGCGGGACGCCGAGCGCCTGGACGAGCCCGATGTGGTGGCCGTAGACCGCCCAGTCGGCGACCATCGCGACGGCCGGGTAGGTGAAGGCGAGCACGGCGATCTTGGCGGTGGGCAGCTTCGCGTACGCCGCGTACATCAGGACGTACATCAGGCCGGTGTGGATCACGCCGAGTCCGGCGAGCCAGGCCCAGCCGGTGCCGGTGCCGCTCATCGCGCCGAAGTCGGTGAAGGGCAGCAGGAGCGGGATGCCGACGACGACCTGGACGAGGGCGATGAGGTGCGGGCGGACGCCGGTGACGCGCCTGGTGACGAGCGTGGAGAGGGCGTAGAGGACGGCGGCCAGGAGGGCGAGCCCGATGCCCGCGAGCGAGCCCGCGTCGCCGGGGCGCACCCCCGACACCAGCAGCAGCCCCGTGAACGCGGCGACCAGCCAGCCCAGTTGGGATCGGGAGAGCCGTTCGCGCAGGACGAGGGCGCTCAGCAGCACGAGGAAGAACGGCTGCGTGTGGTAGACGACGGTGGCCAGGGAGATCGAGGTGGCCTCGTACGCCTTGAAGAGGAACACCCAGTTGAAGACGATGAACACACCGCCGAGCGCCGCGAGTCCGAGCTTCTTGGGGGTCAGGCCGTGGTTACGGAAGTAGCCGCGGGTGAAGGCGTACGCGCCGAGGGCGAGGGCGCCGAACAGGACGCGGAAGAAGACGACGTTGAAGGCGCTCGCGCCGGACTCGACGACGAAGACGCCGAGGGTTCCGGAGAGCATCATGGCGGCGGTGAGCTGGGCTGTGCCCCGGTTCTCCAGGGCGTTCCTTGAGGTCATGGAAGGAACGTACGAGCGGACGTATGTGCTGGTCCACGCGCCAGTGGGGCGTCCTCCCGATGGGCCCATCGGTGCTGTCGATGAGGCCTGACCGGGGTGGGGTATGGGCACGATGGCAGACATGAGCAGCGCATCCCGCATTCCGACGGTCGACCTGCGGCCGTGGCTTTCCGGCGACCCCGAGGCCCGCGCGCGGACGGCACAGACCGTCGACGAGGCCCTGCGCACGGCCGGGTTCCTCCTGGTGACCGGGCACGGCGTCGACCCGGCGCTGCGCACGGCCATCCGCTCCTCGGCCCGTGGCTTCTTCCAGCTTCCCGAGCGGGCGAAGCGGCCGTACGCGGTGAAGGTCGGCGGGCGCGGCTGGCTGGGCCCCGGCGCCGAGGCCAACAGCTACGCGGAGGGCACGGCCGCTCCCCCCGACCTGAAGGAGTCGCTGTCCTTCGCCGCCGACGAGCCGACCGGTGACGCGGCCGTCGACGCGGAGTGGTTCGCGGCGAACACCTGGCCGCGGGAGACGCCCGAGCTGCGGGCCCTGGTGACGACGTATCTGCGTCAGATGCGGCTCCTCTCGGACCGCCTCCTCGAACTCCTCGGCGTGGCGCTCGGCGAGGAGGCGGACTTCTTCACCCGCCACACCGGCCACCCCACCTGGGGCTTCAACATCAACTGGTATCCGGGCCGGGAGACGGTGGGCGAGCCGGAACCGGGCCAGTTCCGCATCGGCCCGCACACCGACTTCGGCACGGTGACGGTCCTCGACCGGCAGGCGGGGCGCGGCGGCCTCCAGGTGTTCACGGACGAGGACGGCTGGCAGGACGCCCCGTTCGACCCGGCGGCCCTCACGGTCAACATCGGCGACCTGATGGCACGTTGGACGGGCGGCCGCTGGCAGTCCGGCCGCCACCGCGTACTGCCACCGCCGGCCGAACTGCCCGCCGAGGAGCTGATGTCCCTCGTGTACTTCTACGAGTGCGACCCGGGCACGGACGTCCGGGGCGTGGACTCGCACGTATACCTGCGGGGGCAGTTGGACGCGATCACCGTGGAGTAGCGGGGAGTTGCCCGGCGGTGCGGGCCGCTCAGACCCCGGCGTACGAGTGCTTGCCGGTGACGAAGATGTTCACGCCGTAGTAGTTGAACAGCCAGCAGCCGAAGGCGATCAGGGCCAGGTAGGCGGCCTTGCGGCCCTTCCAGCCGGCCGTGGCGCGGGCGTGCAGGTAGCAGGCGTAGGCGACCCAGGTGATGAAGGACCAGACCTCCTTGGGGTCCCAGCCCCAGTAGCGGCCCCACGCGTCGCCCGCCCAGATCGCGCCCGCGATGATCGTGAACGTCCACAGCGGGAAGATCGCGGCGTTCAGGCGGTACGAGAACTTGTCGAGCGAGGCCGCCGAGGGCAGCCGCTCAAGGACCGACGTGGCGAACTTGCCGGGCTGCCCGCCGTTCTGCAGCTTCGTCTCGTAGCTGTCGCGGAAGAGGTAGAGCAGCGTGCCGACACCGCCGACGTAGAACACGGCGCCGCAGAAGATCGCGGTGGAGACGTGGATCCACAGCCAGTACGAGTGCAGGGCGGGGACCAGCTGGTCGCTGGACGTGTACAGGACGGTGACGGCGAGACCGAGGTCGAGCAGGACCGTCGTGACCAGCGGGAGGCCGAGCCAGGCGATGTTCTTCTTCAGCGCCATCAGCACCAGGTACACGGCGACGGCGACGGTGGAGAAGGTGATGCTGAACTCGTACATGTTGCCCCACGGCGCACGCTGCACCGACAGGGCGCGGGTGAGGACGCCGCCGAACTCCAGGAGGAACGCGAGCACGGTGAGCGAGACGGCGATGCGGCCGTAGAGGTCGCCCTTCTCGTCGCCCGCCGCTGCGCCGGGCCCGTCCGGCACGTCCCGGGTACCGGCCACGGACCGGGTGACGACCTTGGGCCGCTCCAGGGTGGCGGTGCCGCCCGCGGCCTGGGCGGTGACGGCGGGCGCGGCCGCGGCGGCCGCGCCGGTCTTGCCCGGAGTGAGCGCGGCCGCGGTGCGGGCGACCTTGCTGCGGCTGCCGAAGAGCCACTCCGCCATGTGCGCGAAGAAGGCCAGGAGATAGACGGCCATCGCGGAGTAGATCAGCACGTTGCTGATGTGCGCGAGGTTCTCGTTGGGCTCGGCGGCCAGGGTGGCGGCGAGATTCACTTCTCAGCCCCTTCGGCAGGTACGACATCGGGGTCGGCGTCGGAGGAGGCTTCCTCGTCCGGGTCTGGCTGGGGCGCCGTCGGCGCCCGGTCGTGCAGTTGGGCGGCGAGCTGGGAGAGCTCTTCGGGAACCTTGGCGGACTCGCTGCGGCCGAGGCCCGCCATCTCGACGACGGTGACGCCGTCGGCTCCCTTGACCGCCCGTACCCATACGCGGCGGCGCTGGATGAACAGCGACCCCGCGAGACCGGCGACGGCGCCGATGGCGCCGCCGAGCGCCCAGCCGGTGCCGGGCTGCTGGGAGATCTGGAAGGTCGCCCACTCCTTGAGGTTCTTCTCGAAGGTGATCGACCCGGCGCCGTTCGGGAGCTTCATGGTCTCGCCGGGGCGCAGCCGCTGCTTGAACAGCTCGCCGTCGGCACCCTTGAACTTCGTCATCTTGCGGGTGTCCAGCTGGTACACGTTCTGCGGGATGCCCGCGTCGACGCCCAGGCTGCCGTGGTACGCGGACAGCGCGAGCACCGGGTAGTCGGCGGCGGGGAACTGCGAGAACATCTGCCCCTTGCCCACGCCCGCGAAGGTCGGCACGAAGAAGGCGTTGAAGCCGAGCTGCTCGGCCTTGCCGTTCTTGTCGCGGTAGCCGTCCATGACCTTGATGGCGCCGGTGGCCGTGCCGTTCTGGTCGATGGGCAGCACCGGCACGGACGCCTGGTAGACGACCTTGCCCTTGCCGTCGCGGACAGTGACGCCGGGGGCGAAGCCGTGGCCGATGAGGTAGACCTTCGAGCCGTCGACCTCGAGCGGCTCGTTGACCTCGATGGACTTCTTCTTCTCGGCGCCGTCGGGGCCCTCGCTGTAGCTGACGTCCGCGCGGTAGGTGCGGGCGGTGCCGCGGTTGGGGCCCGACTTCTGGTACGTACCGACGAACTTGTCGAGCTTGAAGCTGAACGGCTCCAGGTTCCCGGTGTCGAAGAGGCTGCCGGACTTGAAGTCGTCGTACTGGCTGAGGGTGTTGGAGAAGCCGTCGCCCTCCATGACCAGCTTGCCGCCCTCGGACTTCAGGAGCTGCCCGGCGGCGAACGCGACCAGCATCACGATGAGCGCGATGTGGAACATCAGGTTGCCTGCCTCGCGCAGGTACCCCTTCTCGGCGGCGACCGAGCTGCCCGCGCCGGAGCCCGCGGTGTGCGCGCGGAAGCGGCGCTGCTTGAGCATCGCGAGCGCGGCCTCGTGCACCTGCTCGGGCTCGGCTTCGGTGCGCCACGTCGTGTACGCGGGCAGGCGCGTCAGTTTCTTGGGGGCGCCCGGCGGGCGGCCGCGCAGCTGGCCGACGAACTGCCAGGTGCGGGGCACGATGCAGCCGATGAGGGAGACGAAGAGCAGGATGTAGATCGCGGAGAACCACACGGAGCTGTAGACGTCGAAGAGCTGCAGCTTGTCGTAGAACGGGCCGAGCGTGGTGTGCCGGTCCATGAAGTCCTGGACCTTGAGCTCGTCGACGTTGTTCTGCGGGATCAGCGAGCCGGGGATCGCGCCGAGGGACAGCAGCAGGAGCAGGATCAGCGCGACCCGCATCGAGGTCAGCTGCCGCCAGAACCAGCGCACCCAGCCGATGACGCCGAGGCGGGGCATGTTGGGCGGCTCGTCCCGCTCCTGCGGGGCGGTCGAGAGCCTGGCACCGGCGGCGCCGAGGTCGTTCTCCTCACGGGCCTCGGTGGGGCCTTCGGGAGCTTCGGTCTTGCTCATGGATTCAGATCCCCACCGTGTAGCCGCTGGACCAGACCTGCATCTGCTGCACGATGCTGTCCCACACGCCGGTGACGAGGAGGAGGCCGGTCGCGATCATCATGATGCCGCCGACGCGCATCACCCAGACGTAGTGCCGCTTCACCCAGCCGAACGCGCCGAGCGCCTTACGGAAGGCGACGGCCGCGAGGATGAACGGGACACCGAGTCCCAGACAGTACGCGACGCTCAGCAGCGCGCCGCGACCCGCGCTCGCCTGGTCCAGGGAGAGCACGCTGACGGCGGCGAGCGTCGGGCCGACGCAGGGCGCCCAGCCGACGGCGAACAGGGCACCCAGTATCGGGGCGCCCGCGAGGCCGACCGCGGGCTTCTTGTGGAATCGGAACTCCCGCTGGGAGACCTTGGGCATGAGCCCCATGAAGAAGAACCCGAGCACGATCATCACCCCGCCGAGCACCCGCGTGACGATGCTCTGGTTCTCCTGCAGGGTCCGCCCGAACTCCCCGAACAGCGCCCCGTAGGAGACGAAGACGACGGTGAAGCCGAGCACGAAGAGCCCGGAGCCCGCGACCATCCGGCCCCGCTTGGCCTCGGCCATGTCCTGGCCGCTGACCCCGGTGACGTACGACAGATAGCCCGGCACGAGCGGCAGCACACACGGCGAGAAGAAAGAGACGAGACCGCCGAGCAGGGCGATGGGCAGCGCCAGCAGGAGCGCGCCGCTCATGACGGTCTGGTTCGGTCCGCTGATGGCGGCGAGTGTCGACATCACTTCTCCGCGAGCACGGGGTCGATCATCTTCCGCAGCTTTTCTTCGTTCAGCGGCTGCTGCGAGCGGGCCGCGATCTTCCCTTCCCGGTCGATGACGATCGTGGAGGGGATGAAGTTCGGGTTGAGCGAGCCCCGGGGGAAGCGGAGCATCAGCTTGCCCATCGGGTCGTGCAGGCTCGGATAGGGAATCCCGTGCTGCTTCTCGAACTGGATCGCGGGGCCGCGCTGCGGGTCGCGCGTGTTGATCCCGACGAATTCGACGCCCTTGGCCTTGGTGTCCTCGGCGACCTTCACGAAGTGCGGCGCCTCAAGGCGGCACGGCGCGCACCAGGAGCCCCAGACATTGAGGACCACGACCTTGCCCTTGTAGTCCTCGGCGATGTTCAGGCTCTTGCCGTCGAGGGTTTCACCGTCGAGCGAGGGGGCCGCCTTGCGGTCGCCCTTCTTGACGGTGGCGATGCCGTCGGAACCGGCGATGAAGTTGGTGTTTCCGGAACCACCCGACGTGCCGCCGGAGCTGCAGGCGGACAGCGCCAGCGCGACGACCGCGAGTCCTGCGGTGAGCAGGGCAGCACGGCTGCGGCGTCGACTGCTGCTATCGGTGCGGTGTGGGGCACGGCAGGCAACACTCATGTGAAAAGTTTCGCATGTCCGAATCGGGGATCTTCCGCACCCCCTCCACTCGGGATACAACTCCCGAAACACGCCTCTTCAGACGCTCTTCAGACGCACTTCTGACGCACTTCTGAAGCGCACGTGGCCCCCTCCGAGGTGTCGGAGGGGGCCACGTGTGTGCCGCGCTTCGGTGTGCCGTGCTTCGGCTAGCGCAGGCTCTTCCGCTACAGGCTCTTCCAGCCGCCGGTCGGCTGCTGGCCGACCTCAAGACCCTGGAGCTTGGCGAGGACCTTGGGGTCCTGCACGTCGAGCCAGTCGACGAACTGACGGAAGGAGACGAGGCGTACGTCCTTCTTCCCGGCGATGTGCTTCATGGCCTCCTCGACGGCATCCATATAGATGCCGCCGTTCCACTCCTCGAAGTGGTTGCCGATGAAGAACGGCGCGCGGTTGGACTCGTAAGCGCGCTTGAACCCGGATATGTAGGCGTCGGTGGCCTGCTTGCGCCAGGCCGGGTAGTTGGCCGGCGGCGCCTTCGTGGAGTTCTTCGACTGGTTGGCGAGGATGTTGTAGTCCATCGAGAGGACCTCGAAGGAGTGCCCGGGGAAGGGCACGCCCTGCAGCGGCAGGTCCCAGATGCCCATCTTCTTCTGCGGCCACTTCTGACGGCCGCCGGGCGAGGACGCGTCGTAGCGCCAGCCGAGCTTCTTCGCGGTCGGCAGCAGGTTGTCCTGGCCGAGCAGACAGGGCGTGCGACCGCCGACGAGTTCCTTGTCGTAGTCGAAGGGCAGCGACGGCAGATCGGTCCAGCCGGTGTTGGTGCGCCACTTCTTCACAAAGGACTTGGCCTGGTCGATCTCGTCCTGCCATTGCGCGGGCGTCCACGTGGCGACCGATCCGGTACCCGCGCAGAAGTGCCCGTTGAAGTGCGTGCCGATTTCGTGGCCCTCGAGCCATGCCTGTCGGACGTACTTCAGCGTGGCCTTGATGTGACCGTCGGTGAGATAACCGATGTCGGACGCGCCGACCGCGTTGTTCGGCGGCCGGTACATACGCTTCTTCGATTCGGGCAGCAGATAAAGCCCGGAGAGGAAGAACGTCATGTGCGCGTCGTGTTCCTCGGCGAGCTTGAGGAAACGCGGGAACAGTCCGTTCCCGACCTCGCCCGCACCGTCCCAGGAGAAGATCACGAACTGCGGGGGCGTCTCGCCGGGCTGCAGCGGTACCGGCTTGCCCGGCTGACGAGGCTGCTTACCGGTGTAAGCGGTCGACCCGTCACCGATCGGCTTGGCGGGGCGCTTCGCGCCGTCCTTGCCTTCACCGGCCTTTCCGGCGGGCCCGGACGAATCGCCGCCGCCCGAGCCGCACGCTGCGAGCCCGAAAGCGGCGGCCGCGCCGGCCCCGACTCCGAGCATTCCTCTGCGGCTGATGTCGCGCATTCCCATCCCCATTCGTCGCGCCCCTGGATCCGTTCTCGCTGTGGGTGCCAAGCAAGAGGGACGACCAGTTAGAGGGCGCGACGAACACCGAGGTTCCGGGCAGCCGCATTAAATTGCGCTGATTTACCGGGAAGGGACATACAGTCGCCGCGCGATTACACGCGGTCGATCACGGGCCGGTTTATCAGGCCCCGAATGCCTTGCCGTTGCCCTTATTCTTGCCCTTCACGGGCTTGGCACCGGCAAGGAGATGTGCGGGCACGAGATCCCGGGCGGGCTCGCTGTATCCCACCGAAACGATCTTGTCGCCGCGGTAGGTGAACGACGTGAGCGACGCCAGCGTGCACTGCCGCTTGCGCGGGTCGTGCCACAGCCGCCGCTTCTCCACGAAGCTGCGCACGATCCAGATCGGCAACTGGTGGCTGACGCACACCGCCTCGTGCCCGCGGGCCGCGTCCTTCGCCGCGTCCAGGGCGCCCATCATCCGTACGACCTGCTCGATGTACGGCTCGCCCCAGGACGGCTTGAAGGGGTTGACGAGGTGCTTCCAGTTGTCCGGGTTCTTCAGCGCGCCGTCGCCCACGCCGAAGGTCTTGCCCTCGAAGACGTTGCCCGCCTCGATGAGCCGCCCGTCGGTGGCGAGGTCAAGGCCGTGCACCTTGGCGATCGGCGTGGCCGTCTCCTGGGCGCGGTCGAGGGGCGAGGCCACGACATGCGTGACGTCGCGCCGGGCGAGGTGCTCGGCGACGCGGTCGGCCATCTGCCGGCCCAGCTCGGAGAGGTGGTAGTCGGGCAGCCGCCCGTACAGGATCCCGTCGGGGTTGTGCACCTCACCGTGGCGCATCACGTGGACGACGGTCAGCTCGTCGCCCGCTGCGGTGCCGCTCATGCGGTGGCCTCCGTCGCTTCCGCGGCCGCGCGCGCGGCACCCGGCAGGGCGGCGGCGATGCGCTCGACGGCCTGCGCGTCATGGGTGGTGGACACGAACCAGGACTCGAAGGCCGACGGCGGCAGATAGACGCCCTGCGACAGCATCGAGTGGAAGAACGCGGTGAAGCGGAAGGACTCCTGCGCCTTCGCGCCCTCGTAGTCGCGCACCTCGCGGTCGGTGAAGAAGACGGAGAACATGTTCGACGCGTTCTGCACCCGGTGGGCGACGCCCTCCTTGGTGAGCGCCTCCGTCACCAGGCCGCGGAGCTCCGCGGAGACGGCGTCCACCTTCTCGTACGCCGCGTCGTCCAGAAGCCGCAGCTGGGCGATGCCCGCGGCGGTCGCGACCGGGTTACCGGACAGCGTGCCCGCCTGGTAGACGGGCCCGGCCGGGGCGAGGTGCGCCATGACGTCCGCGCGCCCGCCGAAGGCCGCGGCAGGGAAGCCGCCGCCCATGACCTTGCCGAAGGTCATCAGGTCGGGCCGCACGCCGTCGACGCCGAACCAGCCGGCCTTCGACGTACGGAAGCCGGTCATCACCTCATCGGAGATATAGAGGGCACCGTTCTTCGCGCAGGCGGACTTGAGGCCCTCGTTGAAGCCCGGCCGCGGCGGCACGACGCCCATGTTGCCCGGCGACGCCTCGGTGATGACGCACGCGATCTCACCGGGGTACTTGTGGAAGGCCTCGTGGACGGCCTCGATGTCGTTGTACGGAACGACGATGGTGTCGCCCGCCTGGGCACCGGTGACGCCCGGGGTGTCCGGCAGACCGAAGGTCGCCACGCCCGAACCCGCCGAGGCGAGCAGCGCGTCCACGTGCCCGTGGTAGCAACCGGCGAACTTGATCACCTTGGCGCGGCCGGTGAAGCCGCGCGCCAGACGGATGGCGGACATGGTCGCCTCGGTGCCGCTGGAGACGAGCCGCACCTGCTCGACGGGGTCGATGCGGTCGACGATCTCCTCGGCGAGCGCGACCTCGCCCTCACCCGGCGTACCGAAGGAGGTGCCGCGCGACACGGCCTCCTGGACGGCGGCGATCACCTCGGGGTGGGAGTGCCCGAGGATCATCGGGCCCCATGAACACACGAGGTCGACGTACTCGCGGCCGTCGGCATCAGTCAGGTACGGACCGGAACCGGACACCATGAAACGGGGCGTACCACCCACAGCGCGGAACGCGCGCACGGGAGAGTTCACACCGCCGGGCGTCACGGCCGCCGCACGGTCGAAAAGAGTCTGCGAAACTGGGGCGCTATACGGGAAGCTCACACGAGCCATGGTGTCAGAGGGTCCGGACATCCTGCGGACAGGTGTTTCACTCCACGTTTTAGCGGGTGAACGTGGGGGAGGTCACTGACACGATGATCGGGTTGCGTGGCGGGGGCCGCGAGGCCTAGAAAAGACAGGGCCGTGCCGCCCTGGCAAAGCAGTCGGGTGGAGATATGCATCGCGGTGGCGGACTGGGCGAGGGGACCGACGGCCTGGGCCCGCGGCGTGCCCGGCGGGGCAAGCACCGACGCGAGGCGGAAGCGGAACCGACGCAGGCGCCCGATCAGGCGCTCGGCGGCTCCGGCGAGTCCCGGAGGGACCGGGTGAGCAGCAGGAGTGGCGGGGTCGGGGTGACGTACAAGTACTTCGGGGCCCCGGACGGTGCGACCGCCGCCCGCGTGCCGATCTCGATGCGCCCCGAGGAGCTCGGCGGCGACGAGCTGGGCATGGGCGGAATGTTCACCAAGATCAAGCCGGAGACGATGGCCGCGATGGTCCTCACCGGCATCGAGGGCATACCCCTGCACAAGGTCCCCCCACTGGAACTGGTCGTCCTCCACCCCGACTACGCCGTCGTGAAGCTCCCCATGACCGTCGTCGATCCGCTGCGCGGCGTCGGCGAGGAGTCGGTGGGCGCCGCGGCGTTCATCTGGTCCACCGTCCCGGACCGCGGCGGCCCGCGCGACGCCTTCAACGTGTATCAACTGCTGCACGAATGGCAGGATTTCAGCCACCGTCTGCATGACGCGGGGCATCAGGCCTACTGCCTGGTCTGGCCCTGATCACCTCTTGCCTTCTTTCTGACGTCTCCCCTCTCTCCCCTTTCCCCTTTCCCCTCTCCCCCTTTCCCCCCCCTTTCCTCTGCCGCCCTGACCAGGCCCATCTCGTACGGGACTTCACGGCGACCGTGGGGGTGCCGCCGACGGCGTACGGGTCGCATTGAGGGCTGAGGGCTGAGGGCGAGGACGGAGGGCGGTCTCGGCTCGTTGTCAGACCCTCCGCCTACCGTGGGGGAATGGAGCGATCACAGGCACCGGCGATGCGTCTCGAACCCTGGGTGGACGAAGGCGGGCTCGCCCTGCTGCTGCGCCTCAACACCCCCGGCATGACAGCTCACTTGGGCGGCCCCGAGACGCACGAGAAGGTGGTGGACCGCCACCGCCGCTATCTGGGCCTCGACGACAAGGGCCGGATGTTCCGCATCACGCTGGACGGCGAGACGGCCGGTTCGATCGGGTACTGGGAGACGGTCTGGCAGGGCGAGACGGTCTGGGAGACCGGCTGGGGCGTGCTCCCCGAGTTCCAGGGCAGGGGCGTCGCCGCGGGCGCGGCGCGGCTGGTGACCGCGGAGGCGAGGGCGGCGGGGCGCCACACCTCCCTGCACGCCTTCCCCGCTACGGACCACGGCGCATCGAACGCGGTCTGCCGGAAGGCGGGCTTCACGCTGCGCGGCGAGGCGAACGTCGAGTATCCGAAGGGCAATTGGCATGCCTGCAACGACTGGCGTGTGGGGCTGACGTAACGCTGGGCGCCGTGGGCGTGCGCGTAGGTACGGGCATGGTGCGGGCGCGGTGTAGGTGTAGGTGCGGGCGTGGTGTAGGTGCGGGCCTGCGCATACAGCCGCCGGGCGGCCAAATACCTCGGCGGCGGCCCCGCCCTCGTCCAGTGACTCGGCGCCTCCTACGCGTTGGCCCTCGGCGTCTTCCTCGTCGTCGGCGGCCGCCTCGGCGACAAGTTCGGGCGGCGCCGCCTCTTCCTCCTCGGCCTCACCGGCTTCACGCTCGCCTCGCTCGCCTGCGGCCTTGCCCCCACCCCCGGCACCCTCGTCATCCCGCAGGGGTTCGGCATCCTCGGCGCCACCTGGCCCCGCGAACAGATCGGCAAGGCGTTCAGCCTCTTGGGCCCCGTCATGGGACTCTCCGCCGTCGGCGGGCCCGTCCTCGCCGGGTTCCTCATCGACGCCGACCTCGGCGGCCTCGGCTGGCGCCCCATGTTCCTGATCAACCTCGTACTCGGCGGCGCCGCACTCCTCGCCGCCGTCCGCCTCCTCCGGAAGGACTCCGGCGACCCCGCACCTCCATCGACGGCCTCGGCCTCTCCCCCTCCGACACCGCACTCGGCCTGCGGTCGACGAGCCGCGTCGCAGAGCCCGTCGTCAGACCGGTCAGCTCCGCGATCCGCCCTACCTGCACCGGACAGCAATCGTACGACGCAGGATTCCGCCTCGTACGGCCCGACAGGACCCGCATGCCACCCTGTCGACCATGCTGATCGTCCGCTCCGCCGCCCTGTTCGTGCTCGCCGCGCTCTTCGAGATCGGCGGCGCTTGGCTCGTCTGGCAGGGCGTGCGTGAGCACAAGGGCTGGGCCTGGATCGGCGCGGGCGTCGTCGCGCTCGGCATCTACGGATTCGTGGCCACGCTGCAGCCCGACGCCGAGTTCGGCCGCATCCTCGCCGCGTACGGCGGGGTCTTCGTGGCGGGCTCCATCGCCTGGGGCATGGTTGCGGACGGCTACCGCCCCGACCGGTGGGACGTGGTCGGCGCGCTGGTCTGCCTCGCCGGAATGGCCGTGATCATGTACGCCCCGAGAGGCCGCTGAACCGCGCGCATATCACGCGCATATCCTGGCCGTGGACCCGTCACATCGGCACCGACGCCGAGCCCCGCCTGCCCGAGGAGCGCCCATGACCGCCGCCGCCACCCGCATCGCGATCATCACCGGCGCGAGCAGCGGTATCGGCGCCGCCACCGCCCGCGGCCTCGCCGCCGCCGGTTACCGCGTCGTCCTCACCGCGCGCCGCAAGGACCGCATCGAGGCGCTCGCCGCCGAGCTGACCGACGCCGGGCACGACGCGGTCGCGTACGCGCTCGACGTCACCGACCGCGCCGCGGTCGACACCTTCGCGACGGCCTTCAAGAAGATCGCCGTCCTGGTGAACAACGCGGGCGGCGCGCTGGGCGCGGACTCGATCGCCTCCAGCGACCCGGCGGACTGGCGCCAGATGTACGAGACGAACGTCATCGGCACGCTCAACGTCACGCAGGCCCTGCTGCCCGCGCTCACCGCCAGCGGCGACGGCACGGTGGTCGTCCTCTCGTCCACGGCGGGCCACGGGACGTATGAGGGAGGCGGTGGCTACGTGGCCGCCAAGCACGCCGAGCACGTCCTCGCCGAGACCCTCCGCCTGGAGATCGTCGGCACCCCGGTCCGCGTCATCGAGGTCGCCCCCGGCATGGTCAAGACGGACGAGTTCGCACTGACCCGCTTCGGCGGCGACACGGACAAGGCCGCGAAGGTCTACGCGGGCGTCGCCGAGCCGCTCACCGCCGACGACGTGGCGGACACGATCACCTGGGCGGTCACGCGCCCGGCCCACGTCAACATCGACCTCCTGGTGGTCCGCCCGCGCGCCCAGGCGTCCAACACCAAGGTCCACAGGGAGTCGTGACGATGCCGCTCCCGGGCGACGACCCCGGCAGACCCGCCTACTCCGCGGACTCCCCCGACCCGCTCGAACGCCTCACCCACGAGCACGAGTCCCGCCGCCTCGCCGAGGAGAAGAAGAACGAACGGATGATGTGGTGGTACCTCGCGTACTTCCTCTTCGGCATCCACATCGTCGCGTTCGTCATGATCTACGCGGTCACCCACGCGAAGTAGAAGTAGGCGCGCGGAGTGAGGGCGTGAAGGGCTGAGGGCGCACCCCTTCAGCCCTTCACGCAGACGACCTGCTTCAGCTTCGCGACGACCTGCACGAGGTCGCGCTGCTGGTCGATGACCTGCTCGATCGGCTTGTACGCGCCCGGGATCTCGTCCACGACGCCCGAGTCCTTGCGGCACTCGACGCCCCGCGTCTGTTCCTCCAGATCCTGCGTCGAGAAGCGGCGCTTCGCCGCGCCCCGGCTCATGCGCCGACCGGCGCCGTGCGACGCCGAGTTGAAGGACGCCTCGTTGCCGAGGCCCTTCACGATGTACGAGCCGGTGCCCATGGAGCCCGGGATGATGCCGTAGTCCCCGCTGCCCGCGCGGATCGCGCCCTTGCGGGTGACCAGCAGGTCCATCCCTTCGTAACGCTCCTCGCTGACGTAGTTGTGGTGGCAGGAGATCTCCTGCTCGAACGTCGGCTTGGCCTTCTTGAACTCCTTGCGGACCACGTCCTTGAAGAGCGCCATCATGATCGCGCGGTTGTACTTCGCGTACTCCTGGGCCCAGAACAGGTCGTTGCGGTACGCCGCCATCTGCGGAGTGTCCGCGATGAAGACCGCGAGGTCGCGGTCGACCAGGCCCTGATTGTGCGCAAGGTGCTGGGCCACGCCCATGTGGTGGTCGGCGAGTTCCTTGCCGATATTGCGGGAGTCGGAGTGCAGCATGAGCCAAACCGAATCGGACATATCAATACAAAACTCTACAAAGTGGTTGCCCGCCCCGAGCGTTCCCATCTGCTTGACCGCTCGCCCCTCCCGGAACTTCACCGCCTCCGCGACCCCCTCGAACCGCCCCCAGAAGTCATCCCACCCAGCCGTCCCCATCCCATGGAAACCCCCCGGCCCCACGGGGTCCTCATGCATGCCCCGCCCCACCGGAATCGCCTGCTCGATCTTGGAGCGCAGGCGGGAAAGGTCACCCGGAAGGTCGTTCGCGGTCAGCGATGTCCTGACCGCCGACATGCCGCAGCCGATGTCGACGCCGACCGCCGCCGGACACACCGCGCCCTGCATGGCGATCACCGAGCCGACCGTCGCACCCTTGCCGTAGTGGACGTCCGGCATGACGGCCAGGCCCTTGATCCAGGGCAGCGTCGCCACGTTCTGCAGCTGCCGCATCGCCGCGTCCTCGACCGACCGCGGGTCCGTCCACATCCGGATCGGTACCTTCGCACCCGGAACCTCTACATATGACATTTCGCCCTCAATCCCCCGTAATCAACTACAAGCCAGGAAGCGCAAATACCGGCGCCAAGGTCAACGAAAGGGGTGACGGACCGGCGTCCACGGCAGTGCGTGCGATACACATTGTCTCCATCGGTCGCCCACCAGCGGCAACCCAATATCCAGGCAGAGACAGCCAGGCGAGAGGAGCCACCACGGTGCAGCGGAAGGCCAAGGCCTGTGTCCCCGGTGTCGCCGCACTCCTCGCGGCGATCCTGACCGGCTGCTCCGGCGGGTCCGGCCTCGGCGACGAGAGCGACGACGCGAAGCCCGGCGGCAGCGGCAGTTCCACCGCCGTGGCGCAGCCCGGCAAGTACCGCACGCTTCCCGAGCCGTGCGGCGAGGTGGATCACGGCACCCTCGACGCGATGCTGCCCGGCATCGTGGAGATGGAGGACACCGAGCAGCGCGAGAAGGCGTACGAGGGCACGCCCACGGTGACGTACGACACCGACCGGCGCGTGGGCTGCAACTGGAAGATCGAGTCCTCCGGCGCCACCCACCATCTCCTCGTCGACTTCGAGCGCGTCGTGTCGTACGACGGCACGGTCAGCGACGACGCCCGCGCCGCGGAGATCTACGCGTCGAAGCTGCGCGAGGCGGGGCTCACCCCACCCTCCGCATCCGCGTCAGAGGACGAGGGCGAGGGCGAGGGCGAGGGGAACGGTGAGGACGACGGCGACGGCGACGGGACCGAGTCCGGCGAGTCCGGCGAGTCCGGCAAGACCGGCAAGACCGATGCCCCCGAGTCGGGCGACAAGGCCCAGGGCGGCAAGAAGGGCAAGAGCGAGGGCAAGAACGAGGACGAGGAGCAGGGCAAGAACGGGGGCGAGGACGGGAAGGGCGGCGAGGGGAAGGCGGACGGTGGCTCACAGGACGATGGCTCGCAGGACGGTGGCTCGCAGGACGGCGCCACCTCCCACCCCGCCACCCCGCCCCCCGGCCTGGAGCCCCGCACCCTCCCCGACCTCGGCGACGAGGCCTTCCTCGACGACGCCCTGACCACCGCCGCCTCGGCCTCCCGTCACCGCACCGTGACTGTGGTGTTCCGCACGTCAAACGTCATCGTGACCATCGAGTACGACGAGCAGCCCGGCCGCCGCACGGATGTCCCCGACAGCAAGGAAATGCAGGACAAGGCGCAGGACCTGGCCGACCGGCTGGCCGGAGAGTTCAACGAGTAGAGGCCGGACGGGGCGGGTACGGAAGGCCGTCCGGCTCGCCCGAACCGGAGCCGTCCGCTGTCCCATGCGCGTACCGTGGCCCCTCGGACCCGACGACGTCACGAGACGAACTGGACGTCACGAGACGAACAGAGTGAAGGAACCATGCACCGACCTGCACAGCGAAAGCGACAGCTCCGCAGCCGCCTCCTCGTCTGCGCGGCCGCCGTACCGGTGATCCTCGTCGCCGGCTGCTCCTCCGACTCCGATTCCGGCTCCGGCTCCGACGGGGCCAAGAAGGACTCCGGCGGTAAGGCCTCGGCCCCGGCCAAGGGCGGCGACAAGGCCGCGAGCGTGGAGAAGGCCGCGTACGCCAAGCTCCCCGAGCCCTGCGACGTCCTGTCGAAGAAGACGCTCGGGGACCTGGTGCCGAAGGCGAAGGACAAGTCGGGCAAGACCGGCACGTCCAGCGACACGGCGCTGCGCGGCAGCTGCTCCTGGGACAGCCTCGACAACAACGGCGTGGACGGCTCCCAGTTCCGCTGGCTGCGCGTCTCGCTGCTGCGTTTCGAGTCCGACGCGTCCCTCGGCAGCGGTGCGAAGCGCGCGCAGGACAGCTTCGCCAAGCAGGTCGAGGACGCCAAGGCGACCAAGGACGCCAAGGGCGTCAAGACGGAGCCGGTGCAGGGCGTCGGCCAGCAGGCGACGCTCGTGCGGTACGACCTGAAGAAGGACAAGGACACCTTCAAGCAGCAGACCTTCGTCACGCGCATGGAGAACGCGGTCATCGTCGTCGATCTCAACGGCGCGGGTCTCGCGGGCGACAAGGCCCCCGACGCGGGCAAGCTGTCGAAGGACGCGCAGCAGGCGGCGAAGGAGGCCGTGGCAGCGGTCGTCTCCGCCAACGGCAGCGGCAAGGCGTCCTCCGGTGCGGGCGAGAAGCCGAAGGGCGACGACTCGAAGTCCGACGCCCCCAAGAAGGACGAGCCGAAGAAGGACGGGGCCAAGGACGAGCCCAAGAAGGACGACACCAAGTCCAAGGAGTCGGACAAGCCCAAGGGCAAGGGCGACGACAGCAAGTCCTGACACAGCGCGTCCAGCGCCAACGCGCGCCAACGCCCGCCCTGAACAGGCGAGTTGACGGAGCCCGGCCCCTCGCGGGCCGGGCTCCCGGCGTACCGGCACACGGCCTCCCGCACACATGTGCCAGGCTGTCGCTCGCAACAAGCCGACACAGGCCTTGAACAGGGAGGGGTTCGCGGGTGGCCGCGATGCAGCTGACACGCACGCACCGGATACTCATCGGAGTGGTCGTCGCCGGAGCGGTCGTCATCGCCGGGATCGGCTTCGCGGGGTCGTACGCGGCCGTGCGCGAGCTCGCCGAGGAGAAGGGTTTCGGCAGCTTCTCGGCGGTCTTCCCCATCGGCGTCGACGCGGGCATCTGCGTCCTGCTCGCCCTCGACCTCCTGCTGACCTGGCTGCGCATCCCCTTCCCGCTGCTTCGCCAGACCGCATGGCTGCTCACGGCCGGGACGATCCTCTTCAACGCGGCCTCCAGCTGGGGCGATCCGCTCGGCGTCGCCATGCACGCGGTCATCCCGGTGCTCTTCGTGGTGGCCGTCGAGGCGGCCCGGCACGCGGTGGGCCGGATCGCGGACATCACCGCCGACAAGCACATGGAAGGCGTGCGCCTCACCCGCTGGCTGCTCTCCCCCATCCCCACCTTCAAGCTGTGGCGCCGCATGAAGCTGTGGGAGCTGCGCAGCTACGAGCAGGTCATCAAGCTCGAACAGGAACGCCTCGTCTACCAGGCGCGCCTGCAGGCCCGGTTCGGCCGCGCCTGGCGCCGCAAGGCCCCCGTCGAGTCGCTGATGCCGCTGCGCCTCGCGCGCTACGGCGTCCCGCTCGCGGAGACCGCCCCGGCGGGCCTCGCCGCGGCGGGCATCGAGCCGGTGCTGCTGCCGCCCGCCCCGGCGGCCACGACGACCCCCGCGGTCCCGGCGTCCCGGGCGTCCGACGGGCCCCGCCAGCCGCAACTGACCGCCGCGCCAGCCGAGTCCGAGCCGGAGCACGAGTCCCAGCCCGAGCGTGAGCCCCAGCCCGAGCCCGCGCAGGGCGCGGCGTCCGAGGCCCCCGCGGAGAAACTCCCGGTGGCCAACCACGCGAGCCCCTGGTTCGCGGAGCACAACGCCTCGTACGCGCCGGTCGCTCCGTACGACGAGTGGTACGCCGAGCAGGAGCGGCAGCAGGGCACGGGCGAGGGCGGGGGCCACGGGGGCCACGAGGGCCAACAGGCGTACGAGCAGCAGGCATACGAGCAGCAGGTGTACGCCGCCCAGCAAGCCCAGCAGGCCCAACAGGCCCAACAAGCCCAGCAGGCCCAGCCCCCGCAGCCCCACCCCGCCGAGCACGGACCGGAGTTCCCCGTGCCGAACGGCGCAGGCGGCACGCGCCCGCTCGGCGACGGCACCACGCAGCCGGGCGCAGCACCTGGCGCAGCACCCGGCGCCGGTCCCGGCCCCACCGACGACGACCTGTACCAGGTGTTCCGGCACTCGATAGAGGGCGAGGGCATGCCGACCCCCGGCGCGTTCGCGGCCAATGCCGAGGCGGCCTTCGGACTGCGCCTCCAGTCGCGTGAACTCAACCATTACATGGACCAGTTCACGGCCCGCCTGGACAACGAACTCATGGAAGACCACATCGCCTGACAAGTCTTCCGCACGGCAAAGGGCGCTTCGCGATCTCCGCGAGGCGCCCTTTGCCGTTGCCCGAGTAACCGCCCGCTCGAGTAATCGCCCGCCCGAGTAACCGCCCGAGTAACCGCCCGAGTAACCGATGGCTGCTACACCAACCTTGACGTCATAGCAAATTTTGGCACTCGCTTTACTTGATTCATACTCTCGTAGTCCCTGGCGCTGCCCTACATGTGTTGTCGGGAATTGTTTGGCCAGGGGGGGAATCAAGTCGAAGGAGACTTACATGTCAATCACCCGTCGCATCATGTCCGGTGTGGTCACCGTTGCCGTCGGTGGAGGCCTCATCGCGATTACGGCTCCGGTCGCGCAGGCCGCTCCGAAGGTGTCGTGCACCAAGAAGGTATTCAACACTTCCGGTTGGGGAAGCTGCGCGAACTACGGGCCGGGGAGCATTCGCGTCAGGCACATATTCGACTGTTCCATGCAGGCCGACATGCGCTCCGAGTGGAGCAACGTCAGCGCCAACCGCAAGGTGACGCACCACAACGAGTGCCGTTTCTCCATGCGTGACGTCACCGCTCAGCTGAAGTAGGCGAGCCGGATGACTTCGTCACACACCACGAGCACGGCGACGACGGCCTGGATCACGGTCGACGGTCTGGTCCAGGGGTACCCCGGGCGGACCGTCGTCGACGGCCTCGACCTCGCGATCGGCAAGGGGGTCTTCGGCCTCCTGGGGCCGAACGGCGCCGGCAAGACGACCCTGCTCAAAACCCTCGCAACCGTCGACGCCCCGGCGGCGGGCACGGTGAAACTGCTCGGCCACGATGTGAGCGACCGGCGTGCGCGACGGCTCGCCCGACGTGAACTGGGTTTCCTGCCACAGGAATTCGGATACTTTCCGTCGTTCACCGTCCTTGACTTCGTGCGCTACTGCGCGTGGCTGCGCGAAGTGCCGCGAGCACGAATAGAAGGGGCCTCCCGCGAAGCCGTTCGGCGGGTGGGACTCGATGGTGTGCGGCGAAGCAAGCTGCAGCAGCTCTCGGGCGGCATGCTGCGCCGTTGCGGAATCGCCCAGGCGATTGTGGCCGACCCGAAAGTGATCGTGCTCGACGAACCCACGATCGGTCTCGACCCCGAACAACGGCTGGAGTTCAGGGAGCTGCTGCGCGAATTGGCGGAGTCCTCCGCTGTCGTGTTCAGTACACATCTGGTGGAGGACATCGCCGCCGCCGCGGACACCGTCGCGGTCTTTACCGCGGGTTCCGTCCTTTTCCGGGGAACGCCGGACGGTCTCGCGTCGCTGGCCGACGCGGACGACCGAGGGGATTCCCCCATTGAGCGTGGCTATATGAAACTGCTCGCGCGGGAGGCCGTGTGATGGGCGTTCTACGTCTGGAACTGCGCCGCTCTCCGCTGCCCTGGTGGCTGCTCGGCATGACGGCGGTCGGCCTGGGCTGGCTGGCCGCCCAGTCCGGTGACTGGACCCTGGTGTGGCCACGCGCCGCGGCCGCCGCCCAGGCCACGGTGGTCTTCCTCGGCCCCATGGCCGCGACGGCGGCAGCTGTGGCGGCGGGGCGGGTCCACGAGAACACCGCGTACGGCCTCACCCACGGTGCGGCGCGCCCCGGCTGGCAGCAGTCTCTTGCCCAGCTGGCGTCGACATGCCTGTACGTCGTGGTCCCGTATCTGATCGTGGCTCTGGTCGCCCTGTCCAGGCCGCTGTTCGGCGGGATCGCGCCGGGCGGCCCGTGGCCCTCGTATCTGCTGCTCGGCGCCGTCGCACTGCTGGTGTGCACGGGTGCCGGGCACGCCGTCGGACGCCTTGTGGCAGGTCCGGCCGGGCCCGCGGCCGTCGCTGTCGCCACTTTCCTCGGCCTGGGCGTGCTGGCCTCCGACAGCCCCTTCAACCTCACCGTGGTCTCCGGGGCCCCCGACCGCGAGCTGAGCCCGGGTGCGGTGGGCGTCCGCCTGCTCCTTGCCGCGGCGGTCCTGTGCTTCGCGGTCGTCGCCGCGCGCCCGGCGGCCCGTGCGGCAGTCGGCCGGTTCCGGTTCCTCTTGCCGGGCGCGTCCTGCGCGGTCGCGCTGCTCGCCGTCGTGGGCATGGGGCAGCTCGGCTTCCCGCAGGTCGACCGCGACCCGGTCGCCCCGGTCTGCGCGAAGGGCGCGCCGCAGGTCTGCGTATGGCCCGAGAACGAGGCACACCTCGACCACACGGCCCGCCTCGCGCGGAAGGTGTCGAAGGCGGCGGGCGGGGCGGTCCCCGTTCCCCGGCGCTTCTACGAGCACGGGCTCCACACGTCCGACGACGGCGAGTCGTACGGTTTCCGGCTCGGCGTCGGGGACGCGGGAGCCATGGACGGCATGATCGGCGAGACCATGCCGACACCGCCCGCGTGCCGGGTGACCGACGCGGGCATCGACCGCCTCGCCTCGGCCGGCGAGTCCCTTGAGGAGTGGCTGTTTGCCCGCGCCCTCGGTGAGCACAGCGAGATGCCCGCCGTGAGCGAGGTGCTGCACAAGTCCGAGAAGGAGCAGCGGCGGTGGGCCCGTACCCAGGTCGAGGCGATCACCGATGCTCCCTGCCGCGACTGACGCCCTCGCCCGGGAATGGGCCGGGTACCTCCGGGCGAGAGGCCTCGCGCGCATCGCCACCGGCCTCGCGCTGCTGCTCGCTCTGACCTGGTTCGCGGGTGGCCGGGTGCTCGACCTGCCGAGCTGGCCGGGGGTCTCCGCGCCGCTGAGGGCGAGCGCCCTGCTCCCGGTCCTCTACGGCCTCTGGGCGGCGTCCTGCCTCCAGAGCCGCATGGCCGGGCTCGAACTGCACGCCGCTCGTCGGCTCCACCACTGGGACGTGGCCCTGGCCGCGGCGGCCGTCGTGGTCGCCCTCACGCCGAGTCTGCTCGTCCTGGCCGAGGAGGGCGGGCGGCAGGCCGGTGTCACCGCCCGCAACACCCTGTTGTGGGCGGGGCTGGCGCTGGTGCTCTCGCGGTTCGTGGGGCAGCGGCGGATCTGGCTCGTCGTCCTGGCGGCGGCCTGCGCGCTGACCGTCACGGGCTGGGACCGGGCCGCGTCCCCCCGCGCCTGGGCCTTTCCCCTCCACCCGTACGACAGCGGCCGCGCGCTCGCCTCCGCGGCGCTCGCCACGGCGCTCGGCCTGCTGTGTGTCGCCGCTCCCTGGCGCCGCAGAGCCGATCGCTGACGACAGTTACAGCTACAACTACAGCTACAACTACAACTACAGCTACAGCTACAGCTACGGAAGGGCCGCGTCCGGCTCAGACGCGGCCCTACTCGCGCTTGCGCGCGGCCTCCCCGTAGAACGCGACGCCCGTGCCCGCCAGGAAGAGCACGACGTACAGCGGCGTGGGCACGTGCCACCAGTTCTGCAGCACGCCCCAGGCCTCGTCGTCGAAGACGCGCCCGGCGACGCCCAGCGCGCCCTGGACTCCGAGGATCCATCCGGCGATGGCGATGAGTTCCTTCATACGTCCATGATCGATGCCGTGCGCGGGGCGCGCGTCATGCCTCCGGCGGAGCTCCCGGTAGTCCGAAGGATGCACCACCGGGAAGCTCACCACAGGGAAGCCCACCACCGAGAAACTCACCACCGAGCTGCTGGGCGCCCAGCTGCTAGGCGCCCAGCAGCTTGCGCACCCGGTCGGCGCCGACGGCGAGCAGCAGGGTGGGCAGGCGCGGCCCGGTCTCGCGGGTGACGAGGAGGCGGTAGAGCAGCGCGAAGAACGAGCGCTGCGCCACCTTGATCTCCGCCGGGAGCTCCTTGGCGGTCGCGTCCGCCGGGAAGCCCGCCTGCACCTTCGGCACGCCGTACACGAGGTGCGTGAGGCCGTCCAGGGACCAGTGCGAGTCGAGGCCTTCGAGGAGCAGCCGCAGCGACTCGCGACCCGCGTCGTCCAGGGACGACAGGAGTTCCGCGTCCGGCTCCGCGCGCACGATGGTGCGTGCGTCGGCCGGGACCTGGGTGGTGATCCAGTTCTCGGCGCGGTCCAGGCGCGGCCGCGTCTCGTCGAGCGACGTGATCGGGTCGGACGGGTCGAGGTCGCGCAGGATGCGCAGCGTCTGGTCCTCGGCGCCCGCGGTGACGTCCGCGACAGACGCGAGCGTCCGGTACGGCAGGGGGCGCGGCGTCTTCGGCAGCTCACGCGCGGCCGTGCGCACCGCACGGGAGTGCGCGGCCGCGTCGGCGGGCAGCACCGAGCCGTCGGCGACCTTGGACTCCAGCTTGTCCCACTCGTCGTAGAGCCGCTGGATCTCCTGGTCGAAGGCGATCTTGAAGGACTGGTTGGGCCTGCGGCGGGCGTAGAGCCAGCGCAGGAGCGGCGCCTCCATGATCTTCAGCGCGTCGCCGGGGGTCGGCACGCCGCCCTTGGAGGACGACATCTTCGCCATGCCGGAGATGCCCACGAAGGCGTACATCGGGCCGATGGGCTGCACGCCGCCGAAGATCTGGCGCACGATCTGGCCGCCGACGACGAAGGAGGAGCCGGGGGACGAGTGGTCGACGCCGGACGGCTCGAAGACGACGCCCTCGTACGCCCAGCGCATCGGCCAGTCGACCTTCCAGACCAGCTTGCCGCGGTTGAACTCGCTGAGCCGGACGGTCTCGCCGAAGCCGCACGCCGTGCAGGTGTAGACGAGCTCGGTGGTCGCGTCGTCGTAGGAGACGACGGTGGTGAGGTCCTTCTCGCACTGGCCGCAGTACGGCTTGTACGGGAAGTACCCGCTGGAGCCGCCGCTGCCGTCGTCCTCGCTCGCGGCGCCGGAGCCCTCGGCGGCCTCCAGCTCGGCCTCGTCGACGGGCTTCTGCGACTGCTTGCCGCCCTTGCCCGCCTTGGCCGGGTCCTTCTTGGTGCGGTACTGGTCGAGGATCGCGTCGATGTCACCGCGGTGCTTCATCGCGTGCAGGACCTGCTCGCGGTAGACGCCCGAGGTGTACTGCTCGGTCTGGCTGATCCCGTCGTACTCCACGCCGAGCTCGTCGAGCGCCGCGGTCATGGCCGCCTTGAAGTGCTCGGCCCAGTTCGGATACGCGGAACCGGCCGGGGCGGGCACGGAGGTCAGCGGCTTGCCGATGTGCTCGGCCCAGGACTCGTCGACGCCGGGGACACCGGCCGGGACCTTGCGGTACCGGTCGTAGTCGTCCCAGGAGATGAGGTGGCGGACCTCGTGCCCGCGCCGCCGCATCTCGTCGGCGACCAGGTGCGGGGTCATGACCTCGCGGAGGTTGCCCAGGTGGATCGGTCCCGAGGGGGAGAGTCCGGAGGCGACGACGATCACCTGCGCGGCGGCGCCCTCGTGTTTCGCGCCCTGGGCACGACGCTCCGACTCGGCGATGACCTCGTCCGCATAGCGGGCGACCCAGTCGGTGGTATCTGTGCTCTGAGCTGCCACGATCGGCACGTCCCCTTTTTTTCCTCGACACTCTCGGAATCCGGCGTCAGCCATTGTCCCAGACGGAACGAGTCCGTCCGGGGTTGCTCTTATCCAGGAGAAACGGCGTCCACGCTCATGGGACACTTGACGCTCACCTTGACGCACCTCATTTACGGCACCTTACGAGAACGGAAGCTCATGGCCCCGGTCACGTCCCTCACCGCCTCCGTCCACCAGCGCCTCGCGGACGCCCTCTCGGCTGCCCTGCCGGAGGCCGGCACCGCGGACCCGCTGCTGCGACGTAGCGACCGGGCCGACTTCCAGGCCAACGGCATCCTGGCGCTCGCGAAGAAGGCCAAGGCGAACCCGCGGGAGCTGGCGACCCAGGTCGTCGAGCGGATCACCCACGGCGACCTGCTGGCCGAGGTCGAGGTGTCCGGGCCCGGCTTCCTGAACGTCACGGTCACCGACAAGGCGATCACCGAGACGCTCGCGGCGCGCGCCGCCGACGGCGACCGGCTCGGCGTCCCGCTGAACCCGGCCGCGGGCACGACGGTCATCGACTACGCGCAGCCGAACGTGGCGAAGGAAATGCACGTAGGCCACCTGCGCTCCGCCGTGATCGGCGACGCCCTGCGCCACATGCTGGACTTCACCGGCGAGAAGACGATCGGCCGCCACCACATCGGCGACTGGGGCACCCAGTTCGGCATGCTCATCCAGTACCTGATCGAGAACCCCGGCCAGCTGGCCCCGGCCGACGAGGTCGACGGCGAGCAGGCGATGAGCAATTTGAACCGCGTCTACAAGGCGTCGCGTGCCGTCTTCGACACGGACGAGGAGTTCAAGGAGCGGGCCCGCAAGCGGGTCGTCGCCCTGCAGTCCGGCGACAAGGAGACGCTCGACCTGTGGCAGCGCTTCGTCGACGAGTCGAAGGTCTACTTCTACTCGGTCTTCGAGAAGCTGGACATGGAGGTCCGCGACGAGGAGATCGTCGGCGAGTCCGCGTACAACGACATGATGCCGGAGACGGCCCGTCTGCTTGAGGAGTCGGGCGTGGCCGTCCGCTCCGAGGGGGCCCTCGTCGTCTTCTTCGACGAGATCCGCGGCAAGGACGACCAGCCGGTCCCGCTGATCGTGCAGAAGGCCGACGGCGGCTTCGGGTACGCGGCGTCCGACCTCTCCGCGATCCGCGACCGCGTCCTGGACCTGACCGCGTCGACGCTGCTCTACGTGGTGGACGTGCGTCAGTCGCTGCACTTCAAGATGGTCTTCGAGGCGGCCCGCCGGATGGGCTGGCTGAGCGACGACGTCACCGCGCACAACATGGGCTACGGCACGGTGCTCGGCGCGGACGGCAAGCCGTTCAAGACCCGTGAGGGCGAGACGGTGCGCCTGGAGGACCTGCTCGACGAGGCGGTCGAGCGGGCGACGGCGGTCGTGCGGGAGAAGGCCGAGAAGATCGGCCTCTCCGAGGAGGAGATCGTCGAGAACGGCCGGTACGTGGGCATCGGCGCCGTGAAGTACGCGGACCTGTCGACGTCGGCGAGCCGCGACTACAAGTTCGACCTGGACCAGATGGTGTCCCTCAACGGCGACACGTCGGTCTATCTCCAGTACGCGTTCGCGCGGATCCAGTCGATCCTGCGCAAGGCGGGCTCGGAGACGGCCCCCGCGGCGCACCCGGAGCTCGAACTCGCCCCGGCCGAGCGCGCGTTGGGCCTGCACCTGGACGCGTTCGGCGCCACGGTCACAGAGGCCGCCGCCGAGTACGCGCCGCACAAGCTGGCCGCGTACCTGTACCAACTGGCGTCGCTGTACACGACGTTCTACGACCAGTGCCCGGTCATCAGGCCGCGTCCGGCGGAGGAAGTCGTCGAGAACCGTCTGTTCCTGTGCGACCTCACGGCGCGGACGCTGCACAAGGGCATGGCGCTCCTCGGCATCAGGACGCCCGAGCGCCTCTGACGCCCGAGCGCCTCTGACGCTCGGGCGGTCCTGACGGGGGGGTGGGTCAGGCGTAGTAGTGGACGGTGCCGTTCAGCGCGTCCGTGATGCCGCTGCCGCAGAACTGCTTGAACGTCGCGGCGAACGCCGTCAGTTGACCGGCCTCGTCCAGAGCCAGCTTGGTCACCTTGAACTCGCCCGACGTGGTGTTGCAGCCGCGGCCGTTGCCGTGGACGTCGAGCTCCGCGAGGCCGTCGTCGCCGAAGCGGTTGGCCTGGTAGGTCTTGCCGACCTCGAAGGCCTGCCCCTTCGGCGCGCCGATGTCGGCGGACCAGTCGTCGCGCTTCCCGGAGGCCGAGTAGTGCACCCGGGATGCGTCACCGGTCGCCCTGAAGGTGCTGGTGGAGCCGGTGTAGCCGACGGTGCGGCCGCCGCCGATGTAGTCGCCGGGGTCGCTCTGGAAGCGGTACGAGAGCGGGTACGCCCGGTACTTGACGACGCCCTTGAGGGCGGGGGCCGTGGCACTCTCGCAGTTCTGGGTGAACGACGCGTCCAGGAGGGTGACCGTACCGTCCGCGTCCGTCTCGATCTGGTTGACCGAGAACTGCCCGAACACCTCGTTGCAGCCGCGGCTGCCGCCGCTGACGTCGAGGCCGGGCGAGCGTCCGGTACGGAACGCGGCGCGCTCGGCGCCGCGGTAGACGCCGGGGCGCAGCTTCTCGCCCCTGGGCGCCGCGATGTCGATGCTCCACTGCGCGTCGGGCAGCGACACCGTCAGGGACTCGGCAGTCCCCCTGATCTGCATCGGGCTCTGCGGGTCCTTGTACGTGCCGGACCCGCCCTGGCCGATGTGGTCACCCTGGGCGCTCGTGTACGCGTACGAGCTGACGGCGACCGGGTCACCGGCGGCGGCCTGCGCGGGAGCGGCCTGCGCGGGAGCGGCGACGGCGAGCAGGCCGCCGGCCACCGCGACGCCGACCAGGGCTGAACTGCGCATGCGCATGGAAGATCCCCTCTGTATGAAGTGTGTGCAGCATCCGCACTCCCCAGGCGGATGAACTCTCAACAGTGGTCACCCTAGACGCGAGGACCGACAACTCTCCCCGGCGTCCCGCGAGTTCGCTCAGTTTTCACCAAACGCCCGGCCCAGGCGCCGCAGCCCCTCCGCGACCTCCTCCGGCGTCTGCGTCACGAAGCACATCCGCAGCGTCGCCCGGTCCGGTTCGCCCGCGAAGAACGGGGCGCCGGGGACGTACGCCACCTGGTGCGTGATGACCGTCCGCAGCAGCTCCGTCGTGTCATACCCCTCGGGAAGCCGCGCCCACACGAACATGCCGCCCTCAGGCCGGAGCCAACTGGACCCCTCGGGCAGGGCGTTGCCCAGACCGGCCAGCATCGCGTCGCGGCGGTCGCGGTAGACGCCCGCGACGCGGGCGACGTGCGCGTCCAGGTCCCGGTCGGCGAGGTAGCGCGCCGCGGCGAGCTGGTTGACGGTGGGCGTGTGCAGGTCCGCGGCCTGCTTGGCGACGGTGCAGGCGCGCAGCAGCGCGGCGGGCGCGCGCAGCCAGCCGAGCCGCAGCCCCGGCGCCATGACCTTGGAGAAGCTGCCGAGGAGGACGGTGCGGTCCGCGGCCCCGGGGTACGTGGCGATCCACGGCGCGCGCTCGCCCTCGAAGCGCAGCTCGCCGTACGGGTCGTCCTCGACGATCCACAGCCCGCGCCGCTCGGCGACCCGGGCGAGCGCCGCGCGCCGCTCGGCCGGCAGCGTGCGGCCGGTCGGGTTCTGGAAGGTGGGGACGGTGTAGAGCAGCTTGGGGCGGTGCAGGGCGACGAGTCCGTCGAGGGCGGCGGGGTCGATGCCGGACGCGTCGCAGGGCACGGGGACCACGCGCGCGCCCGCGAAGGCGAAGGCCTGAAGTGCCGCCAGATAGCAGGGGTTTTCGACGAGGACGGTGTCCCCGGGCTCGATCAGCGCGGTCGCGAGCAGCGAGAGCGCCTGCTGCGATCCGGTGGTGACGAGCACGTCGTCGGCGCCGGTCGGCAGCCCGCGGACGGCCGTGCGCCCCGCTATCGCGGCACGCAGCGCGGGTTCGCCCTCGGTGGTCGAGTACTGCAGGGCCCGCTCGGGCATCTCGTCGAGCACCGCACGGAACGCGGCCGCGATGCCCTCGCCGTCGAAGAGGCCGGGCGCGGGCAACCCGCCCGCGAAGTTGATGACTTCGGGCCGTGCGGTGACCGCGAGGATGTCGCGTACCGGCGAGCCGCCCACCGTCGCGGCGCGCGCGGCGAGCGGCGGGGTGGGGGCGACGGCGGTGGCGGTGGCGGTGGCGGTACGGGACGGCTCGGTGCGGCTCACGGCGAGGCTCCTTCGGCTCGGACGGCACCGCCCGCACCCTGGGTCGGACGGCGTCGCCCGCACCCTAAGCACGTGAATGCCCTCTACACGCGCCATTCCGGGATGCGGACGCGGCCGTACCGGGGCAGCTGAACCGAGGCAGCCGAACCGGAGTTCAGCCGAACCGGAGTTCAGCCGTACCGGAGTTCAGCCGTACCGGAGTTCAGCCGTCCTGCAGCTGCCTCTCCCACTTGTCGGCGTTCGGCGGCCAGCCGTACGTGGGCCTGCCCGCACTGCTGCTGGTGCGGAACGGCTTCTGCTGGTCGTCGACCCGGGCCACGCCGTGCCGCTTGCCGCTCGACCACCGCAGTTCCAGATACCAGCGCACGTCGTGCGACGCGACGTCGGCGTTGATGTAGAAGACCTCGGGGTCGCTCTCGCTGACCTTGTACGGGAAGCCGCGCTGGCCGTTCTTGGGCGTGACGCGCGGCGCCGCGTCGTCGAGGTCGACGTGGAAGGACTTGGTGGACACGTTGCCGCCGCAGCCGGTCGCCATCTGGTAGTTGTTCCAGGTCAGCGGCGCGCTGGTGCTCTGCACGCGGACGTCCATGCCCTCCAGGACCACGGTCTCCTTGCCCAGGCCCTGCACGGTCACCTCAATGAACTGGTTGCCGGACGCGACAGCGCCGAGGTCGCCGACCCAGCCCGGGGTGTCCTGCGCGGCGGGCTGCTGCGGCACCTCGTCGGGCTTCCGGTTGACCAGGAAGTCCATGCCGCAGGGGTCGTCGTAGGCGTACGGCTTGGTGCGCGTCGTCACCAAGTCGCTGTCGCTCTGCACGCCGCCGGAGTCGGTCCCCTTGCCCGCGCCCCGGGGCGTCTCGGGCGACGGGCCGCCCTTCTTGGAGGGCGGTGCGGAGGGACCGCCCTTGTTCTCCTTGCCGCCGTCCTTGTCCTTGTTCTTGTCCTCGTCCTTGCCGCTGTCCTTGCTGGGGGCGTCGGAGTGGTCGGCGCTCGGGCCCGACGATGCGGTGGTCCCCGGCTGCCGCTTGTGCCCGTCGTCGTCGCGGCCGTTCAGCGCGAGGGCGACGGAGCCGACGCCGACGACCGCGGCGACGGCGGCCGCCAGGACGATGGTGCTCCGCCTGCGCGAGCGACTGGGCGAGCGACCGGGCGAGGCGCCGGGCTCGGACCGCTCCGACGCGGTGTCCGCTCGTGCGTCCGACTCCGTTTCCGGCCCGGGGGCAGTGGGGGATTGCTGAGCGGCAGCGGGCGGCGACGGCTCCGGCTTACGCCGCCGGTCCGCGTCCGCGAGGATCCACCGCCGGTGGGCCTCCACCAGTTCGTCCGGCGTCGCCTTGCAGAGGCGGGCGAACCGCTCCACGGGCGCGAACTCGGTGGGCACCGCATCTCCGTTGCAGTACCTGTGCAACGTCGACGTGCTCATGTGAAGCCGCTTGGCCAGCGCTCCGTAGCTGAGCCCGGACCGCTCCTTGAGCTCCCGGAGCAACTCCGCGAGCGATGCCATCTCTGCCCTCCCCCATCCCAGACCGTCGTTCCAGGGCAGTCACGTTTTCCCTGGTCAGAGTCAGTATGAACGTTCCAGCGTCCCCAACTCCCCCGTGCCTGTGGCGAGGGGGACGCACCACCCCACAAGCTTTCGTCATCCAAGCATGTCGGCTCCGGCACACATCACGAAGGATCAGCCATGTTCCGCACCAGTACCGTTACGAACACCCGTCCCCCACTCGCCGTCCGAGCCTTCGCCGCCGCAGCCATCACCGTCGGCAGCCTCGCCCTGACAGCTTGCGCGGACGGCACCGGAACCCGGGACGAGGGCGCGGCCACCTTCACCGCACAGGCAGCTGCCAAGCACAGCACGGAGTCGCAGCCCGCCACCAACCGGCGCACCGCGCGAGGCAAGGATCCGGTCACCTGCACGGGCTCCGCCGTCGAGGTGCGGGTCACCGAGGTCGCCCGCCCCGTGAACCACCTCCTGATCACCGCCACCAACACCGGCCCCAGGTCCTGCTCCGCCTACGGCGCCCCCTACCTCCGCTTCGACGACGCGCAGGCCCCCGCCGACACCGGCACCGGTTCCGTCCCGCAGGCGGTCGTCACCCTGAAGCCGGGGCAGTCGGCGTACGCGGGTGTCATGACCTCGGCGGCCGACGGCAGCGGGGCGCACGGCCGCACCGCCCACCGCCTCGGCGTCCGGTTCGCGGGCCGGTCGACGCACGGCAGCGTCGGCAAGGAAGTGTCCGTCGAACTCCCCGCGGGCGGCGTGCACGTGGACAGCACGGCCACGACCACGTACTGGCAGACGACCCCGGAGGCCGCCCTGGCCGGGTGACGCGGAGCCTCATGCACAGGCAGCCGCCCGCAAGGGCACGGCTACGGGACCAGCACCACTTTCCCCGTGGTCTCCCGACGCTCGATGGCGGCGTGCGCCTCGGCCGCCCGCTCCAGCGGGAACGTCTGAATGGTGGGCACCAACTGCCCCTTGGCCGCGGCCTCCAGGGCCGCGCGTTCGCGCGCGGGGCCGCCCCCGGGGTTCTCGATCAGCTGCAGCAGCGCATTGGTGAAGGTGATGCCGCGCTCCGCGAGCAGCGCCGGGTCGGGATCGAAGGTGTCCTGCGACGACCAGCCGATGACGAGGTACCGGCCACCGTCGGCGATCAACTCGAAGGCCGCCGCGCCCTTTTCGCCGCTCACGCCGTCGAGTACGGCGGTGACGCGCCGCCCGCCGAGCCGCTCGGCGACCAGGTGCTGCCAGCCGGGCTCGTTGTAGTCGACGGCGATATCGGCGCCGAGCTCCCGTACGGCCTCGGCCTTGGCAGGGCCCCCGGCCGCGCCGACCACCGTGGCGCCGAGTGCGTGCGCGTACTGGACGACGAGCCGGCCCACGCCACCCGCGGCCGAGGTCACCAACACCACGTCGTCGGAGAGGAGTTCGGCCATCCCGAGGAGCCCCATGGTGGTGGCCCCGGTCATCACCATGGTCACCGCGGCCTCGAAGCCGAGCCCGTCCGGGATCACATGCAGGGTTCCGGTGTCGGCGACCGTCAGCTCGGCGTATCCGCCGGGGGACGAGCGCGGGACGACGACGGGCCGCCCGAGCCACTCGGGGCCGACGCCCGGCCCCACCGACTCCACCGTCCCGGCGGCCTCACCGCCGAAGACCGACGGCAGTTCGGGCAGCGGGGGCGCCATGTCGGCCTCGCCCCGGCGCATGAGGGTCTCGACGAAGTGAACTCCCGCCGCCCGCACGGCGATCCGCACCTGCCCCGGCCCCGGCACGGGGTCGGGAAGGGTCTCGATGCGCAGGTTCTCGGCGGGACCGAACTCGTGCAGGACGACAGCGCGCATGGTGTGCTCCTCGGAACGCGGGGAAGAACGTTGATGCACACCACCCTCCGACTTCAACCGAGGTTGAGGTCAAGGGCCTCCCACCAGGACTTCAGACAGGGCTTCAGACAGGGCTTCAGAGCTTTCGCGCGACCTCGGTCGCCCAGTACGTCAGGATCATGTTCGCGCCCGCACGCTTGATCCCCGTCAAGGACTCCATGATCGCCTTGTCCCGGTCGATCCAGCCCCGCTCGGCGGCGGCCTCGATCATCGAGTACTCGCCACTGATCTGGTACGCCGCCACCGGCACGTCCACCGCGTCGGCGACCTTCGCCAGGACGTCGAGGTAGGGGCCCGCGGGCTTCACCATCACCATGTCGGCGCCCTCTTCGAGGTCGAGCGCGAGCTCCCGCAGGGACTCCCGGGTGTTGGCCGGGTCCTGCTGGTAGGTCTTGCGGTCACCCTTGAGGGACGAGCCGACGGCCTCGCGGAAGGGGCCGTAGAAGGCCGACGAGTACTTCGCGGTGTACGCGAGGATGGCCACGTCGTCATGGCCGGTCTGGTCCAACGCGTCGCGTACGACGCCGATCTGACCGTCCATCATGCCGCTCGGGCCCACCACGTGGGCGCCCGCGTCGGCCTGCACCTGCGCCATCTCCGCGTACCGCTCCAGGGTCGCGTCGTTGTCGACCCGGCCCTCGGCGTCCAGGACACCGCAGTGCCCGTGGTCGGTCGTCTCGTCGAGGCACAGGTCCGACATGACGATGAGGTCGTCGCCGACCTCGGACCGCACGTCACGGAGCGCCACCTGCAAGATGCCGTCCGGGTCCGTGCCCGCCGTGCCCACGGCGTCCTTCTTCGACTCCTCCGGCACGCCGAACAGCATGATCCCGGCGACCCCGGCCTCCAGCGCGTCGACCGCGGCCTTCTTCAGGCTGTCGCGGGTGTGCTGGAAGACGCCGGGCATGGCCCCGATCTCCACCGGCGCACCGGCCCCCTCGCGCACGAACGCGGGCAGGATCAGATCGGCGGGATGCAGCCGCGTCTCCGCGACCATCCGCCGCATGGCGGGCGTGGTGCGCAGCCGCCGCGGCCGCGCCCCGGGGAAAGACCCGTACTTAGTCACTGAAACCCTCACCTCTTACCGCTTGGCACCCGGTGGGCACACCCCCGGTGCAGAGCACCAAGTGGGGAGGCGCCCACCCAAAGGTACCTACGGAGCAGTACGGCGCCGACGAGACCCCGGCCGACGCTCACTTGGACGGGTAACGGGGTCCCCCGCCTCCAGCGCAGCCGCACGCCGTGCGGAGCCGAACTCCGCCAGCGCCGCCGCGAGCTTGTGGACCGAGGGCTCGGGAGCCATCACGTCCACCCGGAGCCCGTGCTCCTCCGCGGTCTTCGCGGTGGCGGGACCGATGCACGCGATCACGGTCACGTTGTGCGGCTTCCCGGCGATGCCGACGAGGTTCCGCACGGTCGACGACGAGGTGAACAGGACCGCGTCGAAGCCGCCGCCCTTGATCGCCTCGCGCGTCTCCGCCGGCGGCGGCGACGCCCGCACCGTCCGGTAGGCGGTGACGTCGTCGACCTCCCACCCGAGATCGATGAGACCGGCGACCAGCGTCTCCGTGGCGATGTCGGCCCGCGGCAGGAACACCCGGTCGATCGGGTCGAAGACCGGGTCGTACGGCGGCCAGTCCTCCAGGAGACCGGCGGCCGACTGCTCACCGCTCGGCACCAGGTCCGGCTTCACACCGAAGGCGATCAGCGCGGCGGCGGTCTGCTCACCGACGGCCGCGACCTTGATCCCGGCGAACGCGCGCGCGTCGAGCCCGTACTCCTCGAACTTCTCCCGCACCGCCTTGACGGCGTTGACGGACGTGAAGGCGATCCACTCGTACCGTCCTGTCACCAGGCCCTTGACCGCGCGCTCCATCTGCTGGGGCGTGCGCGGCGGCTCCACCGCGATGGTCGGCACCTCGTGCGGCACGGCGCCGTACGAACGCAGCTGGTCGGAGAGCGAGGCCGCCTGCTCCTTCGTGCGCGGCACGAGCACGCGCCACCCGAAGAGCGGCTTCGACTCGAACCACGAAAGCTGGTCGCGCTGGGCGGCGGAGGAACGCTCGCCGACCACGGCTATGACGGGCTGGCCCCCGTCGGGCGAGGGCAGCACCTTCGCCTGCTTCAGGACCTGCGCGATGGTGCCGAGCGTCGCGTTCCAGGTGCGCTGGCGCGTCGTCGTACCCGCCACGGTCACGGTCATCGGGGTGTCCGGCTTGCGGCCCGCGGCCACCAGCTCACCGGCCGCGGCCGCCACGGAGTCCAGCGCCGTCGAGACCACGACGGTCCCGTCGGACACGCCGACCTCGCTCCAGCAGCGGTCGGAGGCGGTACGGGCGTCGACGAAGCGGACGTCCGTGCCCTGCGCGTCCCGCAGCGGCACACCGGCGTACGCGGGCACACCGACCGCGGCCGCGATGCCCGGCACGACCTCGAAGGGGATGCCCTCGGCGGCGCAGGCGAGCATCTCCTCGGCCGCGTACGTGTCGAGGCCGGGGTCGCCGCTCACCGCACGCACGACCCGCCTGCCGCCCTTCGCGGCCGCCATGACAAGATTGGCGGCAGCTCGGAACGGCGTCGCGTCGGCGGTCATTGACGTGTCGTCAGCTGTCGGCTGGGGTGTGTCCACACCTCCCCTGGCATGCACGCGGACGACGTCGAGCACATCAGGCTCGGCGATCAGCACATCCGCTCGGGCCAGCGCCTCGACGGCGCGCAGGGTCAGCAGTCCCGGATCTCCGGGACCGGCACCGAGAAAGGTGACGTGCCCGTGTGCGGGAAGGCCTGGAAGGTTCGAGGTGGGGCTCAAAGTGCTCGCTCCCCCATCAGACCGGCCGCGCCCTTGGCAAGCATCTCGGCAGCGAGTTCGCGGCCCAGCGCCGTGGCGTGGGACTCCGTCTCGGGCACGGGACCGGTGGTGGACAGCTGCACCAGCGTCGAGCCGTCGGTCGTACCGACGACGCCGCGCAGGCGCATTTCCTTGACAATCTGCCCGTCGGCCAAGAGGTCGGCCAGCGCGCCGACGGGCGCGCTGCAACCGGCTTCCAGGGCGGCGAGCAGGGACCGCTCGGCGGTCACGGCGGCCCGGGTGTACGGGTCGTCGAGCTCGGCGAGCGCGGCGGCGAGTGACGCGTTGTGCGCGGCACACTCGATCGCCAGTGCCCCCTGGCCGGGGGCGGGCAGAACAGTGTCGACCGACAGGAGCTCGGTCACCTCGTCGGACCTGCCGACGCGGTTGAGTCCGGCGGCGGCGAGCACGACGGCGTCGAGCTCCCCCTTGTGCACGTATCCGATGCGGGTGTCGACGTTCCCGCGGATCGGCACGGTCTGGATGGTCATGCCGTGGCTACGCGCGTAAGCGTTCAGCTGCGCCATGCGGCGCGGCGAACCGGTACCCACGCGGGCGCCGTCGGGCAGCTCGGCGAAGGTCCGCCCGTCGCGCGCGATCAGCGCGTCGCGCGGGTCCTCGCGCGGCGGCACCGCGGCGAGGGTCAGCTCGGCGGGCTGCGCGGTGGGCAGGTCCTTGAGGGAGTGGACGGCGAAGTCCACCTCGTCGCGGGCCAGGGCCTCGCGCAGGGCGGCCACGAAGACACCGGTGCCACCGATCTGCGCGAGGTGCTCGCGCGAGGTGTCGCCGTACGTCGTGATCTCCACGAGCTCGACGGGTCGCCCCGTCAACTCCTGCACCGCCTCGGCCACTTGGCCGGACTGGGCCATGGCCAGCCTGCTGCGCCTGGTCCCGAGCCTGAGGGCCTTCTCGGTCATGCCCGGCCTCGATTCGGGTCGTCGTTCTCGTTGTTCATGTGGTCAGCCCGGCTGACCGCCGCGACCGTCTGCGGGTCGAGGTCGAAGAGCGTGCGCAGCGCGTCCGCGTACCCGGCGCCGCCGGGCTCGCTCGCCAGCTGCTTGATCCGCACCGTCGGCGCGTGCAGCAGCTTGTCGACGACGCGGCGCACGGTCTGCGTGATCTCCGCGCGCTGCTTGTCCGCGAGGCCCGGCAGCCGGCCCTCCAGACGCGCCATCTCACCGGCCACCACATCGGCGGCCATGGTGCGCAGGGCGACCACGGTCGGCGTGATGTGCGCGGCGCGCTGCGCCGCGCCGAAGGCGGCGACCTCGTCGGAGACGATGCCGCGGACCTTCTCCACATCGTCGGCCATCGGGGCGTCCGCGGACGCCTCGGCGAGCGACTCGATGTCGACGAGGCGCACCCCGTCGATGCGGTGCACGGCCGCGTCGATGTCGCGCGGCATGGCCAGGTCGAGCAGGGCCAGCGACGTCGTACGGACGTCGAAGGCGTCGCCGTCCGGCGCGTCGGCCCGCGCCGGGCCTCGGCCCCGCGCCTTCTCCAGCCACTCGGCGTGCTGTGCGAACGCGGTGGCGTCGCCGCCGGTGGCGGGAGCCGCCGGGTCCGCGGACGGCGCGAGGGCGTCGCGCACGGCGGGCGGCGGCGTCGCCCCGCCCACCGCGGCGGCGACGGCCTCGGCCGTAAGGACGAGACCGGTCGCACCGGTGCAGGACACCGCCACGTCGGCACGTGTCAGTTCATCGGCCACGTCGCCCATGGGAACGGCGCGCGCCGTCACTCCGGTACCGGACTCCGCCAGGATCTGCGCGAGGCGCAGCGCCCGCTCAAGGGTGCGGTTGGCGACGACGATCTCCTCGACACCGGCGCGCGCGAGCGTCGCCGCGGCCAGCGAGGACATGGAGCCCGCGCCGATCACCAGGACCCGCTTGCCCTTGGCCCAGGCCTCCACGGGGCCGCGCGCGGCGAGCTGCTCGAGCCCGAACGTCACGAGCGACTGCCCGGCCCGGTCGATGCCGGTCTCGGAGTGGGCGCGCTTGCCGACCCGGAGGGCCTGCTGGAAGAGATCGTTGAGGAGCTTGCCCGCGGTGTGCAGCTCCTGCGAGCGCGCCAGGGCGTCCTTGATCTGTCCGAGGATCTGCCCCTCGCCGACGACCATCGAGTCCAGCCCGCAGGCCACCGAGAAGAGGTGGTGGACGGCGCGGTCCTCGTAGTGGACGTACAGATAGGGGGTGAGCTCCTCCAGACCGACACCGCTGTGCTGTGCGAGCAGCGTGGAGAGCTCGGCGACGCCCGCGTGGAACTTGTCCACGTCGGCGTAGAGCTCGATGCGGTTGCAGGTGGCGAGCACGGCCGCCTCGGCGGCGGGCTCGGCGGCGAGGGTGTCCTGCAGGAGCTTGGCCTGCGCGTCCGCGGACAGCGCGGCCCGCTCAAGGACGCTCACCGGAGCACTGCGGTGGCTCAGCCCCACGACCAGGAGACTCATGCCGGCATCACGGCGGGGACGTCCCCGTCGGGTCCCTTGCGCTGCTGCTTGGCCGGTACGGGCGGTACGGGACCCTCGTGGGCCGCGTCCTCACCGGCCTTGCGCTGCTCGTGGAAGGCGAGGATCTGCAGCTCGATGGAGAGATCGACCTTGCGCACGTCGACGCCGTCCGGCACGGAAAGGACCGTCGGCGCGAAGTTCAGGATGGAGGTCACACCGGCGGCGACGAGCCGCTCGCAGACCTGCTGGGCGGCCCCGGCGGGCGTCGAGATGACGCCGATCGAGACGCCGTTGTCCTCGATGATCTTCTCGAGTTCATCGGAGTGCTGGACCGGCATGCCCGCGACGGGCGTGCCCGCCATGGCCGGGTCGGCGTCGATCAGCGCGGCGACCCGGAAACCACGGGACGCGAAGCCGCCGTAATTGGCGAGCGCGGCGCCGAGGTTACCGATGCCGACGATGACAACCGGCCAGTCCTGGGTAAGACCGAGTTCACGGGAAATCTGATAGACGAGATACTCGACGTCATAGCCGACGCCGCGCGTCCCGTAGGAACCGAGATACGAGAAGTCCTTGCGCAGCTTCGCGGAGTTGACCCCGGCGGCGGCCGCGAGCTCCTCGGAGGAGACCGTGGGCACCGAGCGCTCCGACAGTGCGGTGAGGGCTCGGAGGTACAGCGGAAGCCTGGCGACGGTGGCCTCGGGAATTCCTCGGCTGCGGGTCGCCGGTCGGTGAGTTCGGCCAGTTGCCACGGTGCTCCTGCGGGTAGAGCGGGGCTGCAGGCGGTCACTCGTCCCCAGACCGCCCCGTCGAATGCAGGCTATGTCTTTGTGAACGCGTGCACAAAGATGGTGTCCGATTTGCCCGGCCAACGTGACCGGGGTCACGCGCCCCCGGCGCGCATGCGTGGAACCGGCGCGCGGGCGACATCGTTGCTCATTTGATGGGGGCAAAACCGCACACTCTCCTCACGATCATCGCCCCCGAGACCAAAACCGCCCCAAAGCGTAATCCAATTTGCGGGCACTTTGGACTGGTCGGTCAGTAGGTGCCGGGGCTACCCGGTCAGTTCACGCCGCAACCGGTTCTCGTCGACGCGCCAGAAAGTGTGCTGCTCCCCGTCCACGAGGACCACGGGGATCTGCTCCCAGTAGGCCCGGTGCAGCTCCTCGTCCCGCGTGATGTCCTTCTTCTCCCACGGAGTGCCGAGCTCCCCGCAGACCTTTTCGATCACCGACTGTGCGTCATCGCACAGATGGCACCCCGGCTTCCCGATCAAGGTGACCAGCCGCTCCTGCGGCTTCTTCTTCTCCGTACGACCGCCGCTACGACGAAAAATCGGGCTCATGCCCCCTATTCTCGCCCGGCCGACGCGGAGAGTTCACGGGCCCGAATCCTCCCAACTCCGGAACCGCCGAACAGACTGGCTATGCTCACGACATGGCCGCTCTCGGATGGCTCACCCCCCGTAGGCGCTCCGCCACGGCGCGGAGCGTGTTGGCAGGCGAGGCCTCGGCTGAGGCAGCGCGCAAGACCTCCCAGGAGCAGGAGGAGCTCGAAAGCCTGGCGGCGCAGGCCGCGGCTGACGAGGCCCCGGTGGACGAGACCCCGGCGGAACCGGAGTTCCCCGTCGTCGGCGACGACAAGGCCGCCGCCTTCTTCGACCTCGACAACACCGTGATGCAGGGCGCCGCGATCTTCCACTTCGGCCGCGGCCTGTACAAGCGGAAGTTCTTCGAGCGCCAGGAACTGGCCCGGTTCGCCTGGCAGCAGGCCTGGTTCAGGCTCGCCGGCGTCGAGGACCCCGAGCACATGCAGGACGCCCGCGACAGCGCCCTCTCCATCGTCAAGGGCCACCGCGTCGCCGAGCTGATGTCCATCGGCGAGGAGATCTACGACGAGTACATGGCCGAGCGCATCTGGCCGGGCACCCGTGCCCTGGCCCAGGCCCACCTCGACGCGGGCCAGAAGGTCTGGCTGGTCACCGCGGCCCCGGTGGAGATCGCCACGGTCATCGCCCGCCGCCTCGGCCTGACCGGCGCGCTCGGCACCGTCGCCGAGTCCATCGGCGGCGTCTACACCGGCAAACTCGTCGGCGAGCCCCTGCACGGCCCCGCGAAGGCCGAGGCCGTCCGCGCCCTGGCCGCCGCCGAAGGCGTCGACCTCGGCCGCTGCGCCGCGTACAGCGACTCGCACAACGACATCCCGATGCTCTCGCTCGTCGGGCACCCCTACGCGATCAACCCCGACGCCAAACTGCGCAAGCACGCGCGGGAACGGGACTGGCGGCTGCGGGACTACCGCACGGGCCGCAAGGCCGCGAAGGTCGGCATCCCGGCCGCCGCCGGCGTCGGCGCGCTCGCGGGCGGCGCCGCCGCGGCCATCGCCCTGCACCGCCGCCGTCACTGACGCCAGCCGCCACTGACGCCAGCCGCCACCGCCGCCGGCCGCCACTGCCGCCCCGCTCCGCGTCGCGCGGCCCGAGCATTCCGTCGGTTCTACCCCGCCCCGGCTCCCGCCAGTCACGCCGGTAGCACTCGGCCACAACACGCCTCACGCCGACACGGAATGTGAACCCAATCGATCAATAAACGGTCACTCTCCGGTACTTGAGCGGGCGTCAATCGGTTACAGAAGCGACGTAATCGATGATTTGAGCAACTGGGTGTAGCGCTGCCTGTACGAAGCGTTATTCTCCTCAGACGCATAAGGGACCCCACACGTCGCTACGACGGGTGAACGGTCCCGTACTGCACGTGATGGAAGCTCTGCCTCTGGGAGTCCCGTGTACCCACACGTCGGGGTTGACGCCTCGGGCCTGGCTACGCTGCGCGCAACGGTCATCGACCGCTTGCGCGGCTTCGTCCCCACCGCGTACGCCGTCCCCGCCGTCCCCGCCCTCGCCGTCCCCGCACCCGCCGGGCCGTGCTATGCCCTGGCGAACGGCGGTGCGGCAGTCAGCAGACGGTCCCGCTCCGGCGCCGCTGCCGCCACTTCTGCCCCCACCCCACGCCGTCCCGCCGCGGACAGCGACAGCGCCCGCATGATGGACCTCGTCGAACGCGCGCAGGCCGGCGAGTCCGACGCCTTCGGCCGCCTCTACGACCAGTACAGCGACACGGTCTACCGCTACATCTACTACCGCGTGGGCGGTAAGGCGACCGCCGAGGACCTCACCAGTGAGACCTTTCTGCGCGCCCTCCGCCGCATCGGCACCTTCACCTGGCAGGGCCGCGACTTCGGCGCCTGGCTGGTCACGATCGCTCGCAACCTGGTCGCCGACCACTTCAAATCAAGCCGTTTCCGCCTCGAAGTGACCACCGGCGAAATGCTCGACGCCAACGAGGTCGAGCGCAGCCCCGAGGACTCCGTCCTGGAGTCCCTCTCGAACGCGGCACTGCTCGAAGCCGTCCGCCGCCTCAACCCCCAGCAGCAGGAGTGCGTGACCCTGCGCTTCCTCCAAGGCCTCTCCGTCGCCGAGACCGCGCGGGTCATGGGGAAGAACGAAGGTGCGATCAAGACCCTCCAGTACCGCGCGGTACGCACCCTCGCACGCCTCCTGCCCGACGACGTCCGCTAGTCCCGCCGACGACGCCAACACCTCTCCGTCATGCCCTGTCATGCTCCGTGATCCCCAACTCACCTTCCGTGGCGGCCAGATGGCCGCCGCGGACTTGTCGCGGTCCGATCATCCTCCGTCCGTAACCCAAGTGCCGCGACGCTCGTTGTGCGGGATGCAGGCTCCCTGTGGTCGCTACCTGACTGGCTCCGCTCACTCGATCGTGTGGAAATGGTCAGGACATGCAACCCTCAGGACCCCCTGGGGAGTCGACCGTCTTGACGAGAGGAGGTGCCGCCAGTGATCGCGAACGTATCGGCCCACCGGCGGGCGAACGCCTTCGCCCAGGCCCTGGAGGATCATTCCGACCAGGGTCCGGCGGCCGAGCAGTCCGAGGACTCCGCGCCCACATCCGCACCCGCGGCCGCATCCGTGGAGTCCCCCGAAACCACCGCGGCCCGTTCCGAACCGACCGGGCAGGGCCACATGCTGGCCCTGACGGAAGGTCTAGACGCGCTGCCCAAGCCCGCCCTCGACCCCGAGGTAAAGGTCGTCCAGCGCGCCCAGCTCGTGGCCGCGATGGAAGCCATGCTTCTCGAGGGCAACAGTCCATCGGTGCCCGAGCAGCGGTCCCGCAAGGGTGCTCATCGAGCGGGCGCCCTACGGAAGTTGCGGCCGCGCTCCCGTCTCTCCAAGGGCATCGCGGCAGGCGGCCTCACCGTCGGCGTCGCCGCGGGCGCGTTCGGCGGAGTTGCGGCCGCCAGCTCCGACGCCCTGCCCGGCGACTCGTTGTACGGCCTCAAGCGCGGTATGGAGGACTTCAAACTGGGCCTGGCCGACGACGACACCGACCGCGGCCAGCTCTACCTCGACCATGCGTCCACCCGGCTGAACGAAGCCCGCAGACTCATGGAACGGGGCCGCACAAGCACCCTCGACCACGAGTCCCTCGGCGAGGTCAGACGAGCCCTCTCCGGCATGCGACACGATGCCACCGAGGGCCACCGCCTGCTCCTCGAGGCCTACGAACGCGACGGCTCCCTGGGCCCCATCCAGGCACTGTCCGCGTTCTCCCGCTCGCACCGCGAGGCGTGGAGCGACCTCCAGGGCCGCCTCCCCGTCCAGCTGGGCGACGTGGGCCAAGAGGTCAGCTCGGTCTTCGACGCCATAGACGAAGAGGTCGACCCGCTGCGCTCCCTGCTGCCCCGCGCCCCGGAGAGGGGCGGCACGTCCGGCCGGACACCTCAGAGCCCCAGCGGCTCCGACACGTCCGACGGACGTCCCTCCCACCCCTCGGGCAGCGGCAGTTCGCACAGCGGTGACACCCGCCACGACAGCAAGCCCAAGCCGACCACCTCGCACAGCAAGGACGACGGTCTCCTCGGCGGCACGACGGGCGGCCTTCTCGACCCACCGGACGAGAAGAAGACGACCCCGCCCCCGGCGGACGGCAAGAGCAAACCCGGCCTGGGCGGCTTCCCGGCCAAGCCGGACGTCACCCTGCCCCCGCTCCTGCCCGGCCTGCTCCCCGAGCTGGGTGTCGACGGAGAGGACGCGAAATAGTCCTCGTCGGTACGAGATCGGGGCGCCCTCCTGGCGGGGAGGGCGCCCCGATGCGTAAAGGACTCCTGGATGCGTGCGGGACGCCTAGAAGAACACCGACCGCCGCTGCACGAGCAGCTTGTACAGCGAATGCTGGATCTGCTCCCGCACCTGATCCGTCAGATTGAACATCAGCATCGGATCCTCCGCCGCCTCCGGCGGATAGCCGTCCGTCGGGATCGGCTCCCCGAACTGGATCGTCCACTTCGTCGGCAGCGGCACCGCGCCCAGCGGACCGAGCCACGGGAACGTAGGCGTGATCGGGAAGTACGGAAAGCCGAGCACCCGCGCCAGCGTCTTCGCGTTGCCGACCATCGGGTAGATCTCCTCCGCCCCGACGATCGAGCACGGCACGATCGGCGACCCCGTGCGCAGCGCCGTCGACACGAACCCGCCGCGGCCGAACCGCTGCAGCTTGTACCGCTCGCTGAACGGCTTCCCTATCCCCTTGAAGCCCTCCGGCATCACGCCCACCAGCTCGCCCCGCTCGAGCAGCCGCTCCGCGTCCTCGGCACAGGCCAGGGTGTGCCCGGCCTTGCGGGCCAGTTCGTTGATCACCGGCAGCATGAAGACGAGGTCGGCGGCGAGGAGCCGCAGATGCCGACCCTGCGGATGGTTGTCGTGCACCGCGACCTGCATCATCAGGCCGTCCAGCGGCAGCGTCCCGGAGTGATTGGCGACGATCAACGCCCCACCGTCGGCGGGGATGTTCTCGATGCCCTTCACCTCCACCCGGAAGTACTTCTCGTAGAAGGGGCGGAGGAGCGACATCAGGACCTGGTCGGTGAGCTCCTCGTCGTAACCGAAGTCGTCGACCTCGTACTCACCGGTCAGCCGCCGCCGCAGAAAGGCCAGGCCCCCCGCGACGCGCCGGTCCCACTTGCCACCGCCGCGCGGCTCCGGCGCCCGGCCCGCCGGTTCCGATCGGGCCGCCTGCGGCTCACCGCCCTGCTGCCCGTCCTGGGGCTGCCCGTCCTGGAGCTGCCCGTTCCGGGGCGCGTCCTGCTGGCCGGGCAGCGCCTGCACACCGGCCACGGGATCACCCGCGCGCCGGGGCGCCGACCTGCGGCGCGCCGCACGCTGCGCGCTCCCGCGCGACCGGTCGTCGTCGAACGGAATGACCTTGGCGTCCGCCATCGTTGACGCTCTCCTCAGTTGGCGCTCTGGTTGCCGCCCGCGAGGGGCAGCGCGGCGATCCGGTCGACTGCCCCCGCGAGGGCACTTGGCGGCAGCAGCCCGGGGCCCCGGCTGCGTACGAAGTCCGCGAAGGCCTCCGCGGTCGTGTACTTCGGCCTGAACCCCAGTGTCTCGCGCATCTGCCGGGTGGCCACGACCCTGCCGTGCGTGAGCAGCCTGATCTGCTCCGGCGAGAAGTCCGACATGCCGACCGTGCGCAGCGCCGAGCCGACCCAGGTGACGGCCGGCAGGAGCACCGGCACGGTGGGGCGGCCGAGCCGCCGCGAGCACTGGGACAGGAGCAGCTGGCCGTCTCCGGCGATGTTGAACGTGCCGCTGTTGAGCGTGGAGCGCTCGGGCTCGTGCGAGCCGAGCCGCAGCACCTCGACCGCGTCGTCCTCATGGACGAACTGCAGGCGGGGGTCGTAGCCGAACACGGTCGGCAGGACCGGGAGCGAGAAGTACTCGGCGAGCGGGGACTCGGCGGCGGGGCCGAGGATGTTCGCGAAGCGCAGCACGCACACCGCGACGTCCGGGCGGCGCCGTGCGAAGCCCCGCACATAGCCCTCGACCTCGACGATGTCCTTGGCGAAGCCACCGCTGGGCAGCGATTTGGGCGGCGTGGACTCGGTGAACACCGCGGGATCCTTGGGCGCGGAGCCGTACACGCTGGTGCTCGACTTCACCACGAGCCGCTTCACCGTCGGCGACTTCTGGCAGGCCCCGAGGAGCTGCATGGTGCCGATGACGTTGGTCTCCTTGACCGCGCCGCGCCCGCCCCCACGGCCGCCGAGCGCGGTGGCCGTGACGTCCATGTGCACGACCGTGTCCACGCTGTGCTCGGCGAGCACCCGGGCGATCGTGGCCTGCCGGATGTCGGCCTGGACGAAATCGGCGCCGCCGAGATGGTGCTCGGGCGGGACCGCGTCGACGGCGACCACCCGGTCGACATCGGGGTCACGCTGGATGCGCCGGACGAACCGTCCGCCCAGTTGCCGGGCCACTCCGGTCACGAGCACGACCTTGCCCAAGATCAGCGCCTGCCTTTCCCCAACCCTCAGCCCTCGCCGCGCGGTGTCGGCTGTGTTGCGGCCCACGCTAGCGGGTGGACGTTGCGGTGTGATGTCCGTGCACCCAGAGACGGCCGAAAACACCGAAGCCCTCCCGTCGGATGACGGGAGGGCTTCGGTACACGCTGTTGCAGCGGCCGCTTACTTCTTGTTGCGACGCTGAACGCGAGTGCGCTTCAGCAGCTTGCGGTGCTTCTTCTTGGCCATCCGCTTACGCCGCTTCTTGATAACAGAGCCCACGACTACCCTCGCTCACTTCTCTTCACTCGGTGCGGGGCAGCAGACTGGGCCCACACGACCTACGTCGGCCTAGCCTACCCGTCCCCGCGTGAGGGACGTAATCGAGGGGCCATGCCCCCTGCCGCGACGGGCCCTGAGGCCCCTCGCTCAACCTGCTTCGACCCCCACATAGGACTCGCGGAGGTACTCGTGAACCGCCTGCTCCGGAACCCGGAAGGACCTTCCGACCCGGATGGCGGGCAGATGACCGCTGTGCACCAACCGGTACACGGTCATCTTGGACACTCGCATCACCGAGGCGACTTCCGCCACGGTCAGAAACTGAACCTCGTTCAGCGGCCTCTGGTCTGCAGCCATGACACCCCACCTGAACCTTCCGCACATGACGGGCACCGGCTTCCCCTTCCGGTGACTCTTCGTCGCTATGCGCTCACTCCCCAGACTAGGGGCGGATGATGCGAGTGGGGAAGAGGAGCAGCCATCGGCCGCCTACTGTGACAGACACGCTCGATTGAGTACATAGCGAGTAAGCGGTCGGTAGTAATCAGACCGCACAGCGTCATCAAGCGGAACGACGACGGACACCCGCCCCTCAGCCTCTCCGACGAACAGCGCGGGATCATCCGTATCCGCCAGGCCGATCGCCTCGAACCCCAGCTGACCTGCCCCGCAGACCCATCCGTGGTCCCCTACGACCAACCCTGGAAGCGGTCCGCCGGCCTCCGCGGCGGCATCCAGAGCGGCCCGAACCGGCAGTGGTGAGTGGGTGTGTGCGCCGGTCTCACTCCCGGCGGGACGCGCGCCGGGTTCGCGCACCAGCGCGACTCCTTGTACGTAGTCAAGGTTGTACGTGCGTAGGCCGAACCGGGTCGTTATGTCGACACTGCTGCCCTGCGCGGGGGTGAGGACGGGGCATCCCGCCGCCGACAAAGCGTCCGCCAACGCGGCGTAGAAGCCGAGCAGACGGTGCGGATGACCCGTCCCGAGGAGGACCGGGAGCCGCTGCCGCGCCGCGTCCGCGAGCCGTTCCGCGAAGGCGTCGAGCGCCGCCAGCGTCCGCTCCGGATCGATGACATCGGCCCCCGTGGTGAGCGCCGGATCAGCGGACACCCCGCACTTGTCCGCCATCAGCCCGAGCAGGTCACCGGGGCCCCAACTCCACTCGGGGTCGAGCCCGAGCAGTATCCGCGGGTCGCGGGCCGCGAAGAGCCGATAGCTCCGCAGGCTCTGCTCCCGCGAGGTGGCCACGGGCCCGGCCAGCCGGGCCGCCAACAGATGCGCACGCAGGGCGCCGGTGCTCAACACGCTGCCGATGCTGGCCCATCGACCACCCCCGAACCCACAAAACCCCGGAAAACCCCCACAGTTGGGCTAACGCGGGCACAATACGCCCCGAACTTCGGCCGGGGATAGCCCCCTGCCGACCCCTACGCCCGCGCTATGCCAGCAGGCCCCGCAAGGGAAACGCCGCCCGCCGAGCGGCTATCACCGCCTGGTCGAGCCGGTCCGCGGGGTCGTACCCCGACTCCCACCCCCGCCAGTCCACGGGCCACCGCCCGTCCGTCATCCGCCCCGGCGCCACCTGCTGTGTCCGCGCGAAGGCTTCCTGCCGCCATGCCTCGGGCACGGCCGTCGCGGGCTCGACCGGCCGCCCCGCGGCGATCCCGACCAGATGCGTCCACGACCGCGGCACCACATCCACCACGGCGTACCCACCGCCCCCCAGAGCCACCCAGCGCCCGTCGGCGTACTGGTGGGCCAGCTCGTGACAGGCGACCTGCACGGCCCGCTGCGCGTCAAGCGATACGGCGAGGTGGGCGAGCGGATCCTCGAAGTGCGTGTCGGCACCGTGCTGCGTCACCAGAACCTGCGGCCGGAACTCGGCGAGCAACTCGGGCACCACGGAGTGGAAGGCCCGCACCCATCCCGCGTCACCGGTACCGGCCGGCAGCGCGACGTTCACCGCGGACCCCTCCGCCGCGCCGTCCGCACCCGTCTCCTCGGGCCACCCCGTCTGCGGGAACAGCGTGCGCGGATGCTCGTGGAGCGAGATCGTCAGGACCCGCGGGTCCTCCCAGAAGGCGGCCTGGACGCCGTCGCCGTGGTGCACGTCGACATCCACGTACGCCACCCGCTCGGCGCCCAGCTCAAGGAGGCGGGCGACGGCAAGAGCGGCGTCGTTGTAGATGCAGAACCCGGAGGCACCCCCGGGCATCGCATGGTGCAGCCCGCCCGCGAAGTTCACCGCGTGCAGCGCTTCCCCGCGCCACACCGCCTCGGCCGCGCCGACGGACTGCCCGGCGATGAGCGCGGACACCTCGTGCATCCCGGCGAAGGCGGGGTCGTCCTCCGTACCGAGGCCGTACTCCCCGAGCGCGGACCCCGGGTCGGCGGAGGCCGCCTTGACCGCGTCCACGTAATCCCCGCGGTGCACGAGCCGCAGCGTCGAGTCACCGGCGCGCTTGGCCGCGACCACATCCAGCTCCTGGTCGAGCCCGAAGGCGCCGATGAGGCTCCGGGTCAGCCCGAGCCTGACCGGGTCCATCGGGTGACCCGGGCCGAAGTCATAGCCCGTTACTGCCTCGTCCCACATCAGCTGTGCGCGGCCACTCATGCCCGTCACCGTACCGGTCCGCTCCCGGGGCGAAGGAACGGGCGTACAGCAAGGTCAGGAGGACCAACACCAGAGGAACGACCATGGCGCCCCGGTAGTTCCACGCATCCCCGAGCCCGCCCACCAACGGCGAACCGATCAAAAATCCCACATAGTTGAAGATATTCAGTCGCGCGACGGCCGCATCCGAAGCCCCCGGGAACAGCCGCCCCGCCGCGGCGAACGTCTGCGGAACAACCACGCACAGACCGAGCCCCAGCACCGTGAACCCCGCGATCCCGACCCACGCCCCGGGCGCCACCGCCACGACCGCGAACCCCAGCGCGGCCACCACCGACCCGGCCCGCACCACCGCCACGGCCCCGAACCGCCGCACACTCAGATCCCCGAGCCCACGCCCCACCAGCGTCATCACCATGTAGACGTTGTACGGAACCGTCGAGACGTCCTCGGAACTCCCCAGGACGTCCTGCAGATACTTGGCGCTCCAGTTGGAGACGGTCGAGTCCCCGATGTACGCGAAGGTCATCACCAGGCAGAGCGGCAACAGCACCTTGAAGACGACCGTCCCGCCCTCCTTGCCCGCCCCGGCACCCGCACCGTCCTTCTCCGCCGCCGCATCGACGTACCACCGGCTCCCGATCAGCGCGGCCGGCAGCAACACCACCACGACCGGCAGATAGGAGACGAGGAGCGGAAGATCCCAGTGCGCCCCGACCCAGGCCAGCGAGGCCCCGACGATCCCGCCCAGGCTGTACGCGGCGTGAAACCCGAGCATGATGCTGCGCCCATAGGCCCGTTGCAGACTCACCCCGAGCATGTTCATGGACGCGTCGAGCGCACCCACCGCAAGCCCGAACGCCCCGAGCGCCGCAGCCGCCTGCCAGAGCGCGTCCCCCGCGCCCACCCCCAGCAGCGCAAGCAGCACCACAGGCTGCGACCACCGCAGCACCGCACTCGGCGGCACCCTCTTGACCAGCTGCTCGGTGGCCACACTCGCGGCACCCGCCAGGATCGGCACCGCCGCGAGAAAGACGGGCAGCAGCCCGTCGGATATCCCGTAGCGATCCTGGATCGCCGGAATCCGCGTCACCAGCAGGGCAAAGGTCGCTCCCTGCACCAGGAACGCGAACGCCAGCGAGGCCCTGCCGCGCCGCAGCTCATCGGTCATGGCTGCAGAGCGTAGGGCCCCGGACTACCCGTGGGTAGATGGATCACTCAACCAATTTCAGCAGGCCCCGGCGGCCTTGCGGACCATCTTCTCCATCGGCTCGACGGCCAGGCGGCCACTGACGACGACCGTCAGCGTGATCGTCACCGCCGCGATCACCCCGCCCAGCCACACCATGGTGTCGACGGACAACGTATAGGCCCCCACGACCCGCAGCAGCGCCTCCCCGAGGAGCGCCGCGCCCCACACCACGGAGAACATCCGCTCAAGGCGCGCGAACCGCCCCCGCTCCGCACTCAGCCGCTCCCAGGCCGCGGTCCGCCCGGCATCCCCCTTGGTCACCCAGGGCTTGAGGGCAGCGGTCATCAGCGGCCGCCCGGCCGCCACCGACAGCAGCACGGCGATCCCCACGGTCGCGGTGATCCCGCTGTCCTTGGCGAGCATCAGCCGCGGATCACCGGCGATCAGGCTCATCAGCAGCCCCACGACATTGGCCGTCAGGATGAGCGCCGCGAGCCCGTTGACCCGCCGCTCCTTGACCAGCCCCCACGCCGTCCGCCCGGCAGGCACCACACTGCTCCAACCGAGCGCCGCCATGGTGCCGAACCCGAACCCCTTGCTGAGCAGGTAGTACGAGGCGGTGGGCACGACCGCGTCCAGCACGAGCGGTTTCAGCGACTCGATCCGCGCCTTACGGGCCTTCGCGCCCGCGCCCGCGGCGGAGGCGGAGGCGGCCGGGGTGACCGTGGCGGGGGCTTCGGCAGCGAGCTGGCTCATGATCGGGTTCCTCCGTCGTAGCTGTGTACGTGCCGTTCGCGACTCCTTCGCGACACACACAGCTTCGCCGTCGGCCCCTGTCCCCCGACAGAAACGATCGTCCGGACCTGGCAGTGACAATTGTCAGCCCCGCCCCGCTGCCCGCGTCATACGAGCAGGTCAGCCAAGTCCCGCAGGTCCGCGAAGAGTCCGGTGGCGCCCACGAGCCGCTCCGCGGGCGTCATGGCCGTGAACCCGTAGACATCCATCCCGGCGGCCACGGCAGCACGCACCCCGAGCGGACTGTCCTCCACGACCACGCACTTCTCCGGCGCGACGCCCATGCGCTCGGCGGCATACAGAAAGAGATCGGGCGCGGGCTTCCCCCGCCCCACGTCCTGCGAACTGAAGACCCGGGACTCGTCGAACCACCTGTCGAGCCCAGTCTTCCGATGCCCGACCCGAATCCGCTCATGGCTCCCGGACGAGGCCAGACAGTAGGGCACCCCGTCGGCGGCGAGCTTCTCAAGGACCTCCACGGCCCCTTCCACGGGCCGCAGCTCCCGCTCGAAGGCGGCGAACACCCGCCCGTGTAAGACCTCGTCGAAGTCGGCGGGCAGCCGCTCACCACTCCGCTCAAGAATCAGGTCGTGTACGCGATGCATGGCAGCGCCCATGTAGTCACGCAAGGAGTCTTCGTACGCGGTGGGATACCCGAGCTCGGTCAGATAGCCGGCCAGGATGGTGTTGGAGATCGGCTCACTGTCCACCAGGACGCCGTCGTTGTCGAAGATGACCAGGTCGTATCGCATATCCCGACCCTAAGTCTTCGCCACGACCCCAGAACGCAGAAAACCCCCGCACCATAAGGTGCGGGGGTTTCCCGATCAAAATTAGTTCGGCGGCGTCCTACTCTCCCACAGGGTCCCCCCTGCAG